>NZBC01000241.1 GCA_002687715.1 Planctomycetota bacterium | reverse complement strand
TTTCCGGGCACTCCACTGGTCACTCTCGCCCCGCATTTCACAGGCTGAAGGACACTTCAGACACCCGGGATATGGTCAGGAGAACCGCTTTTTCTCGGTCTGGTGACCGTCACGGTCGGCATCTCCTCGCTGCTGGTCATTGGTGCGATGCAGCTCGCACTGCGCCCCGTCGGCTGGACGACGTTCATTGCGATCGCAGCAACGCTCGCTTCCCTGTCCTCCATCGTATCCGTCGTCACCGGATCGAGCATGGTCGGCGGCGCATCTGCGGTGATCTGGACGCTGTGCGCACTCGGCGCATGGGCGAGCCTGCGCACGGCCCAGGACCTACGTCAGCTCTATCAGGCCCACCCCGAGGTCCTCGAGGCAGTGAAGCTCAAGCGGCGCAGCGTGTAGCTGCACCGCACGTCAGCTCAGGTCCGCCGGGCGCCGATCACCAAGGCTTGCAGGCCGCGTCCTCGCAGAGCCAGGCCCCGGCGGTCTTCCCGTGCAGCGGGACTCCCAGGCTTTCGAGCGCGTCGCGCTCGGCGTTCAGCACCGGGATCACCAGCCGACCCGGCATCAAGGCGCGATGCGCCCGCAGCAAGTCGGCCCGGAACGCCTCCGACTCCGGATCGCCGACGACGAAGAGCGTCCTCGGCGGCTCGTCCGCCTCCGCCAGCGCGCAGAGCATCAACGGGTAGCCCTCCGGCACCCGCGACAGCGACGTCGCGAACACCCGGACGGTCGCAGCCGCCTTCTCGCGGAGGTCGTCGCGATCGAGAAGCGCGCCGAGCCGGGTCAGCAACAGCGCCTGCATGCTGTTGCCGGACGGCAGCGCGCCGTCGTAGGACTCCTTCATCCGAACGACGAGGTCGTCGCTCGCGGTGGCGAACCAGTATCCGCCGTCGGCATCGGCGTAGCGAGCTTCGATCTCGTCCAGGAGCTCCACCGCCCGGGCGAGCCATCGTGACGACCCGGTGGCACCGAACAGGTCCAGCAGGCCGTGGGCGAAGAAGGTGTGGTCGTCGAGGGACGCCTCGTAGCGGGCCTCGTCGTCGCGCCAGCGGCGGAGCAGGGTGCCGTCGGCGTCACGAAGATCCTCCTCGATGAACGTCGCGGCGCGCTCCGCCATCTCGACGTAGGCCGGATCGCCGAGGGCGGCGCCGGCACGCGCACAGGCCCCGATCATCAAACCGTTCCACGAGGTCAGGACCTTGTCGTCGAGGCCGGGGCGGATGCGCTGCTCGCGCCACTCGTAGAGACGGCCACGCACGTCGCGATGACGCTTCATCAGCGCGTCAACGGTGATGCCTTCGGACATCGCGACCTCCTCCGGAGACCGGGGCCACCACAGGATGTTGCTGCCCTCGAAGTTGCCGCCGTCGCTGGTGGCGTGGACCGTGGTGAGGAACGCGGCGTCGTCCGCGCCCACCGCAGCCTCGAGATCGTCCGGCGTGAAGACGTAGAACTTGCCTTCGACCCCCTCGCTATCCGCGTCCTGCGCGGAGTAGAAGCCACCCCTGGCGTGGGTCATCTCCCGCTCGACGAACGCCAGCACGTCGCGCACGACGTCGGCGAAGTCGGTGCGATCCGAGCGCAGGTGCGCGTCGAGATACGCGTGCACGAGCATCGCGTTGTCGTAGAGCATCTTCTCGAAGTGGGGGACGAGCCATTTCCTATCGGTGGAATAGCGAGAGAAGCCGCCTCCGACGTGGTCGTACATGCCGCCGCGCCACATCATCTCGAGCGTCTTGTCGAGCATCATCGGCGCGGACGCCCATGCGACGCGGGACGCCCGGTGAGCGGTGAATGCGAGCGCGGACGGACGGGGGAACTTGGGCGCCCCGCCGAAGCCACCCCACGTCGCGTCGAAGCTGGTCTCGAGATCCCGGGCGCATCGGGCAAGGACATCGTCCGACAACTCGCCGCCGTCCCCTGACGTCCGGCGAAGCGTCTCCATCAGCTTCTCGCTGCTCCTGGTGATCTCGCCGCGGCGCTCCGACCACGTGCGCGCGATGCCGAGAAGAAGCTCTGTGAATCCGGGGCGGCCCCACCGGGAGTCGGGGGGGAAGTACGTCCCACCGAAGAACGGCTCGAGGTCCGGCGTCAGCCACGCCGACAGGGGCCAGCCGCCCTGCCCGGTCATCGCCACCACTGCCTGCATGTACACCTGGTCGACGTCGGGGCGTTCCTCGCGGTCGATCTTGATGTTGACGAAGTGCTCGTTCATGACGGCCGCTACCGCCGTGTTCTCGAACGACTCGCGCTCCATGACGTGACACCAGTGACACGTGCTGTAGCCGATCGACAGGAAGATCGGCTTGTCCTCCGAGCGCGCCTTCTCGAGGGCTTCAGGTCCAAAGGGAAACCAGTCGACAGGGTTTCGTGCGTGCTGGAGAAGGTAGGGGCTCTTCTCCCGCGCGAGTCGGTTCTCGGGGCGCTCGCCGGTGGTCATGGGTTCGCGACCCTAACCGCGGCCCGGACCCACCGGTATGCTGTCGCCCCGTTTCGAACGAAAGCACGCCGCAGCTTCTACGAGCTGACCATGCCTGACTCCCAGGAATCCCGACTCGGCTCGCTCCGCGCCGGGCTATTCCTGACCGCGATGTCGGTGCTGCTGCTGCAGATCGCCCTCACGCGCGTGTTCGCGATCATCATGTGGCACCACTTCGCCTACATGGTCATCTCGCTCGCGCTTGTCGGCTTCGGCGCGTCCGGCAGCTTCATCACGGTGATGCGCCTCGGCGAGAAGGGCGGGACGGCAAGAATCGCCGGTCGGTGCGCGACGATCTACGGCGCCGGGATCGCGCTCGCGTTCTTCGCGGTGACGCGGATGCGCATGGACTCCCTCGAGATCTGGCGAGAACCCGCGAACTTCCTCTACCTGCTTGGGATCTACGCGATCCTCGCCGTGCCGTTCCTCTTTGCCGGGTTCGCTATCGGCGTCGTGCTGACTCGCAACCCGAAGCACGTGGGGCAGCTCTACTTCTCCGATCTGCTCGGGTCGGCCGCTGGCGGGGGCATTGCGCCCCTGCTGCTCGCGGAGTTCGGGTCGACGTCGGTCGTCATGCTGTCAGCGTTCATCGCGATGGCCGGTGGACTCGCGTTCGTCTGGCCCCAGACGAAGTCGCGGCTCGGTCATGGCGGAGCGACTGTCGCCGCGCTTGCGCTCGCGATCTGCTTCATCACCGGGGCGGTGACGTGGGATGTCCCGTTCGCACCCCACAAGGAGGTCCCCACGCTCTTCCCGGGCGGGACGCCTGACCGAACGATCCACAGCGCCACCGCGCAGGTCGACGTCTCGCGGCCGAAAGTGCACCACATGGTGCTCGGCGGCCAGGTCGGCGACATCGACTTCCGGCTCGACATCCCCATCCGCGGCGTGACCCAAGACGGCACCGCGCCAACGGCGTTGTACGAGAACGCCGTCGACGTGAAGAGCTTCGCCGGTCTCGACGACACCCAGGCCGGCACGGCGTACGTCGCCCTGAAGGCCGCCGGGCGGAAAGACCACGAGGTCCTCGTCATCGGATGCGGCGGCGGGGTCGACGTGATGATCGCGCTCTATCACGATGCGAAGTCGATCATCGCGGCCGACATCAACTCAGCGATGATCAAGATGGTCAAAGAGGACTACGCCGACTACATCGGCCACCTCTTCACCCACCCGAAAGTGGACCTCGTCCACGCTGAAGGCCGCTCGTTCCTGCGCGGGCAGGACCACTCTTTCGACCTCATCCAGCTCAGCGGCGTCGACACCTATACCGCCCTCAACACGGGCGCATACACGCTCAGCGAGAGCTACCTCTACACCGTCGAGGCGGTGAAGGACATGTACGCCCGGCTCAAACCCGGCGGCTACATCAACTACTCGCGGTTCCTCCTCACGTCGCCGAAGCGGCCCCGCGAGTCGATCCGGCTTGCCAACATCGTGCGCACCGCGCTCGAGGAGCTGGATGTCGCGGAACCGTGGAAGCACGTCGCGATCCTCCAGGCCCACGGCTGGGCGTCGACGATGATCAGGAAAGGGCCCATCACCGAGCCCGAGCTGCAGAGCCTCCGCGACTTCGCGAAGCTCCAGCGGTTCATGGGCATGGTGTTCGACCCCGGCCGGCCTCGCGGCGGGCCGTACGGCAAGGGCAACACGCCCGACCTGCTCATCCAGCATCTGGCCCGCGAGGTGATCCTCGCACTGGTGCAGAAGCACCTCCCCACCGCGCCGTTCCCCGAGGCGCTGCACGTCGAGTACAACCAGGCGATCCGTCTCGCCATCGACGGAAAGCAGACCGAATCCGATACCGCACTCGAAGCGATGGTCCGGCCGATCCCCACCGACGTCGGGACCCAGAACGCGGTCCGGGAGGAGCTCGCCCGCCATCGCGACGCGTTCGTCGCCACACGCAAGGCCGACGGCACTCACTTCGTTCAGGTCCAGAAGGACTTCGAGATCGTGTTGCGGGGCACGGACGACGAGCGCACGGAGTTCGTCGACGAGTACTTCTACGACCTGTCACCCAGCCGCGACGACAAGCCGTTCTTCTTCAATTACTCCCGGCTGTCGAAGTTCTGGGATTCGTGGACCGGCAACAACCGCTGGGACACCGAGTACCACCCTGACTTCCCGGTCGGACACCTCGTGCTCTTCGCGTCGATGCTGCAGATCGTCGCGCTCGCGTTCGTGCTCATCATCCTCCCAGTGCGCAAGCTCAAGGCGAAGGACCCAGCGCTGCCCCGAGGACGTGTGTTCGTCTACTTCGCCGCGCTGGGTATGGGCTTCATGTTCATCGAGATCGGGCTGATGCAGCGCTTCGTGCTGTTCCTCGGGCATCCGACCTATGCGCTCTCGGTGGTGCTCTGCGGGATGCTGGCGATGTCGGGCCTCGGCGCGCTCGTCTCATCGCGGATTCCGGAGCCGACGCAGTCGACGATGACCAAGGTCCTGGTCGGGATCCTGATCACGACCGGACTCGAGCTCTGGCTCACGGGCGTCGTCTTCGACTCGTTGCTCGACGCCGCGTTCCCGGTGCGGGTCATCGCGGCCCTCGCGTTGCTGGCGCCGCTCGCGTTCATGCTCGGATTCCCGTTCCCGCTGGGCGTCCGTGCGCTCGATCGCTTAGCGCCCGCGCTGATCCCCTGGGGCTGGGCGATCAACGGCTTCCTCTCCGTGTTCTCGTCACTGGCGGCCGTCGTGCTCGCCATGGACATCGGGTTCACGTGGGTGGTCGTGGTCGCTGGCGCGGTCTACCTGGTCGGTTTCCTCGCCTTCGGCAGGATCCTCCCCCTTTCGGCCACCAAGACAGCTGGATAGGGTTCGGACGGACGATCGCGAGGCCGAGCCAATGCAGAATTTCCAGGACGAGATCCGGCAGGGGATCCCCGCCGCCATTCCGGACGCGCCGGCCGAGGCTACGGACGTGGACCGCGCGCCGCCCCACCGAATCGAGCTCTCCGAATCCGAACGGGTGCTCGCGCTGCGCAACGCGCTGCGCTACTTCCCGAAGTCGTGGCACGAGTCACTCGCGCCCGAGTTCGCACGGGAGCTCGAGGCGGACGGCCACATCTACATGCGGCGGTTCCGTCCGCAATACGCGATGCACGCCCGCCCCATTGGTGAGTACCCGACGCAGTGTCGGCAAGCCGCCGCCATCATGCACATGGTCCAGAACAACCTGGACCCGGCGGTGGCGCAGTTCCCCTACGAACTCGTGACGTACGGCGGCAATGGCGCCGTGTTCCAGAACTGGGCGCAGTACCTGCTCACCATGCGCTACCTGTCGGAGATGACGGAAGAGCAGACGCTCGTCCTCTACTCCGGTCACCCGGCCGGGCTGTTCCCGTCGCACGCCGATGCCCCGCGCGTCGTGCTCACCAACGGCATGGTGATCCCGAGCACCTCGTCCCTCGACGACTATGAACGGATGCACGCGCTGGGCGTGACCTCGTACGGGCAGATGACCGCGGGGTCGTTCATGTACATCGGCCCGCAGGGGATCGTGCACGGAACGACCATCACGGTCCTCAACGCCGGACGCCTCTACCTCGGCACGGGTGAGGACGGGCTCGCGGGCAAGACCTTCGTGACGTCCGGGCTCGGCGGAATGAGCGGCGCCCAGGGAAAGGCCGCCGTCATCGCAGGCGCGGTCGGCATCGTCGCCGAGGTCAATCCAGCCGCGGTCCGAAAGCGCCACGAGCAGGGCTGGATCATGGAGGTCTTCAGCGACCTGAGACGCCTGGTCGAGCGCGTCGAGGCGGCGGTGGCTGCGAAGGAGGCGGTCTCCATCGGGTACCAAGGCAACGTCGTCGACCTGTGGGAGCACTTCGTCGACCACGACGTCGCGATCGACCTCGGCTCCGATCAGACGTCGCTCCACAATCCGTACCAGGGGGGCTACTACCCGGCGGGGATGTCGTTCGACCAGTCGCGACAGCTCATGCGAGACGACCCCGACGGGTTCAAGGACGCGGTCCACGCGACGCTGCGGCGCCACGTCTCCGCAGTCAACACTCTCGCCGAGCGCGGCATGCGTTTCTGGGACTACGGGAACGCGTTCCTCGTTCAGGCCGAGCGGGCGGGCGCCGACGTCTCGGACGGCGCGGGTGGGTTCCGCTACCCGTCGTACGTCGAGGACATCATGGGTCCGATCTGCTTCGACTACGGGTTCGGACCGTTCCGCTGGGTGTGCACGTCCGGCGACCCGGACGACCTGAGCACGTCCGACCGGATCGCCGCCGAGGTCATCGAGGCGCAAGCCAAGAACGCTCCGGACGAGATCCGACAGCAGATGCTGGACAACGTCCGATGGATCCACCAGGCGCAGGAGAACCAGATGGTGGTCGGGTCGCAGGCCCGCATCCTCTACGCGGACCATGATGGACGCCGCAACATCGCGCACGCCTTCAACGACGCCATCGCGTCCGGCATGATCACGTCCCCGATCGTCCTCGGTCGCGACCACCACGACGTCTCCGGCACGGATTCCCCCTGGCGCGAGACGGCGAACATCCGCGACGGCTCCCGGTTCTGCGCCGACATGGCGGTCCACAACTTCGTCGGCGACGCGATGCGCGGTGCGACCTGGGTCTCGCTTCACAACGGCGGTGGCGTGGGCTGGGGCGAGGTCGTGAACGGCGGCTTCGGCCTCGTCCTCGACGGCTCCGCGGACGCGGCGCGTCGTGCGTCCGCGATGCTGTCCTGGGACGTCGCCAACGGGCTCGCCCGTCGCGCCTGGGCCCGCAACCCGGGTGCGGTGTACGCCGCCACCCGGGCCCAGGAAGCGGTGGCCGGCCTGGACCTGACCCTGCCCGAGGTCGCGGACGAGGACGTCGTCCGGCGAGCGCTGGAGGGCTGACCGCAGTCCATCTCCTCAGCGGGAGCGCAGGTCTCCAGGTCCGCTCTGGCGGCGATGCCGGATCCGGAACCAGAGCGGACCTGGAGGTCCGCGCTCCCATCCAGAGCAGATCCTTCACACGCTCTGGAGGTCCGGGCTGGCGAAGACGAAATGCCGCCCCCACTCCGATGGTTGTCCCCGTGGAGGAAACCAATGTCCCGGATCATCGCCCTCGTCCTGATCGTCTCCTTCGCCCCCGCCCAGCAGAAAACGCCGGCATGGCCCGGGTTCCGCGGACCCGGAAGCTCCGGCGTGGCCGCCAACGCCAAGCCCGCACTGGAGTGGAGTGATACGAAGAACCGCGTCTGGCGGACCCGGATCCCCGGCGTGGGATCGTCGAGCCCCATCGTCCTGGGGGACCGGGTCTACGTGACCTGCTACTCGGATTACGGCATGGACGCCGACGACCCGGGCTGGGTCGAGGATCTGCGGCGACACCTGGTGTGCATCGATTGCAAGACGGGCAAGGTCATCTGGGACCGGGCCGAGAAGTCGGTCGTCAACGAGGACGAGTACGGCGGGATGGTCGCGGAGCATGGCTACGCGAGCCAGACCCCCATCACTGACGGTGAGCGTATCTGCGCGTTCTTCGGCCGGACGGGGGTCGTCGCCTACGACCTCGCGGGCAAGAAGCTCTGGCAGCAGAGCGTCGGCGACGGCAAGGCGAAGCCCGGCAGTGAACGCGAGGGTGGCGGGGAACGTCGGGGCGGTGGTGGTCGCGGGGGGTTTGGCGGACGCGGAGGGTTTGGCGGCGGAGGCGGGCACTGGGGCGCGGGTGCGAGCCCCGTCCTCGCCGGCGACCTCGTGATCGTGAACGCGGCGGATGCGAGCAACGCGGTCCACGCACTCGACAAGCGCACCGGCAAGCCGGTCTGGAAGTACGAGACGTCGAAGATCCGCGGGTCGGGCGCCTCGCCCGCCGTCGTCGGCAGCGGGGACGAGCTCACGGTGGTCATGCCCCTGGCCGGCGAGGTCGTCGGACTGAACGCGAAGACCGGCAAGGTCCGCTGGACGGCGGCGACGGGGTCCCGCGGCACACCGAATCCGACGCCCGTCTCCGACGGCAATCTCGTCTACTCGTTCGGCGGCATGGGCGGTGCCGGCTGCGCGATCCGTATCGGCACCGAGCTCGGCGAAGGCCAGGAGCGGGTCGCGTGGAAGTCCAAGCTGTCCGCCGACGTCCCGTCCGGAGTCGTGGATAGCGGCCGTCTCTATCTCGTCGACTCACGCGGGATGGCTGCCTGCATCGACACGAAGACCGGCGAGCCCGTCAGCCGCAAGCGACTCGACGGTCGCATCCGCGGTGGCATCTACGCCTCACCGACCCTCGCGGCCGGACGCCTCTACGTCGTGACCCGCACCGCGGGAACGTACGTCTACTCCGCCGACGGCGAGTTCAAGCTGCTCGCCAAGAACGTCTTCGAAGACGACAAGGGCGAGTTCAACGGCTCCCCTGCGATCGTCGGCGACACCATGTACCTGCGGTCGGACAACTACCTCTACTGCATCCGGGCGAAGTAGCGGAACCAGGCAGGGCGACGCCGACGGGAACGCGGACGTCCAGAGCATGTGAGGCAATCTGACGGGAGCCCGGAACGCTAGGTACTCGACGCGCCGTCGAAGGTGCCGCCCGTGATCTGCAGGAAGCGCGACTCGAGGCTCGCGCCCTCCAGGACCTGACGCGGCCAGAGCCCATGCTCGCCGAGGGTGGTGTAGAGGTCCCCCATGGCGGCGTCGAGGCCTCCAGGGGCCGGTTCGACGAAGCGGACGTTGAACTCGGTCTCGCCGGACGTCTCGATCTCGGCGATCGTCGGACGGCTCGCGAGCGCGTGGCCCGCCGCGTCCGTGAGGGGGCGGGCGAGCTTGACGCGTAGGAGTGAACCGGTGCCGGTCAGCTCCGCCATCGAACCCTGTTCGACAACCCGGCCGTGGTGGAGGATCGCCACCTCGTCGCACAGGTCCTGGACTTCCTGCAGGTTGTGGCTCGAGAGGATGACCGTGCGCCCCTCGCCGCGCATGCGGCGGATGAGCTCGCGCAGGCTGCGGGCGTTGTCCGGGTCGAGACCGGCCGTCGGCTCATCGAGGAAGACCACCTCGGGGTTGCCGAGGACGGTCTGGCTGACCGCGACCCGCTTGGCCATGCCGTGGGACAGCGCACCTGCGGTACGTCCGCCGACGTCGCCGAGGCCGACGAACTCGAGCGCCTCCTGAGCCGCCGCGCGCGCGGATTGGTACGCGAGGCCGTTGAGCCGGCAGAACATGATGAGCTGGTCGATGACCGGCACGTCCTTCTGCAGCGCGGCGTCCTGCGGGAGCATCGCGAACCGACCCCGCAGCTCCGAGATCCTCGCGACGTCCGTGCCCAGGACCTCGAGCCGGCCCATCGTCGGCTTCAGAAACCCCGCCGCCAGCGAGAAGAGCGTCGTCTTGCCGGCGCCGTTGGGGCCGAGCAGTCCGAACAGCGACCCCGCGGGGATGGACAGGTCGACGTCGTCGAGCGCGATCACGCCGCCCGAAAAGCTCTTGGTCAGTTCGTGAACCTGGAGTGCGGGCGTGGTCATCAAAGGTCTCTCTTCCGGAAGCGCGAGTAGCCGAGCCAGAGGAACGCAGTGGTGAAACCGACCATGACGAGTATCGCGAGGAAACGGGCTCCGAGGTCGCCCTCGAGGAGCTCGTACTTCCAGCCCCACGGCAGGAGGCGCATGATCCAGCCGAAATCGCCGTTCGGGGTCGTTTCAAGGATGCTCTTGACCATCGCAAGCATGCCGAGCGGGAACGAGATCGCGAGTGTCCCTATGGCGAACGAGATGAACGGGCCGCTCGTCGACCCCTCTACGCCCCGACTCTCCTCTGAGAAGGTCGTGCGTGGCGGTGATTGG
>NZBC01000240.1 GCA_002687715.1 Planctomycetota bacterium | reverse complement strand
TCCTGGCTTCGTCTCGGCATCACGGTCCTCCTCGATGGGAGTGTGACACCGGCGCGCCCGAGTTCTCAGATGGGTTGGCCGGACCCGTACTCGCAGGGTTGCGCGTCTTGTCTACCGGGGTCGGTAGTGGGCGATACTGGACTCGAACCAGTGACCTCCGCTGTGTGAGAACGGCGCTCTAACCAGCTGAGCTAATCGCCCGTTCGCGAGGGTGGTTGTACTGGTTTTGGCGGGGGGCATCAACCGCCCCGAAGGTGCTGCCGGGCAAGGGGATCGGGGAGCGGTGGACGACGGGGGTGGGGTCGCTGCGGAGTCGGCGGGGGCAACCTCCGCGACGGGTCAGGACGACCTCGTTGGTGTTACCCGGGGGCGGTTTCTCGTACCCGCCCGTCTCGGCGAGAGCCGGCCCGCCGAGCTTGATATGATCTTCGTCCCGGTCGATTTCGGCCTTAGGAGCCACATCGTGTACGCCAAGTTCCTCGTCTGCTTCCTCATTCTCGCCTCCGTCGCCGCGCCCGCGATCGCCCAGCACAAAATGGGCGAGTACACCGTCGAGAGCGAGCTCCCGCGCCTCCCGGTTCTCCAACAGGGGCGCACGGGCACGTGCTGGTGCTTCGCGACCACTTCGTTCTTGGAGACCGAGCTCCAGCGCATGCACAAGAAGCCGATCGATCTCTCGGAGATCTACACGGTGCGCCACACGATCGTCGAGAAGGCGAAGAACTACGTCGCGAAGAAGGGCAAGGCGCCGTTCGGCGAGGGTGGTCTCTCGCACGACGTCATCGCGATGGCCCGTGAGTACGGTCTCATGCCGCAGTCGGCGTACACGGGCCTCCCGGAGGGCCAACGCACGCACAACCACGGCAAGATCTTCCGCGAGATCAAGGGCCTCATCAAAGGCTTCGCGAAGGGAGATGGTCAGCCGACCCCGAAATGGGTGGAAGCAGCCTCCGCCATCGTCGACTCTCACCTCGGCGCAACCCCGAAGACGTTCAAGGTCGACGGTAGGAAGATGACCGCGCAGCAGTACGCGACCGACTACCTCAAGATCCCGTTCAACGACTACATCGAGGTCATGTCGTACAGCTACGCGCCGTTCCACAAGAACGCGAAGCTCACCGTGAGGGACAACTGGATGGGGTACGACAAGTACCACAACGTCCCCATCGACGAGTTCATGGAGATCTTCAATAACGCGCTCGCCACGGGTTACTCGGTCGCCGTCGACATCGACGTCTCCGAGAAGACCTACCGCCCGCGCGACGGCATCGGCCTGCTCACCGAGGAGCTGGAGAAGAAGGGTGCGGTCACGCAGGCGGTGCGGGACGAGATGTTCAAGACGAAGAAGACCACCGACGATCACCTCTTGCACATCGTTGGCGTGGCCAAGAAGGACGGCAAGCGGTACTACATCACCAAGGACTCGTGGGGCAAGAACCACGGCAAGCTCAACGGCTACCGCATGCTGTCCGAGAACTACATCCGCGGGAAGGTCCTCGCGTTCATGATCCACAAGGACGGGATGCCGAAGAGCAACTGACTCCCGATCGCTCGCGCGGCGCGGACTACTTGTCCTCGAGCGCTCGCGCGAGCGCCGTGCGGTCGGCCCTGAGGCCGATGAGCTGCTCGCCCTCGTGGCCCTGCACCCGCACGGTGGGCTTCATCAGCGGGATCGTCTTCTGACGAGCACTGGCGGCGCCGACCCGCATCGAGACCGAGTAGAGACCCGGCGTGTCCAGGTGCGCGACCGCTTCTCCCCGATCGTCGACGAGGATCGTTCGCGAACCATGGGCCATTCCCCACCTCTGGAGACTCGAGAGTCGATTCTGCGCACGCTTGGGGTCGGTGTCGTTGCGATCGAAGAGGTCGGTCGCGGATCGCAGGACGAGCAGCTCGATCGGTCGCTTGGCGAGCGGGAGGTCCCCCACGTTCTCGACGCGGAAGCGCACGATCGGCCCCCGTTTCAGGACCACGCGATGGGTCCCGAACGCCGGAAAGGTCTGCGGGCGCCGGCTCCTCGCTCCGACCATCACATCACGCACACCCTTCTTGGCGAGGCGACGGAACCGCCCCTGCGTATCGACCTGCCAGTACTCGAACGTACCTCGCGCGTTCTCGTCCTCGAGCATCACCCACGCGTCGCACAGCGGCCGGCTCTCCTCGTCCACGACGCTGACGTCACAGAGCTCGAGCGCTCGCAGATCGATCGTCGGCACCGTTTCCCGGGTTCCGGGAGAGACCATGAACCCCTCCTCCCGATGCAGGCCTTCGTTCGAGCCGGTCGCGCTGACGTACACTGCGAGCTTCAAGCCCGGCGGGACGTTGGCCGCGCTCCAGAGATACTCATGGGGGCCATCGCCCGTCACCTTGCCGAGGCTCGTCGTCTCACCGTTCGGGAGCCGGAGCACCATCACGGTGACCGAGGCGGCGCCCGCGTCTCGAGGGAGCAGCAGGCGGCCGGTGAGCTCCCCCGTCTTCGTGAGCTCGATGTGGACGTCCCCGGCGCCGGGCGTCACGACGGTCCGCTGCCGCGAGATCCAGCCGGGTTTGCCGGCCTGGACCTGGACTTCGGCGGCGGGCGTGGCGCGACGCACCGAGAACTTCCCGTCGACCTTGGTCTGGATCGACGCGACGACCTTCCACGGTCTTTGGCGCGGCCCGGTGTTCACCGACACGTAGAGGTGCGCGCCGAGGACCGGGCGCCCGGTGCCATCCACGACGATCCCCGCGACCAGGAGCGGTGTCTCTTCCTGCGCCTCCTCGACGTCGGCGTTGAACCGCGCTTTCTCGACGGGGTCGATCGCGGTCGGCGCCCGCGGGCCATCGCCCCCCGCCGCGACAGTCGCCTCAGGAAGAATGGTCTCACCCGGCCCGAGATCGCCCCCGAGAAGAAGGTCGAGCAGAACCGCGAGCCCGCCGATCACGAAGACGACCGCGAGTCCCGCCGCCAGGCGCATCAGGCGTCCGGTCCCTCGAGTCCGTGGGTCCGAAGGTCGTGCTCGCAGTAGAGGCAGTACGGGTGCCGTGAGGACACCTTGCGGCTGCACTGCGGACACTCCTTGACCGTGTGCGCCATCCGACCGTCACGCTTCCCGTCCGCGAGATCGAGTTCGCGGACCCGGTCCACCAGCTCGTCGTCGGTGAAGTCGGTGCGCTCGCGGAGCAGCGTCCACAGCGCGGCCGTGGCGAGCGACAGACGTTCGACCTGGGCCCGGAGCAGCACCACCTCGGACATGGCATTGCGAGCTTTCTGCTTCGCTTCGAGCCGCTGGTGCTGAGCCAACTGGGACGGCTGGCGGAAGATGGCGTCCTTGCTGAGATACTCCGCCCCGGCTCCAATCGCGTCCCACAGAAAGAACTTGTCCACAGGGTCCATGGCCATCCCCTACTTCAACACCCAGGCGTCCACCCAGGCCGAACCCTCGTACGTCCACCCGCCCTTCTGCAACCGCATACAGAAGTCCGGCAGGTGGGCCGCGCCGTAGAACAGTGACAGCCACCGCCCCGCCGGCCCGGCCTTCATCTCGCGGTCGAGGACCTCCATCGCCTTCCCGTTGCGGTACTCGATGAGGACGTTCTTGAGCTTGCCCATGCGCTTCATCATCGAGTCGGCCCGGGCGAGCATGCCGGCGGTCTGCCGCTTGAGACGCTCCTGGAGCTTGGGGTTCTTCTTGATCGACTCGGGGCTCATGAGGCCGAACACGAGCTTCATCACCAGCCGCACGAACACGTTGTCGGTGGGAAGCGAGACGCCCTTCTCCTTCATCTCCTTCGAGAGAGTTGCGAAGTCGACGTCCGCGTTCTTCCAGAACGTGGTCTGCGTGTAGTCGACGTGGTCCCGCTGGAACCCCAGGCCGAGCAGGTCCTTGAGCTTGAGCTGGATCTGGGCGAGATCACTGAGGCGCTTCTTCTCTTTCTCACCCATCTCCTTCGCGCCGACGCCCTCGAACAGCACGACGTCGGTGTGATCGAGGATCTCCTGCAGCCGGTGGAAGTACGCCTTGTCGCCGATGTGCACCGCCCCGACGAGGAACAACGTCGTGTCGCTCGCGGCGTGCCGGTACCGCGCGACGCCGGTCCGCAACGCGGCCGGCCGATCCTCGGTCTTCTTGCGCAGGCTGACGAACGTCCCGGGGACCTTGCCCGCATCGGGCGGCGCAACCAGGTCGTACAGGCTCTTGGCCTGGCCCGTCGCGAGGATCGCTCGGATCCGGGCGTGGGGCACGTCGAGGGCGCCGAGCTCCCAGTCTTGGATGTGGACGACACGACGGGTGCCCTCGCCGAGGCTGCCCGCGAGAATCCGGCCGCTCTTGAGGATGACGCGGTCACGGTCCTGGGCGAAACCGCACGCAACGAGGGCGAGGAGGAGAAGGAGGATGCGCATACCAAGATGGTATACGCAGGCCGGATCGGAGTTGTTCCGTGGGAGCGCGGACCTCCGGGGCAAGCGAAGCAACCTGCCCTGCCGGGAGCGCGGACCTCCAGAGCGTGTGAAGCAATCTGCTCTTCCCGGGAGCGCGGACCTCCAGGTCCGCTCTGACGGCGCCGCCGGATCCGGACCCGGAGCGGACCGGGAGTTCCGCGCTCCCATCGGAGCAGATTGACTTCCAAGCTCTGGAGGTCTGCGCGCCCGGGAGTCGGTCATCACGGGGATCGACAAGGCGTCGGCTTCTCCTGCCGCCGCCTTCGCTGCCTCCAGGCTCCGGAGGATCTGTGGGAAGCTCATCCCGGCCTCGGCCATCAACGCGTACTCCTCGCTGGGATCAGGGGCGACGGCCCCGGCATCGGTGCCGAACAGGACCGCCCCTCCCATGGCGACCCAGGCGCGCAGCTGACCGACCACGGTTCGGGTGCGGCGCTCCTGGGCCGAGATGCGGTCGTGGCGCAGGGACCGCTTCCACAGCGTAAGGGTCGGCGTGAGGGCGACCCCCGACTTCTTCATCGAGGTGAGGACGGCGGCGTTCCATGGCCCCGGGGTGGTGTGAGCGATGACGTCGACTCCCGCCTGTGCTGCGACCAGGACATCCGCGCTGTCATGTGGATGAACGAATACGGGCTTCCGGACTCGATGCGCTTCCGCCACCGCGGCTGCGATCGCGTTCTTCGGAATCCCATCCGCGGCCGTCGGCGGCGGTTGCAGGTGGACCTTGATCCCGTCCACTCCGTCGTCCAGGAGCTTCCTCGCCGCCGCCGTGGCCTGCGCGGCGTTGGTGACCTCGGGAGCCGGGAACGCCATGAACCCCAGAATGCCCAGGAGCCTGGCGGAAGGCACGGCGTTCGGCGCGACCAGCGCTTCACCCGTCGACCGGATCCTCGGCCCCGCCACCTCCCCGGACTCGATGCGATCCCGGATGATCCGCGTGTTCTTCCACGCGGAACCCGTATCGAACACGCTCGTGAACCCGAAGCGCGTGAACGCTGCCTGAAGCTCGCGACCCAGCTCCGCCCTTGGAATGGCTGCTGCGTTCGCCCACTTCCTTTCGAACAGGTGCACGTGGCTGTTCCAGAACCCGGCCGTGACGGTCAGGCCCGTGCAATCGATCGACCGGGCTGACCCGGGAACCTCGACCGCCCGTCTCCGACCGACTGCTATGACCTTCCCATCGCGGACCAGCACGACGCCGTCTTCGATCGGCTCCTCCGTGGGGCTGACGTACACCGTCCCGCCTTCGAGCGCGACCCACCGCTCCACCCCGTCGCCCCCGGCTCCAGAGTCCTCGGGCGCGACGCAAGCCGGGACTATCAGGAGCAACAGGGCGGCGAGCAGGCGAGCGGTTCTCATCGACGTGTCTCCGTGACGGCGCGGTGGAGATTACGTCGGATCGACGCTCCCGTCTCCGAGCATCCGCAGCGCGGTCAAGCTCGGCAGGAAGGAGCCGTCACCTCGCCGGGTCTCACGCGCCCAGGTCGCGTTCGCTACCGGAGCCGCAGGAGAAGTGCGGTGGCCGCGAGGAGGGTCAGGATCACGGGGGCAACCGCCACGACCACCGGGTCCATGCGCACGAGCGTACCCAGGTAGGCCACCGCTTCGACGCCGATGTGGGCGAGGACACCGGTGACCGCTCCCAATGCCAGACGCATGCCGAGCTTCGAGGTCGCGGTGCGGCTCAGAGCGAACGGCATCGCCAGCAGGAGCATCGCCGCCATGAGGAACGGCCGCGAGAGACGTCGCCAGAGGTGGCGGTGGAGGTCTGCGTTGTCGGCGGCGGGCCCGCCTTCGCGGGTGTCGCGCCAGAGGCGGGTGAGGGAGAAGAGTTCGGGGGGGGAGGTGAGGAGGTCGAGGCTGGACGTGGAGAGGGGAGAGGGGATCTCGTGGATGGTAGAGGTGCTGATGGGGGTGGTGGGGGTGTCGTGGCGGACGTCGTAGAGGACCCAGCGGTCGCGGTTCTTGATGGAACCGGTGGCGGCAGTGATGACTTCGCGGAGCCGGTCGTTCGAGGTGAAGTGGAAGATCTGGATGTCCTCGAGGACGTGGGCGTCGCGGACGCCGCCGAGGCGGACGATGGTGTTGCCGTCCTTGAACCAGATCGCGTGCTCTGTGATGGCGGCGTCGGGACCCCTGGTGGCGATGCGTTTGCGGCGGGCGGCTTCCTGGCTCAGGGGCGGCATCCCGTATTCCGAGACCGCGCCGATGAAGAGAATGATGGGGATCGAGGTCTTCAATGCGATGGTCGCGAAGCGAAGGGGTGACAGGCCGGCAGTCTGCATGACCAGGATCTCGTGGCCGGCGGCGAGGCCACCGAGTCCGACGATGCCGCCGACCAGCGCCGAGACCGCGACGAGGTCCAGCATGCGTTCGGGCATCGTGAGGCCGACGACCGCGACCGCGTCCTCGACGCTGTAGCGACCCTCGCCGACGTCGTCGAGCTCCTTGACCAGCGCGCCGAGGCTGATGAGGAGCGTCAGGACGACGAGCGCGAGTGCGAAGCCGCGAAGCAGCGCGAGCGCGACGTAGCGGTCGAGGATCTTCACGACCGCCGCCTCTTCGTCTGGCGGAAGAGCAGCGGAGACGCGAGGTAGAGCAGGAGCCCGCCGTCGACCCAGAACAGTCCCGGCATGGGGCCGATCGCGCCGTCCTTGACCCAGCTGCGGGCCGTCAGGGTGAGGAGGTTGTAGACGACGCACACGGTGACCACGAGGATCACGCTCAGCAGACGGCGACGAATGGTCGCGGCGAAGCCCGCGACGCGGAGCGCGAGGAAACCGAGC
>NZBC01000239.1 GCA_002687715.1 Planctomycetota bacterium | reverse complement strand
TCCGTCTCGCCAACGACAGGATGGACGTCGTGTCCGTGAGGGAGCGGGGCGACCTCGCGATCGGTCGTGACACGACGACCCACGAGCGTGAAGGGATGTTCGGTCCCCGGCTCTTCAACGCTTGCGTGATCGACGCCCGGACCGGTGAGAGCGCGCCGTCGTTCCTCACCCGGCACAAGTTCCTCTACGAGCGGAACCCCAGCCGCCGGCACGTCCTCTACGTCAAGAACGACCGCTGGTGGTCATACGACCTCGAGCGCGGCGTAGCGAAGGACCTCACGGGCACCCTGGAGGCCGACTTCATCAACTCGGAGCGCGGCGTCCTCACCGACGAGAACCCCCCGTACGGCATTGCGGGCTGGGCGAAGGACGCGAGCTCGGTGCTTCTCAATTCACGCTTCGACATCTGGCAGATCCCCCTCGGCAGAGGCAAACCTCGTCGTCTCACCCGCGGCGCGGAGACCCACACGCGCTATCGCCTCCTCGATCTCGACCCCGACGAGGAGTGGGTGGATATGGGCAAGCCCCTGTACCTGTCCGTCACCGGGGATCGGACGAAGCAGTCCGGCTTCGCGCGCCTGGACGTCGCGAACGCTGCGGTCCAAGCCCTCCGACTCGAGGACCAACGCGTCGGTGCCCTGCAGAAGGCCAAGCACGCAGACGTCTTCGCATTCAGCGCGCAGACCGTCGTCGATTCACCGGACGTGTTCGTGGCCGGGCCGGACCTGGGGAAGCCCCGTCAGATCACGAGCACCAACCAGCAACAGAAGGACTTCACCTGGAGCCCGCGCGCTGAGCTCGTCGACTATGAGAGCGATCGTGGCGCGAAGCTCCAGGGCGCGCTCTTCTACCCCGCGGGATTCAAGACCGGCAAGAAGTACCCGATGATCGTGTACATCTACGAGAAGCGCTCGCAGAACCTGCACGCGTACACTGCGCCATCGGAGCGACGCCCCTACAACCCGAGCGTGTTCACGTCGCTGGGGTACTTCGTGTACCAGCCGGACATCGTCTATCGGGCGCAGCAGCCCGGAGTGTCGGCGCTCGAATGCGTCGTGCCCGCCGTGAAGGCCGTCCTCGCCAAGGGCGACGTGGACGAGAAACACATCGGACTCGTCGGCCATTCGTGGGGCGCGTACCAGACCGCGTTCATCGTCACCCGTAGCGACCTCTTCGCGGCGGGTGTCGCGGGTGCACCGCTCACCAACATGATGAGCATGTCGATGTCCATCTACTGGAATTCCGGCAGCACCGACGCCCGCATCTTCCACGAGAGCCAGGGCCGCATGGACCGTCCGTTCTGGCAGGACGTCGAGACGTACATCGCCAACTCGCCGATCTTCGGCATGGACACGCTGAACACCCCGCTGCTGATCGCGTTCGGCGACAAGGATGGCGCCGTCGATTGGCACCAGGGCATCGAGATGTACAACGCCGCCCGGCTCGCCGACAAGCAACTCGTCATGCTCGTCTACGACGGCGAGAACCACGGCCTGCGCAAGAAGCCCAATCAGGTGGACTACCACTGGCGGGTCCGCGAGTGGTTCGGTCACTACGTCAAGGGCGAAAAGGCCCCCGCCTGGATGACCAAGGGAACGTCATTCCTCGACCGCGAGAAGGAGCTGAAAGAGCTCGAGCGCAAGAAGAAGAAGGGTAAGGGGAAGAAGAAGCCCGAAGCGAAGAAGGCGGACTCGAACGGCTGACGTCAGCGCGGCTGCGTCCGACACAAGCACGAGCCGGGGATGATCGTGTCGGCGCGCTCCCGGAAGACCAGAGGCGGAGTGGGCGACGAGCCTCCGCCTCTGAGGGCTTTGTCCACCTCGCTTGCTCGGTAAAGTCGAGCCACGCGACATCGGCGGAGTGATGCTCGACGCCAGACGACCGGGGAGGCCCGGGTGTAAGCTCGATCGCCAACCCGGAGCCAGAACATCATGAACGTCGCTCGCGCCCATGTCCTCCTGTGCGGACTTCTCCTCGTCGGGTCGGCCTTCGGCCAGCCGGCGGGGCCTCGTTTCGAGGTGGTCATCAACGACTCGGTACGTGCGGAGGCGACGACCGGGCGGATCTACGTGGCGCTCGCTCGTACGGCACGCCGGGAGCCGCGGTTTCAGATCGGGCGGACCGGGGTCCCGTTCTTCGGCGTCGACATCACTGGGCTGAAGCCGGGGGAGCCCGCCATCATCGATGGCGACGTGCTGGGGTCACCGGTGGAGAGCCTTCGAGATCTGCCAGCCGGCGAGTACCACGTGCAGGCCTGCCTGAACGTCTACACGCGGTTCGCACGCAGTGACGGACACGTGCTGTGGATGCATATGGACCAGTGGGAGGGGCAGCGCTGGGTGCGGTCGCCCGGTAATGGCTTCAGCGAAGTCCAGAAGGTCGCGATCGACCCAGGCGGGTCGAAGACGATCCGACTCGAGATCACCAAGACCAATCCGCTCCGGCCGTTCCCTGCGGACACGCCGATGGTCAAGCGATTCCGCATCCAGAGCCCGATGTTGACAAAGTTCTGGGGGCACCCGATCTTCATCGGCGCGACGGTCCTGCTGCCGCGGGGATATCACGAGCATCCGCGCGTGCGGTATCCGGTGATCTACAAGCAGGGCCATTTCTCCACCCGGGCTCCCTACCGCCACGGGCCGGGGAGCGAGTGGATGGCCGATGACTTTCCGCGGATGCTCGCCGTCACGCTCCAGCACCCGACGCCGTACTTCGACGACTCCTACGCGGTGAACTCGGCCAACAACGGTCCGTACGGGGACGCGATCCACCAGGAGCTGATCCCCGAGATCGAGCGTCGGTTTCGCGCCATCCCCGCTGCGTGGGCGCGTGTTCTCACGGGAGGGTCGACCGGCGGGTGGGAAGCGGCGGCGCTCCAGATCTTCTATCCCGACTTCTACGGGGGCGCGTGGATCTTCGCACCCGATCCGCTCGACTTCCGTAACGTCGAGGGGATCGACGTCTATCGCGACGAGAACGCGTACTACAAGCAACATGCGTGGCGACGCGTACCGACCCCCAACACCCGCGACCCGCGCACGGGCGAGATCGTCCTGACCTCTCGGCAACGCAACCACTACGAGCTCGTCCACGGCACCAAGGGGCGGTCCGGCCAGCAGCTCGACATCTGGAGCGCGGTCTTCGGCCCTGTGGGGGAGGACGGCTACTTCAAGCCGTTGTTCGACAAGCGCACGGGGAGGATCGACCGCAGCGTCGCTGAACACTGGCGCGAGCACTACGACCTGCGCCACTACCTCCAGCAGCGGTGGGCGAAAGTCGGCCCGAAGCTCGTCGGCAAGTTGCACTTCTTCGCCGGACGTCGTGACCAGTTCTATCTGAACATCGGCGTCGAGCACATGGAGGACTTCCTCGAGTCGACGCGCAGTCCGTACTACGGCGGCACGTTCGCCTACGGCGGCCGCGGCGGGCACGGTTGGTCACCGTTCAAGGCGCGCGGCGAGCTGATCCGCCTCATGGCCGCACACGTCCAGCGTCACGCTCCGGCGGGGCGTGACGCCAAGCGGTGGCGCTACTGAGCACGCCCCCGGGAGCGCGGACCTCCAGGTCCGCGCTCCCGCCAGAACGGACTACGGGCAGATGCGAACTACGGGCAGATGCGGACTTCGAGCGCGTTCGACCCGGACGCCGCAGCGCCCGCGATGGCGTAGGACTGCAGGTAGAACGTGAGGCCCACCAGTCCCGGGTCATTGGGGAGTGTCACCGCGACCTGCGACGTCCCAAAGACGTCCGACGTCGGCAGGCCGAGCTCGAGGAAGGTGAGGTCCACCAGCAGTGTCAGTGAGGTGAACGGGACCGCTATCTCGGCGGGGGCCGTCGCGACGAGGAGCGGGGTGAGGGTCTGCGGCGGCCCGAACAGGGATTGGAAGGTGAACGACTGGCCGATTCCGGGAGTGCCGACGACGTCGAGGGCGATGGTCGTGTTCTCCGAGGCGAGCATGTCATAGCGACGGACACCGCACGCGCCGGGGGCGTTGAGGGCGTCGGGGGTCGGGTCGGCGAACGTGACGAGTTGCGAGCCGCCGTCGAAGAGTCGACCGGTGGACACGTCGGCCTGCTGCGGGCCGAAGGTCACGACGTCCTGCAGCGTGATGCCATCAGGTTGGAACAGGGCGACCTGCTCGCCGTCACCGTCGAGCTTGAATGTCGCGTGATAGGGGCCGTCGCCGGGTTCATCGTCAGCCCAGACGAGGAGGGTGTCTCCAGGGGAGAGGATCGTCCCGCCGGGAATCGCCCACTTCTGCGGTATCGCGGCGTTGTCGGTCAGCCAGAATCCGGAGAGGTCGATGGCCGATGTCGTGGCGTTGACGAGCTCGAACCAGTCTTCCGGCTCGCCAGCTTCGTCGACGATTCCGAAGACGTTGATCGCCAGGACCTCGTTGACCGACGCGGACTCGATGAGGAACGCGGCCTCGTTGAGCGCGCTCCATTCGGTGCCGTCGTAGGCCCGCGCCTTCACGGTGATCGTCGATGAGAGCGTCACCGCACCAGCGTACGACGTGGCGGATGGAGACACGGCGCCACCTTGCTGCCGCGGGTCCGTTCCGTCGGTGGTGAACCAGATGGTCGCGGGCGCGGTCATCGTAAGCGTGTACCCCGCGGCCGTCGCGCCGCCGTGCTGCGAGAACACCGGCGCATCCAGGTTCGGGTAGAGGTTGCCGCTGCGGAACTGGTTCAAGACGATGCCCGCGCGCTGGGGGAAGTACTGGTTGAGGATCCGGTCGCGCTCGATCTTCCAGGCGTTGTCGAGCGTGTAGGACGGCCCCGACGTCACGAACGCGTCGCCCCACCGCGCCGACTCGAGGATGATGCCGTCCTCGATCTCGTCGGCGAGCTGGGAGTACAGCGCCGCGGGCCGGTTGTTCTGCGGGTTCTGGGGGTCCCACGCCGGGCTCTGGGGGTTCACGTACAGCGGACCGTCGTTGAAGAAGAACCGATGGACCCGATCCCCGAAGAGGACCCTGAACTCCGAGTTCTGGCGGAGGCGGTAGTAGAGACGTGCGGGGGAGCCGTTCGTCGAGTAATTGGTCGAGTTCTGAGTCACTTCCTTGAGCGTGTGCTCGGCATCCCACGAGTACATCTTCCATTTCGCGCCGGGTGTGGCGCGATCGTCAGCCGAGTACCAGTTGGACTGCGGCCAGTCGTATGAGAACCCGGTGAACAGGTTCAGGATCATGTAGTCGCAGAGGTTCTCGACGTCGAGCACCTGCTGGACGGCGTCGTACCCCGCCTGACTCTGCACGTAGGTTCCGCTGCCCTGATTGACGAGGCTCATCAGCGCAAGCCAGCCCGCGTTGCTCCCGGATTGGACGTTGTTCTGGTTGTGCCGGATCACGTCCCAGTCGTCGGGATCGCCGCCCTCGTAGGTCGCCATGAAGTCGGCGTCCGGGCGTTCGTGCAGGTTGTAGAGCCCCCAGTACTTCCCGTTGATCAGCAGGTGCACCCAACGGTTGTTGATTGCGACCGAGCCCAGGTTCGCGTGCAGCTGAGCGGAGTAGTGGTCTCGTAGGTACTGGGCGGACTGCCAGCGGTAGACCCAGACCGACGGCGGGTTGTAGTACGGCGCGTAGTTCCAGGTGAATGCGTAGTACGCGTCGAGCGTCAGCGTGTCGAAGCTGGCCGTCGCGTCGGCTCCGAACACGGGGTACTCGAGCTTGCCCGCTCCGTACTCGCCCTTGAACACCATCCGCAGAGACAGCTTCTTGGACGCCCACCGTCGAGTCGACGCATTACCCGAGACGCGGAGGCCCGCGTCCAGCTGGAACTCGTCCGACCCGCCAGGATCGAAGAACTCGACCGATACCACCGCCTCGCGCGGCACGGCCGGGTCGCTCGTGGGTGAGATGTAGATCCCGGTGGAAGGGTCGAGCCATTGATCGACGTCCATCGAAACACTGACGATGGGGTGGCTGGTCAGCGCGGTCTCGAGACGCCCCGCGTAGAGCGGGTTCGTCGTCACCGTCGGGTCCATCTCGTAGTCCGCTGCGATCGATAGCCCGTTCGATCCGGTGCCGCCCCACACCGCCGGGAGGCCCGGGATCTGCCCCGGCTGGTTGAACAGATCCTGCGGGAACACGTAGGTGTGAGACATCGTGCGTGATGGTCCCCACCCGGCCAAGAACCCACGTGCGCGGAGCACCGTGCTCCCCGTGACGCTGATCGAGCCGACCGCGATCGGGCTCGATTCCGTCGGGACACTGCCGTCCGTGGTGTAGCGGATCGTCGCAAGAGGCGTCGCACAGGAGAGGTCGACGGTGAACGCCGCCGACTTGATCCCGCGCGGGACCGACGTCGTCAGGTCCGCAACGAAATCGGCGACGGCCGTCGTGTTCACGCCACCGGGCGTGGGGTCGACGAGGTAGCCGGTCTGAGTCCCGTACCCGCCCGCAGTGAGCTCGGGGATGATGAGGAAATCGATGTTCGATGTCGATACGTTGAGACCCTGAATGGCGAGGACGTTGGCGCCGGCGACGAGTGCTGGGAGCCCGACGCGGGCGTCATGGGCCTCGAATTCGACGGCTTGCGTGTCCGGACGGTTCGTCGTGGCCGGGGAGTTCCACTGCGGCGACCCCGGGGCGTTCGACGCCGCGATGGGCGTTCCGTTCATGTAGGCGAGGAAGCCGTCGTCGTACTTCATGCGAAGCGTCATGCCTTCGAACACCGCCGGGTCGGCGACGTTGAACGAGACGCGGATGTAGGCCGACGGGTTGATCCCGTACATGGACGGTCCGACGTCGAGTCCGATCAGGCTCTGGTAGCCGGTTCCCTGCTCGAACCCGACGCCGGTCGTGCCGGTGAGCCAGCCTGCCACCGTTCCTGATTGCCACGCCGCCCCGATGCCGCCGGGCGGCGGCACGAGCGCTTCGCATCCCGCCCCTTCGGTAACCAGGACGGTCGTGAAGCCTCCGAGCCCGTACGCGACGTCGACGCGCTGCGGCGGAAACGTGGGTGCGAACTCGGTCGCGATTCCACCGCCAGGCGCGAACAGCCCCAGATACTCGCCGTCGGATGAGAGCTTGAAGTTGGTGTGGAGCTCCGACCCGGACTGGGCGCGATCCTTCGCCGACGCGAAGACCACGAGGTGCTCTCCCGATCCGAGCACCCACGACGGGAACGTCCACAGCGCTGGGTTCGCTGGATCGTCGGTGACCGTCCACCCGGCGAGGTCCACCGATGTCGCGCCCGCGTTTCGTACCTCGATCCAGTCCGACGAATCACCGTCTTCGTCGTCCAGCGTGCCCCCGTTCCGGGCCATGAACTCGGTGATCACGACCTGGCCGGGCATCGATGCGAGGGGGACGAGGAGAGCGAAGAGGAGGAGGGGAATGGACCGCGACATGGGGCGATCGTACCCAACCGTCACTGTGCCCAGCGAGGGCACGGCTGCCAATGGAAGGTCCAATGGGCGGGCTCGTGAAGGTCCAATCCCTGGGGTCGGAGTCCTCGAGCGTGACTATTACTCGACGACCAGGACCTGCCCAGCCCCAAGTTATGGGATGGCTTGGCATTGGATGAGCCGTCGTGCCGGGAGGGGGCGTCCCTGGGACCGAACCCAAGAAACCTGCACTATTCTCCGTGTCGCAGCCCCTACTCAGACCCCCGAGGACGCCGTAGAGTGGCTCGGCGTCTCAGGGCGCCGCATAGCCGAGCTGGCCCCTTTGGGGGGCTGGAACTCGGGGTCGGTACGTTCGAATCGAGCCCGCCCGTTGCGTGGCTCCTGGAAACGATCTGGTTCGCGGGGGCCTTCCTCCCACGGTACTTGCTCCAAATCCACGAACGTTTTCGGCGGAACGAAGGGGCCGGTTGGCGGCCCGAGCGTTCCTGGCAGGCCGGTTTGATCCGGCCACAGCGTTTGAGGATTGGAATGAGTCAGAGCAAGCTTTACGTCGGCAACCTGTCGTTCGACACGACGGAGTCCGAGCTCCAGGCCGCGTTCGCCGGTTTCGGCCAGGTCGAGTCGGTGAGCATCGTGACCGACCGCGACACGGGTCGCCCCCGCGGATTCGGTTTCGTCGAGATGGGGTCCAGCGCGGACGCCGAGGCCGCCATCGAGGGCATGAACGGCCAGGACCTCGGTGGCCGCACCCTCAACGTCAACATTGCCAAGCCCCGTGAGAACCGCGGCGGCTTCGGTGGTGGTGGCGGTGGTGGTGGCGGTGGCGGTGGCCGCCGCGATCGCTGGTAGGTCTCCCTGGACGCGTCGCGGCTTCGGCCGCGACGCACTCCGCGATTCCCAGCGGTAGTTGGAGGCCCCATGGGCTACGACTTGCACGTTACGCGCGCCGAACATTGGACGAAGTCCGCTTCGCAAGAGATTTCGGCCACGGAATGGGGCGACGCCGTCTTCGCCGACCCCAATCTGCGTCCCGATTCGACCAATGGTCCGCATGCCGTCCTGTGGCTGGGCCCGGCCGGAGCGGTAAAGGGCTGGTTCGATTGGTGCGCCGGCGCCGTCTACACGACCAACCCGGATCGACCCCTCGTCGCCAAGATGCTTGAACTCGCGGGTCGCCTCGGCGGCCGCGTCCAGGGCGATCAGGGCGAATTCTACGAGACCGCGGAAGACTGGAACAGCGAAGCCGAGTAGGGCGTCGCTCCGGTCGAATCCACGGCTTGCCATGAGCGCGCCACGGGCTGAGATGCCCGTGGCGACTGTTACGCTCAGCGCATGGCAGACTTCGCGGTCACTCCCCTTGCCGATGACTTGGACTTCGACGCGCTTGCGTCGTGGGACGTCGTGATCATCGGGGCGGGTCCGGCCGGACTCGCCGCTGGGTTGACGACGGCGCATCGTGGGCTGACGACGCTGATCGTCGAAGCCAAGGACCGGCCCGGCGGCCAACCCAGTTTCCTCTACGCGCACAAGCGGATCGTCGACATCCCGGGGTTCCCGGACGGCATCACGGGGGAGGAGTTGTCGTCCCGCGTGTACCGCCAGGCCGTGGATGCGTTCGTTCAGTTCCGGTTCCAGGAGGAGCTGGTCGGGATCGAGGACACCGACGAGGTGGTGAAGAACGAGCCGTTGAAACGGGTCGTCACCAGCCACGGCGCGTACCTCTGCCGGAAGGCGATCATCGGTGTCGGGCTGCTGCACTTCCCTCGCAAGCTCCTCACGCTCGACGCCCTCCAATCGAAGAAGGTGCACTACAAGGTGCCCAACATCGGCGACTACGAAGATCACGACGTCGTCGTCGTGGGCGGGGGCGACTCGGCGCTCGACGCAGCCGTCATGGTGCTGGAGCGAGGTGGGCGCGTGCACCTCGTCGCGCGCGAGGAGACCCTCGTCGGCAAGGCGGAGACGCTGGCGCGGGTTCGTGCGTCCGGCGGCATCATCCACGCATCGGCAGAAGTCAAAGCCGCCGAGTTCGCGGGAGATCGTATCGCGCTGACGCTGGGTGACGGCAGCGACCTTGCGGCGGACCTCGTGATCGTGCAGATCGGGTTCCTCTCTGCGGAGGACACGTTCGAGCGCCTGGACCTCCGACTGAATGACGACGGTAGCATCGCCATCGACCCGTACTTCGAGACCAGCCGCAAGGGAGTGTTCGCCGTCGGTGACGTCCACGGCGACATCAAGCTCATCACCGTCGCCTGGGCCGAGGGCATCCAGGCTGCGATCTATGCGTTCAAGGAGATCACGAGCCCGTACTGGCTCAACGAGAAGCGCCTCCGCGACCACAAGATCACGATGATCGGCGAGAAGATCACCGAGGCGGCGGCCCGCCAGGGCAAGCCGCGCCGGTGATCCAGAGGTCGTGCCGCCGGACCGGGTGGAGTGCCCCGATGGGGCCGAGCACTGATCTCCAGCCGCTATTACACTTGGCGATCGACATTCGGCGTGACCCATGGATTACGGATTCCGACTGGAGTGGATCATGAGCATTCGAGTACTCATTGGCCTGGTGTTGGTCTCCGCGGGCGTTGCGCCGGGGCAGGCGGACCAGAAGGTGTCCAAGGCCCAGGCGAAGCGATGGGTGCAGAACGCCTTCTTCGGGAAGGAGAAGGTCGCGGCCGAGGACCGCGCGCGGCTCATGAGGTGCCGGCCCGAGGACCGCAAGGTCGTGTTCGCGGCGCTCGAGAGCCTGAAGATCAAGCCGTCGTTGAAGCGGGTGAAGGGCAAGCGTCTGGAGCTCGAGGCTGAGGCGCCCGAGGCGAAGCGGAAGAAAGTGCCGCTCGTGATCCGATTGCCGAGAGGCTACTCCGGCAAGAAACCGGTGCCGGTCTTGTTTCGATTCCATGGGAGCGGTGACACCGCGGCCGCGTTCGATCGCACGAACGAGTCGTCGGTGTTCTCGCAGTTCCTCACGGTGACCCCCGAGATCCCATCGGACGATCGGATGGGTTGGAATCAGCCCGGGACGTTCGACATGATCGACCGCATCTACCGTCGGTTGGTGCGAGAGTTCAACGTCGACACCGACCGCGTGTATCTGTCCGGGTACTCGGCGGGGGGCGGGGCGGCATGTTTCGTCGCCGAGATGTGGCCGCACCGGTTCGCGGGCTTCTTCTCGATGGGGAGGCTCCATCACGCATATCACCCGAATCCGAAGGCGTGCATGAACGTGTTGCGTCACGTTCCGGGGTTCTTCGCCGTCGGACTCGACGACCAGAAGGACCGGGTCGACGGCTACCGCGAGGCGGAGGCCTACTACAAGGAGGAGGGACTGCCGGGCGAGTTCCGATTCACCAAGCGCGTCGGTCACTCCTACCAGCAGAATCTCGATAAGCCTGCGCTCAAGTACCTCGCCAAGAAGTCGCGCAACGCGTACCCGAGGTCCTTCGACGCGATCTTCTACTCGTACCAGAATCGCGACAAAGAAACGCTGCTACGCTCGCGCCAGTACTGGCTCGAAGCGAAACGCCCCGCCCCGAACGGAACGGTTTGTCGCGTCACCGTCGAAGGCAACACGATCAAGATCGATGCCAAGGAGCTGCGCACGGGTGCCGTTCTGCTGAACGACCATATCGTCGACCTCGATCAGCCCGTGACGGTGCTTCTGAACGGGCGCAAGGTCCACGACGGCCCCGTCGAGCGGTCGCTCGAGTTCCTGTTCGGGTGGTTCAGTGAGAACCGCGATCGCCGCGAGTTGTTCTGGAACCGGATCAGGTTCTGACCACGGCGGTCTCGTCGGGCGAATCCCCGGTTCCAGTTCCGGTGGGAGTGCGGACGCCGACCGCGGTACGATCGAGGTGATGTCTCGCGTGGCGACGATCTGGACTGTGCTCGTTCTGGTGGCTGCGTGTGCTGCACCTCCGCCGCAGCCTTCTCCTGGTTTGGAGTTGTCGGTTGGCGGGCGATGCGCGGCGCCTGGTGCCGACGACTGGGTCTGCGGGACTGCGGTGGTCCCAGGTCCGGTACGAGACGTGGCGTCGGAGCACGTGGAGGAGCGACTGGCCCGGACCTTGATGCCGGCGTTGCGCTGGGAGGGGAAGCGGCTGTCGCGCGCCTTGTTCACGATCAAGTGCCGGACTGGCGTCGCGATCGAGTTCGAGGATTCGGTGTTCGAGCTGCTGCCGTCAGCCCTGGTGCTCGACCTCGACCTTCCGGCCGGCGAATCGGCGTTGACGGCCTTGGAGGAGGCGGTGACGGCGATCGGGCTGACCTACACCATCGAGAACGGGACGGTGAAGGTGTGTGCGCGGAACGGCGACACGGCCAGGTAGTGCCGCCCGGGAGCGCGGACCTCCAGAGCGTGTGAAGCAATCTGGTCTGGATGGGAGCGCGGACCTCCAGGTCCGCTCTGACGGCGAAGCCGCATCCGGACCCAGCGCGGACCTGGAGGTCCCGCGCTCCCGGCGGAGAGCAGGTTGACTCACCGGCTGTGGGCGGGCGATCAGAATTCGAATCGCTGGAACGCGATCCGGTCCGGACGTCCCGGGGCGAGGTGGAGCTCCGGCCGCTTCGCGTTCAGCACGAAGAGGGTGCAGCCATAGGTCCAGTTGCCGCAGATCGGACCCCGGGAGTGGTCGCGGGAAGCGAGCGCATCCTTGATGGTTCGCGGCGTGATCGGGTGGCCAGCGCGGATGCGCTGTTTCAGCGCGTCGATGCGCCAGCACTTGCGGAGGCCGACCTGGGGCTTCACGCCACGGGTCCGGCAGCGGGCGAGGTAGTCCGGGTGCCAGTCGCGGCTCACCAGCGGGTGGTTGGTGTGGTAGGTGAAGTCGGCGTCCGGTTCCGGGTTGAAGCGGACCTTGGCGTTGGCGGAGCACTCGAACGCTTTCGCGCCCTCGGGGCCGCCGATGGTGTAGTTCTGGCCGACAGCGTGGGGGATCTTCTTCAGCCAGGACTCCGCGTCCCCGACGTTCTTCTGCTCGAGGACGCCCCGAACCACCATCAGGCAGGGGAGACCCTTCCGGGACGGTGCGAGTTGCAGCAACGTGTTGCACGCGATCGCGACGCCGACGTCGTTCATTCCGTTGACCCCGATGAGGCCTGGGACGGTGAGCACCATGGTGTCGGGGCCATCGGTGCGCCGGATGCGGAGGACGGTGGGGAACTTCTGGTAGAAGCCCGGGATGTCCATGTTCTGCGCGACGATCGTCGGTTGGTCGCCGCGGCGGTTCACGGCGATGGCGGTGCACTTGTCGCGTTGGGTCCATCGGCCCATCGACCAGATCTCGTCGGCGAGCTGGAAGACGTAGACGTCGTCGAACGGGAGACCTGCACCCTCCGCGATGCCTCGCACCTCGTCGAGCAACCCCGGCGTCCACTTGTCGATCGCGGGCATGAAGTCGGTGCGCTCGACGAAGCGACGGATGAACACGTCGGCGTCGACCTTGTAGTCACGTGCGAGGTCCTGCTTGAAGTCTCCGATGACCTCCCGGATCTGGGCCTTCAGCGCGCGTCCGTGCGCGAGTCCGCGCTCCTTGGGGGTGCCGGAGACATCGAGGACCCGCACCTTCCGGTGGGCCAGCTCGCCCTGAGCGACCAAACTGACCGCGAGAACCAACCACAAGCACGTGATACGCATCTGGAGCGACTTCCGTTCGGCCTGGGGACTACATCGGGGCTGACGGTGCATTCTCGCACGAAATGCCGGGGACGATGAGTGGGCCGGGCGTTCCTCGTTGACAGGGGATGACACGCCCGGAAGACTGAACCGGTGCCATCTTGGCCCTCGGATTTGAAGGAGGCTCCGATCATGATGATCACGATTCTGGCGGCCGTGCTGATCGTCGGTGCGGGATCGATGTCACCGGACATCGATCCACCCGAGATCGCGTTCGAGAAACCCGTTCGCATGATGGCGGACGGAGAGCCGGTTCGCGTGGAGGCGCCCGGCTGGGCCGCACCGTGCTGGGCCGACGTCGACGGTGACGGAGACCGCGATCTGCTCGTCGGTCAGTTCGGAGGCGGGAAGATCCGCGTCTTCGCGAACCAGGGCAACGGCTCGCTCGCCGCGGGCAAGTGGCTCGAGGCGGAAGGTCAGGTCGTCAACGTCCCGGGCGTGTGGTGATGCACGTCGTCGACTCCACAGTTGGTGGATCTCAACGGCGTCGGTCACGTCGACATCCTCTCCGGCTCGTACTCGCGTCAGACCAAGGACATGGCTGGCCTGTTCCAGGTGCTCTGGGGCAGCGCGGCCGGGTTCAAGAAGCCGGCCGTGCTGAACGGCACCGACGGTGAGCCGCTGATCATCAAGGCCGACAAGAGCCAGGTGGTCGAGTTCATCTGCACGCGCCCGTTCGCGATCGACTGGAACGGCGACCAGAAGCTGGACCTCGTGGTCGGGAACTTCGGCGGGTCGTTCTATGTCTTCACCGGGGAAGGGAAGGGCAAGTTCGCGCCCGGCGGCGAGCTCCTCAAGACGGCCACCGGCAGCAAGCTCAAGGTCTCCCACCACAGCGACCCGTTCTGCATCGACTGGGACGGCGATGGCGACGTCGACATCCTCAGCGGGTCTGCGTCCGGTGGGGTGTACTTCGCCGAGAACGTTGCGAAGAAGGGGGCCGCACCGAAGCTCTCGCAGTTCCGGTCGGTGATCCCCGCGGGCAAGCGCCCCAAGGGACCCTTCGTCAACGACTCCGAGTTCGTGGGCCCGACGACCGACACCCGCATCTGGGTCGACGACGTCAACGGCGACGGCAAGCTCGACATCCTCGTCGGCGACAGCGTCACGCTCGTGAGCCCGGCCAAGGGCATGACCGAGAAGCAGGCGCTCGCCAAGCAGCTGAAGTGGGACGCGAAGAGCAAGCAGATTCAGAACGCCATGCAGAAGTTCGGAGCCGACACGTCGGCCGAGGAGCGCAACCGCGTCTCCCGCGAGTACAGCGCCCACTACCGGGCCCGCTCCGAGTTCCTGAACGAGCAGTGGACGGGTTTCGTCTGGCT
>NZBC01000238.1 GCA_002687715.1 Planctomycetota bacterium | reverse complement strand
TGACCCTGCCCCGGTTCGGTGGACACGAGGTGTTGGCAGGTCGACTCGACTCCACCACGAGCGGAGCGAGTGGTCAATCTCAGGGTCATAGATGTGAAACGGGCGAAGCCTCATAGACCAAGCGGAGGGGCGGGCTTTGCCCGTTCCGACGCGCGGTAGCGGCCGGCGGAGCGGTGGCCGGGAACGTCGGCCTCGACGTCGGATCGGTCTACGCGGCGTGCGCGGCTTCGAACTCGTCGGGCGACATGAACCCGAGCGCGGAGTGCAGGCGCTCGCGGTTGTAGAACGTCTCGACGTAGTCGAACACCGCGGCCCGAGCCTGGTCTCTCGTCGCGAACGACCGGCCGTGAACGCACTCGACCTTGAGGGTGTGGAAGAAGCTCTCTTTGAGCGCGTTGTCGTAGCAGTCGCCCGCGCGACTCATGCTGGGCACGATGCCGTGGTCGTCGAGGACGGCGTGGTACGCCATCGATGCATACTGCGAGCCGCGGTCCGAGTGATGAACGATCCCACGGTCTGGGCGGCGATCTCTCAGAGCCATCGTGAGCGCCGCAAGGACGAGGGATGTCCTCATGTGCGCCTCCATCGACCAACCCACGACGCGGCGCGAGAACACGTCCACGATCGACGCCAGGTACAGCCAACCCTCTCCAGTCGGGATGTAGGTGATGTCCGAAACCCACAGCTCGTTCGGCGCGTCCGCCCTGAACTGACGATCAACCAGATTCGCGGCAACTGGGAGGTCGTGATTGGAGTCGGTCGTCCGGACCCGGAACTTGCGTCCGGCTTTCGCGCGGATGCCGGACTCCCGCATCAGGCGCGCGACCCGCTTGCGAGAGCATCGCTGCCCTTTGCGCCGGAGCTGCGCGTGGACTCGCGGTGAGCCGTATGTCTCGCGACTGTCTTCGTGGACCTGACGGATCTCGGCCGACAACTCGCGATCAGCACAGGCTCGCGGGCTTTCGCCGCGCCGAGCCCATGCGTAGAAGCCGCTCCGGGAAACTCGGAGTACTTTGCACATTAGGCCTACTTCGAAAGCCTCCCGGCGGTCCAGGATGAACTGGAACCTCAGCTGCTCTCGCTCGCGAAGTAGGCCGCCGCTTTTTTTAGGATGTCGCGCTCCTGTCGGAGACGCGCATTCTCCTTGCGCAGCCGATGCAGCTCCTCACCCTCGTTGGTCCGCGTCGCGCCCTCGGGCACGACGACCAGTCCCTCGGCGATGAGTCTCTTCTTCCAGGTCTGCAGCAGGCCGCGATCGATCCCCAGGCTGCGCGCGGCATCGGTCACGCCACGGCCCTGCTCGACGACCAGTCGGACGGCGTCAAGCTTGAACTCGTGTGTGTACTGGCGGCGTTTCTTCCCCATCGGGACTCCCTTTCGGCACATCGTAGCGCCTCATTGGGTGTCCGCGGAATCGGGGCACGATCAATCGTGAGCTGCTCCGGCGACATGTACGCCGGGGTGCCCATGAGGTCGCCGGACTCGGTAAGCGTCGGGCCGGAGGCTTCGGTGTCGCGCGCGAGTCCGAAGTCGAGGATCACCGGTGCGCCCGCTTCGGTGACCATGATGTTCGCAGGCTTGATGTCGCGGTGGGTAACACCTTGCTCGTGAGCGTGATGGAGCGCATCCGCGGCGTCCGCGAAGAACCCGAGGACGGCGCTGATGTGGTCCTTGCGTGCCGTCGATTCGCTGGTGCGCTCGTCGGTGTCGGCTTCCGGGAGGATGACCGGGCCGTGTGCGTTCTCGACGCTGCATGCAGCGTGCAGGTGCTCGGCGACGCTCTTGCCGTCGACCCATCGCATCGCGATCCAGTGCAGCCCGTCCTGGCAGCCGGCGTCGTACACGGTGCCGATGCCCTGATGCTCGAGCCGCGACGCCGCCTCCGCCTCACGCCGGAACCGATCGACCGCGCGCGATGACGGGAAGAGCCCCGCCGAAAGGACCTTCACCGCGACCTGCCGCGGGAGGCGCTGATCCCGGGCACGGAACACCCGGCCCTGCCCGCCGCGTCCGATCTCCGCCTCGAGTTCGTAGTCGCCGATCCGGGCCGGGATCGCCCCGGCACCGCCCGTCTGGCCGGGAGCGGGTGCCGAGATCTGGCCCGTCTGGACCAGGTACTCGTGAGCGATCCGGTCCTCCGCGCCCGGGAATCGCCGCAGGTACTCCTCCAGCGAGCGCACCGCTCCCCGCTCCTCGTCAGAGAGGAAGAGATCCAGGAACTCGTAGAGCTCTGGACAGGTATCGGGCGAGTCGAGCAAGGTCATGTCGATGGTACAATGGCTCGGCGTCGCGGGCGGTGGACACCTTTCTCCGGAATGCACGCAGACGCCTCGTCATGACGGCCGAGAGCGAAGAGAAGCGCCGACACCGGGAAACGGTGCACCTTGCCCGGGACGCCCAGTCCGGCGGCCAGGCCAGCTTCGGCGCCCTCTATGAACGTCTTACCCCGGTTCTGCACTCGTGGGCGAGTCTTCGTCTGCGTCCGGGTATGCGGGGCCGGGTCGAGCCCGACGACATCGTCCAGGAGGTGTGGATGCGGGCGCACCGCGTCTTCGACCGGTGGGACTCCTCCCGGAGCCCGTTCCGGGCCTGGCTCCTCTCCGTCGCGAAGAACGTCATGCTGGAGGCCCTGCGCCACGTGAGGCGGCCCGACGCAGCGGCCGGGGGCGTGACCCAGTCGAGCAAGGCCTTCGACCTCGCGGACGTTCCCGCGGACGTGACGAGCCTCAGCCGGCGCTGCGCCCGCGACGAGCGGCTTCTGGGCTTCGTCGAGTGCGTCCGCGAGCTGCCGGCGGGCGATCGGATGCTCGTCGTCCATTGCGGTCTGGAAGGCGATACGTGCAAGAACGTCGCCGTCCGCCTCGACCTGACGGAGGCTGCGGTCATCAAACGATGGCAACGGCTGAAGAAGCGGCTCGAGGGGATGGGCGTCCCGGGATTGCTCTCCGACGAAGAATCCTGAAACCGGGAAGCGGCGCCACGCGTCCGAGGTTCCCAGGGGCGGACCGCGCGCCTATCCTCTTCGCGACATGGACATCCGCCTCGAAAACCTCCAGGTCAGCTATCCCGGGCACTCGACCCCCGTGGTGGACATCCCGTCGCTGACGGTCGCGGCCGGTCGCCAGATCTGTCTGGTGGGTGGGTCCGGGTCGGGGAAGACGACGCTGCTGAACACGCTGGCGGGGATCGTCCTGCCGACGCGAGGCAGCGTGCTCTACGACGACATGGACATCGCGAGCCTGTCTGAGGGTCGTCGCGACCGGTTTCGGGCGGCCAACGTCGGGTACGTGTTCCAGACGTTCAACCTGCTGCAAGGGCTGTCGGCCATGGAGAACGTCGCCATCGCGGCCTCGTTCGGCGGGGTGAAGGCGAGCGAGGCCAAGACGCGCGCCAAGGACCTTCTCGAGCGGGTCAATCTGGGCCATCGGCTCGACTCGCGGCCGGGGACCCTGTCCGTCGGCGAGCAGCAGCGCGTGGCTATCGCGCGCGCCGTCATCAACCGGCCGACCGTGGTCCTGGCCGACGAGCCCACGGCCAACCTCGACGTCGAGAACGGCGACGAGGTGCTCGAGCTCCTCAAGGAAACCGTTCGAGAGGCCCACAGCATCCTCGTCCTCGTCACGCACGAGCCGCGCGTGCAGAGCCACTTCGACGATGTCCAGGTGCTGTCGGAGATCTCGGCATGAATCTCCCGCGGCTGATCAACCGGAGCATCTCGCAGCGCTGGTTCTCGTCCTGCCTCACCTCTCTCAGCGTGGCGCTCGGCGTCATGCTCGTCGCAGCGATCCTCGTCGTGAAGGACGAGATGGAGCAGAGCTTCTTGAAGCCCGGGCGGGGCTACTCGCTGGTGGTGGGGCCGCCGAAGGGCTCGTCGCTGACGCTGGTGCTCAACACCGTCTTCCACATGGAGACGAGCGCGGGGCTGCTTCCGTTCCGGGTGCTCGACAGTCTCGAGCAGTCGCGCTACGTGAAGCTCGCGGTGCCGTACTCCGTCGGCGACACGTTCAAGGGATATCGCGTCATCGGGACGACCGGTGCCGTGTTCAGCAAGTACTTCCCGCATCCCGAGGGGAAGACGCCCCAAGAGAAGTTCGCCGACGGCGGGCCGTTCCACTACGACCGCAAAGCGCTTGCGCTCACCCTCTCCAGGTTGACCAATACCGATCCGCCGGAGGGTGCGGAGAACGTCAAGGAGGTCAACGAGGCCGTCGTCGGCTACGAGGTCGCGCGGCGGCTCGGAGTCCGTGTCGGGTACCAGATCGAGCCCACCCACGGCGTCGAGGGAACGACCCATGCCGAGGAGACGTTGTGGCGGGTCACCGGCGTCCTGAAGCGCACCGGGACGCCCATCGACAAGGTCGTGCTCATCAACCTCGACTCGTTCTATCGCATTCCCGACCACAAGGGGGCGCTGGTGATCAAGCCGGACGGGTCCGGGCTCGAGGCGACGTTCTCGGCGGCGCTCGTGTTCCCGAAGCCCGGCGTGAACAAGGCGCTCCTCTATGCGCGGCTCAAGGGGCGGAAGGACGTCCTGGTCGCCGAGGTCGACACGGAGCTCCGCAAGCTGTTCAGCCTGGTCGGGGACGTCGACAAGGCGTTCCTGATGGTGAGTGTCCTCGTGGTCGTCATCGGCGTCCTCTCGATCATGGTCGCCATCTACAACACGATGAACGAGCGGCGGCGCGAGATCGCGATCCTGCGGGCCATCGGCGCCCGCAAGACGACCGTGATGTCGGCCATCGTCGGAGAAGCGGGGATACTCTCCTTCTTCGGTGCGATCACCGGGCTCCTCATGGCCCACGGGCTGGTGGCCGTCTCCGCCGGCTACGTCGAGCAAAAAGCGAACTTCCGGCCGGATCCGACCCATGTGATGGTCGAGGAGATCATGCTGTTGGCCGGTGTTACGATACTGGGTGCCCTGGCCGGGCTGATTCCGGCCTGGAAGGCCTATCGAACGGACGTCGCGACGCATTTGGCGCCGCTGTCCTGATCCGGGAGAAACCCATGAAGTTCGTCGTCGGTGCGATGATCGCCGGGCTCGCCTGCCTGGCCCTCTATCCGGTCGTCTTCGGTGCTGATGGCGGTGCCAGCGACGACATCCAAGACCGTGGCGCAGCCAAGACCATGGGCGCGCCCCGCCGCGATGAAGCCGACTCCACCGACCCCCTCGCCGAGGGTGCTAACGGTTCGAATCCTGGAGCTGCGACCCCGAGTGGCAACGGGAACCCCGGTCCCAATCCGGGCACCGCCGCCAAGCCGGCGCTCCCCGTGTTCCCGAAGGATCAGCGTCCCAACATCTTCCCGGACGATCCCGTGGCCGACGTCGTGTTCGGTCTGCTGCGCGACGTCGCGACCGGCAAGGGCAAGACGGAGAACCGCGGCGACCTCGAGGCTCGTCTCCAACTTCTCCTCGCGTCCGAGAACATGGGCAACAAGGAGACGCGTGAGCAGGCGTCCGTGACCACCATCTCGACCATGATCCGGCAGGCGCAGGCCGCCGGCGGCAACGTGGTCGAGAAGCTCGACGACTTCCAACTCCAGGCGATGAAGATCCTCTCGGCGGAGTTCGCGCGTGATCTCTACCGCCGCCTGCCCATCGGGTCGGGCCGGCAGCACGACGGTACGCTGCGCTCCACCGTCGATTTCAAAGCCCCCGAGGGCTACGTCAAGGTCTCCTGGGACCTCCTCGGCGGCTTCGAGTACGAGGAGGGCATGGTCCTCCCCGAGAAGGTCCGCGCCTACCATGGCCAGAAGGTCGCCATGGCCGGCTACATGATGACCCTGGAGGAAGTGGAGGACATCCACGAGTTCCTGCTCGTCGAATCCCTCTGGTCCTGCTGCTTCGGCACGCCGCCGGAGGTCCATCAGGTGATCGTCGTCACCATCGCCGAAGACAAGGGCGTCGAGTTCACGACCGCCCCCGTCATGATCCTCGGTCCCATCGACATCGGTGAAGAGGTCGAGGACGGCTTCGTGACCAGCGTCTACCGCATCAGCGCGAAGAAGGTGCAAGAGATCAACTAGGGCGGGTTGATCCCAGCGCGGACCTGGAGAGGCGGTGAGTCGATCGCAATCCGGGCTGCGCTCGGCCCAGAGCGACGCTGGACTGCGTCAGGCTCAGCTCACGGGGACTGCCCCGCTCGCTTCGCTTTCCTTGCCAGCGCCGCTCTGGGCGCTTCGCTCGCCTCGGAGCCGATTGACTCACCGCCTCTGGAGGTCCGCGCTCCCGGCAGACGATAGACTTCCGGCCATGTCCGCTCCGGACCTCTCCGTCGTCATTCTCTCCTGGAACACCAGACAACTCGTCGCCGAGTGCCTGGAGGCGTTGCAGGGTGCGCGGGACGGGCTCGACGTCGAGGTCGTGGTGGTCGACAACGGCTCCCACGACGGGTCCCCGGACATGATCGCGGAGCGGTTCCCCGACGTCGTTCTCGAGCCCAACGCCGAGAACCGGGGCTACGCCGGGGGCGTGAACCAGGGGATCGCACGGGCGACGGGCCGCAGGGTGTGTCTGTTGGGGTCCGACACCCGAGTGAAGCCCGGGACCTTCCGCGCGCTCATCGACCATCTCGACGCCCACCCCGAGGTGGGCGCCGTCGCGCCTCCACTCCTCAACGACGACGACAGCTACCAGGCGGCCTGCATGCGCTTCCCGACCATCCGCACCGCGTTGTGGTGGGACACGCCGCTCAACCACCTCTGGCCCGAGTCGAAGGAGCTTCGTCGCTACCAGATGAAGGACTGGGACCATCGCGGTACGCGCGAGATCGACCAGCCTCCTGGCACCTGCTTCATGGTTCGTCGCGAGGTGCTCGACGAGGTCGGTGTCATGGACGAGCGGCTTTGGCTCTTCTTCAACGACGTCGACTGGTCACTGCGCATCCGGCACGCGGGGTACTCGATCTGGTACGTCGAGGCCCCGGGCGTGTACCACCACGAGGGCGGCTCGACGCGCCACTTCCAGGACTTCGCCGGGGAGTGGCATCGCAACCGCATCCACTTCTACCGCAAGCACTACAAGGTGATCGGCAACTTCATCACCAAGACCGTCCTGGTCTACGTCGCCTTCCGCCAGTGTGTCCGGATCAAACGCGATCTGCCCTTCGGCAAGGAGTACTGGGCGCATTGTCGCGGGTTGATGGGCCAGATGTGGGCGATCTTGCAGGTCTGAGGTTGCAGTGCGCGGCGCGCTCACGACCCGGCGAGTTGCAGAGTCGACATCGTCGAGGGAGCGGCGGGCAGGAGCAGGAAGCCCGGGGGCACCGTGGTCGGACGCGGGTGGACCAGAATCGGCGGTGCGAGCGCTTCGCGGCCCCGCGTGACGCGCAACCGGTCACGCAACGCCTCGGCGAGTGAGTCCCACGAGAGATCGTCCGGCACGAGCAGGATCGGGACGCCGGGGTCGTGACCGCGCGCGGCGTAGTAGAGCAGTGCGTACCGGTCTTCGCCCGAAAGGACGAGGCGTCCCCCAGGCGTGGCGACGGTGCGCGCCTGATCCAGGGTGTCCCGGAGCGGGTAGTCGCGGGCAGGCGCGGGCGTGGCGTCGGGTCCGCCGAGGCGGGCGAGGAGCTTGCCTGCGAGGTCAGTAGCGCGGTCATGCACCGGCAGCCACGCGAGCAGCGAGAAGGCGAGCAGGAGCCCGGCGGCAACCAGGCCTCCCGACAGGGACCTGGACGCACCG
>NZBC01000237.1 GCA_002687715.1 Planctomycetota bacterium | reverse complement strand
CGGCGATGCTCGCCGCCGGGGGCGGAGCGCCGCCGAGCTCCGGCGGGACGAAGGCCGCGGACGACTGACCCGCGCAGGACTGACCTGCTCAGGGCTGAGCTGTGCAGGGCTGATGCGCCCAGCCAGTGAGACCGTCGGGGCACCGGCGGTCGCCTCCGGGCACACTGATGGTCGCACCTCGGCGCACTGCCGGCCGAGGGGCGACCGATCTGCGCCGACCTGAGGAAAGTCACGAGAGAATGCCAGCCGAACCGACACCGCCGTCGACCACCGAGCCCGCGACCGCCTCGGCGCCGGTGAACCTCACCGCACGCCTGCGGCTCATCGGACCGGGGATCGTGCTCGCGCTCGCGAGCGTCGGGGCCTCGGACATGATCACGACGATGAACTCCGGGGCCGAGTACGGTCTCGCGCTCATCTGGGTCTTCACGGTCGGGATCGCCCTGAAGTTCGTCCTCTCCGAGGCGGTGTCGCGGCTGCAGATGAGCGGTGACCGGTCGCTGCTCTCCCACCTCACCCGGTTCGGGGGACGACTTTTCCCCGGGCTCTTCCTCATCGCCGAACTCCTCGTCGGACTCTTCTTCGGCGCCGGCGTCGTCGCCGTGAGCGCGAACATCCTCCAGGCGATCTTCCCCGTCCTGACGTTCTGGCCGACGGCGATCGTCGTCCTCCTCTCCGCGGCGATCCTCGTCGGGATCGGCCGCTACGGCATCGTCGAGAAGGCGATGATGGGCTTCGGGATCATCATGTTCTTCGGGATCATCGCCCTCGCGTTCTCCGTCTTCCAGGGTCAGGGTGCCCAGGAGATCGCTGCGGAGACGATCGTGCCGGTCTTTCCGCAGGCCTCGATCATCACGGTGATGTCGCTCATCGGCGGGGTCGGCGGGGCGACGGGGATCCTCGCGTACTCGTTCTGGATCCGGGAAAAGTCGTGGCGCAGTGCCGACTGGAAGCCCGTCGTCCGCCTCGACCTGCTCATCAGCTACGGTCTCGTGTTCGTCTTCGCCGTCGCGATGAGCGCGGTGGGCGCGTTCATCCTCTACGGTCAGGGCTTCACGATCGCCGACAACGACGCCCTCTTCGCGATCGCCGACAGTCTCATCGCCTCGATCGGCGACGTCGGGCGGCTGATCTTCCTGCTCAGCTTCCTCGCCGTCGTCTACACGAGCGTGCTCGGCGGGTTCTCCGGCATCGCCTACGTCACCGCCGACTGCATCCGCGTGCTCCGCCGCTACCCGCACCAGGACGAGGCGCGGTTCGAGATGTCGGCGACGTCGATCGAGTTCCGCGTCGTCCTCGTCTACCTCGGCGTCGCGACGCTCATCATCATGGGCCTCGGCAGGCCCGTTACCCTCGTCCTCGTGTACGCCGCGATCAGCGCGTTCATCCTCCCCGTGCTCGCGCTCGCCCTCCTCGTCATCCTCAACCGCTCGTCGGTGCCGGTCTCCCTGCGCAACAGCTGGTGGTCGAACGTGCTGCTGGCCGTGTGCCTCGGCCTCTTCGGTTTCCTCGCCGTCCTCCAGGTCATCGAGTCCGTGTCGGGGTTCGTGGGGTAGGGCGGTGGGCGGTGCGTGGTCGGTGCGAAGGCTGACCGCGCCGAGGTGGGGCGCCGTCCCGTCATCCGCCGAGGTGGTGCGCGCTGAGGCCGGAACGACGAGAATCGTCTTATGGCTGTCAGCGCTGAAGAGCAGATGATGATCGACACGGTTGCGAAGTTCATCGACGACGACGTCAGACCGCACGTCAATCGGGTCGAGCACGCCGATGAGTATCCCGAGGCGTGGATCCAGACGATGAAGGACATGGGCATCTTCGGGCTCGCGATCGCTGAGCCGTGGGGTGCAGGGAAAGTCTCGACGGAGGCGTACGCGCTCATCACCCAGGAGCTCGCGCGCGGGTGGATGTCGCTGGCTGGGGCGATGGGTGGCCACACCGTCGTCGCGAAGCTCATCGCTGACTTCGGCACCGACGCGCAGAAGGAGACCTACCTGCCGCGGATGGCGACGGGGGAGCTGCGCGCGACGATGGCGCTGACCGAACCCGGCGGCGGCTCCGATCTCCAGGCGATCCGGACGACGGCGGTGCGCGAAGGCGACGACTACGTCATCTCGGGGTCGAAGACGTGGATCACCAACGCCCGCCGATCCGACCTCATCGCGCTCCTGTGCAAGACCGACCCCCATGCCGAGCCGCGGCATGCCGGGATCTCGATCATCCTCGTCGAGAAGGGCGGGGGCTTCACGATCTCGAGGGATCTGTCGAAGCTCGGGTACAAAGGCGTCGAGACGTGCGAGCTCCTCTTCGACGGTCTTCGTCAGCCGCGCACGCGGCTGCTCGGCGACACCGAGGGCCTCGGCTTCAAGCAGATGATGAAGGGGCTCGAGATCGGGCGCATCCAGGTGGCGTCGCGGTCGCTCGGGGTCGCGCAGGCCGCGCTGGATGACGCCGTGAAGTACGCGCAGGAGCGGGAGTCGATGGGCAAGCCGATCTGGCGGCATCAGGCGGTGGGCAATCGGCTCGCGGAGATGGCGACGAAGCTCGAGGCCGCTCGCCAGCTCGTCCTTCACGCCGCACGGACCTTCGACGCTGGGGCGAGGGTCGACATGGAGGCGGGAATGGCGAAGCACTTCGCCTCGGAGATGGCCGCCGAGGTGGCCCTCGACGCGATCCGCGTCCACGGCGGGTACGGGTATTCGACCGAGTTCGACGTCGAACGCTACTACCGGGATGCGCCGCTGATGATCGTCGGGGAGGGGACGAATGAGATCCAGTTGGGTGTCATCGCCAAGCAGCTCATCGAAAGGAACCGGGTGTGACGGTGGATCTCCAGGAGTGGGTCGGACGGACGAAGATCGAGGAGGATGTCGCCTCGGGGGAGCGGGCTCGGAGGCTGGCCGTGCTGCTCGGGGACGAGGCAGCGGCCGAGCCGGCGGTGCTGTTCCCGCTCGGGCACTGGCTCCAGTTCCCCGAGGACGATGTGCCGATGAGTGAGCTCGGCGATGACGGCCATGCGCTGCTCGGCGGGTTCATGCCGCCGGTGGGACTGACGCGGCGGATGTGGGCAGGCAGCGCGCTCGAGTTCCACAGCCCGATCCGCCCCGGGCAGGCGCTGGCGCGGACGTCGACGATCGAATCGTTGACGGAGAAGTCCGGGAACAGTGGGCCGCTGTGCTTCGTCGTGGTCCGGCACGAAATCACCGCAGACGGCACGCTTGCGACCGTCGACCGTCACACGATCGTCTACCGGGAGGGAACCGAATCTCCGGCAGGAACGGCCGAAGGGGGACGCCGCCGGGCGAGGTCGGCGGCCGCGGTGCCGCGATCGGACACTCCTGCGCCGGCGGGATGGGACTGGGTTCGGACGGTGCGACCCGATGAAGTCATGCTCTTCCGGTACTCGGCGCTGACGTTCAACTCGCACCGCATCCACTACGACCACCCCTATGTCACCGAGGTGGAGGGCTACCCGGGACTCATCGTCCACGGCCCTCTCACGGCGACATTCCTCCTCGACGCGTTTCTGCGGAACCACCCCAGCACTGTGGTGACGGGGTATGCGTTCACGGCGAAGTCGCCGGTGTTCGTCAACGAGCAGATCCATCTCGTCGGACGGAAAGCGGAGGAGGGGCGGTACGAGCTCGAAGCGGTCGGCCCGGGCGGAGTGACGGTGATGACTGCAGGGGTGACAGCGGGGGAATGACGGTGATGGATCAAAAGGTGGGCGCTATCACCGACAGCAAAGAACTACGAAACTGATCTCTGAAGCGCTGCGCTGAGGTCACAACGGTGGGCCAACTTCCGGGCAAGCGAGATCAGATGGCATCTGTCCGTGCAGCAGGCGCGAGGAAGTTCAAGTCGGAGGCTAGATCGGCTCGTATCTCGTGCCGAACTACTTGTTTTCCTTTCAATCCCTCGCAGTCGCGGTTTTGAACTCTTCGTACTTGGTCTCTAGCAATTCCCGTTTAGGGCGGTCTCGGCGATGCGCCGGGACCTTCATCAGGCGCCGCCCGTGGAGTTCTTGGAGACCGTGCCTAAGCATCGGGCCGTCGACTTCTTTGAGTAAATCGTGTCTGATCTCGACAACACTGTCTGGGCGGATGCCGAGGAAGTTGTGATCGAATGCTGCGTGATGAATCTTGCACATCGCTAAACCGTTGGTCACTGCCGCGATTCCTCCCTCGTCTCGGTCAGGAACAATGTGCGCCGCGTCGAGCAAGCCCGGGTGGCCGAGATTGCAAATTGTGCAGCGGTTCTCGTAGGCAGATAGGACGATGGACCTAAAAGCAGGTTGATGTACGCGCACCTTGGCCAGTCTTTGGAGATAGCGACGGGTGACTTCTTCATGTACAGAGGATTCAAGTTCAAAGGCGGCAACAGCATCTTCGGCAGCAGTGAATGCGAACTGTTGCTGTCGGGGCTCCTCTGCAACGATGTAGACCGGAGCGATGACTTGATACCTAGCTGGCTCCATGGCGACACCGAGGAACCAAATAAGCGGCAAACGGAGCTTCATCGCCTCCCGGAGTCCGACGTTCTCAGGGTGATTGGGATCAGTTCCGCGCCATTTGTACCGGAACAGGCCGTCATCTCCAGTCTTATCCTCATAAGGAGGCGGATCGCCTGGCTTAGTGTAGGCGGTGCGGAACGACAACGCGGCCTGGTATCCACTTGGTTTCCAGATTCCTTGCATCGGGGCCTGGAGCCTGACAGGTTCACCCGCGAAGTGAAAGTCAAGAATGTCTTCTCGCGTTAACGGTTCGAAGCCGCCGTCTGAACGTAGCTGGAGCCAATCGATTGCGGCCTGTCGGAGTCCTGAGGGTTCAGCATTTGGCACGACGGGTCCTCTTACGCTTATCTTCCGGGTGGGCAGTCACAGATACCAGTGAGTCGACTATCGGTCGATCTGCCAAGGCCCAGTCCAAAGTGATGAGTTGGTCTGGGGTGCACCATTGCATCGAATCATGGTCGGTGCTCGTAACCGGAAGTTCCGCCCCCTCTACTCGGTAGCAAGCGAGGTCGATGTGTTTGCCGTTGCTTGCGGTAGTCGCGCGCTCGACCAGACTAAGTACCTGAACGTCATGCAATTCGAGCTCTTCGGCTAATTCGCGTTTGAGTGCCTGTTCAGGAGATTCTTCACTTTCAACTTTTCCGCCTGGAAATTCCCACTTGCTGCCCTCGGCCTTCTCGGGCCGGCGGCGGCAGGCAAGAATCTTGCCGTCCCGCTCGATTACCGCTCCCACGACTCTGAGCATCTCAACCATGACCTCATGCTATGCCAGAAGGCGGGAGTCAACGTTGCTCGAGTGGCAATTACTATCCAATCACCCAAAGATTCTCTTGCGAGAGGTATCGGGAACTTGATGGCGTGTACCGAGGAAACTGAACTTTCCGGACTTATCAGCCCCGCAGCTCAAGTGCCTCCCACGCAAACGTCGCCACCCAGTGCGACGACATGTACTCATCGGAGACGGCAGCCTCAAGCCCTGGTGCCATGAGCGCATCGACACGGGTCAGCATGCCTTTGGCCAGGGAATCGAAGTCTGGCCTGTCGTGGCGTTGGGCGATCTCCTCAAGCAGCGGGGCGAGGCGCATGATCGATGCCGCGACCGACAACCCCAGGCCATAGAGGTGGCTCTGCTGGCCGTCGGTGGGGTCGAGCACCTCGACCGGTGATAGCGCAGGCGACTCGGGGGACAGCTCCGAGAGGAACGCCGGGAGCCACACGGCGAGCTCATCCTCGGTGAGGATCTCCGACATCAGGTCGGCCTCGCACAGTCCTGCCGAGAGGAAGTCCTGACCGCTGCGCTCCTGACGGAAGTTCCATGCCTCGTCCTCGGCATAGAAGCGTCGCGCCGCACCCGCGATGACATCGACGACGTCCCGGCGTCCCTGTGCGCGAGCGCCGAGGAGGATCCGACGCAGACCGAACGCAGTGTTGGAATGCACCCCGTGCCGAACAGGCTCCGGAACCTTCGGCAACCACGCGACCACGAGATCGAACACCGTGTCCGCGAGAACTTGCGCGCCCTCGGCCAATTCGCGCAGCTGCGGGTCCGAGCTGGTCCGCAGCGCCTCGACGAGTTCGACCGCCCACGCCCATCCGTACGGCCGTTCCCACCCCGGATGGTCACGAAGGAACGAGGCCTCCGCAGCAAGTTTCACGGCACTGAGGTGCAACTGCAGCAGCTCGATCGCCTCGTCGCGCCACGACGCGTCCTGCGCCGCCTCCGTGTCGAGGAGCTTCACGAGCAGATAGTGCATGTGAACGCTCGAGTGCCAGTCGAACGAGTTCGCAAACGCCGGGTGCTTCTCACTCGCAGGCACGATGTCGGCGAGGCTGCTCGCCACGTGATGCGCCGCGTAGGGGTAATCCTGCGTGATGTTCGTCAGCGCGACCTGCGCAAACGGATGAACGAAATCGGCGGGTGCTGTCATGCGTGAGTCCTCTTCGGCTGGGGTAATCCAACAGTAGTCGAGTGCAGTCGGATGATCCGACCAGACCAGCAAGCGTCGTTGACGTGAAACAGTCCCTCCGCCGAGGCGGTCGGACGTAAGCTGGTCCCCAACGGTTCGACCGCCCACCGAGAGGACGCTGCCATGACGAGTTCGACCGCAGGGAGCCCTGCTGTCCAGGCTGTGTCCCTCCTCGAGGTTCGGGCATGACCGCGAGCACGGGCGGCGTCGATACGGAGGCCCACAAAGCCGCCGGCGGCAGCTGGCTCACCGTCATCATCGCCTTCGCGGCGAACCTCGCCGTCGCGATCGCGAAGACGATCGCCGCCGGCATGACCGGGTCGGCAGCCCTCGTCGCCGAGGCGGCCCACTCCTGGGCCGATGCCGGCAACGAAGTGTTCCTCCTCATCGCCGAACGCAAATCCTCCCGCCCCGCCGACGCCAAACACCCCCTCGGCTTCGGGCGCGAGGCCTACGTGTGGTCGATGTTCGCGGCGTTCGGCATCTTCACGGTCGGCTCCGCCGTCTCGATCTGGCACGGGTTCCAGTCGCTGTTCTCGCACGAATCCAACGACAGCAACTATCTCGTCGGGTATATCGTGCTCGCGATCTCGTTCGTCCTCGAAGGATTCTCGTTCCTGCAGTCGGTGCGCCAGGCCAGAGGTCGGGCGGCGGAGCTGCGGCAGCCGGTCCTCCGATACGTGCTCAAGGGCTCGAATCCGACGCTGCGGGCCGTCTTCGCCGAGGATGCCGCGGCCCTCATCGGACTCGTCATCGCGTTCCTCGCCATGTTCCTCCACCAGATCACCGGCATCGCCGCCTTCGACGCGATCGGTTCGATCCTCGTCGGCATCCTCCTCGGCATCGTCGCGATCGTCCTCATCGACCGCAACCGCCGCTACCTCGTCGGCGAGAACGTCACCCCGCGCATCCGCGACATGATCCTCCGCGCCCTCCTCGAGGACGAGGACATCGTCGAGGTCACCTACCTCCACGTCGAATTCGTCGGCTCGGGCAAGGTCTACGTCGTCGCCGCCGTCGACCTCGTCGGCGATGCGAAGGAGAGCCAGCTCGCGGTGCGCCTGCGCACCGTCGAACGCCACCTCGAGGAGAACCCCATGGTCCAGGAAGTCGTCCTCACTCCGTCGGCCCCCGGGGAGAAGCCGCTCGTGCCGCTGACGGCTGACTGAGCGCATCTCCCAGAACGGCTGGAATTGCCATATAGCATGTAGCTATATTTGATTCATGGGACGGTTTGACTCCGACGATGCACGCGATCTCGTCCGGACCGCACGGCTCGATGCTGGGTTGACGCAGACCGAGCTCGCCGAGCGCGCCGGTATGCGTCAGCCGACGATTGCCCAGATCGAATCGGGCAGTCGGAAGATCTCTTCGGAGATGCTGGAACGGATCCTGCAGGCAGCCGACTATCGACCGGCGCTCGCCCT
>NZBC01000236.1 GCA_002687715.1 Planctomycetota bacterium | reverse complement strand
GGGGTTGAGGGAGTTGGGGTTGAGGGGGACGGGGTGGGTCGATCGGGGTCAGGTGGGCTTGGAGGGGCGGTAGGTCAGCCAGAGGCTGCGGGCGTAGAGGAAGGGACCGAGGATCATGCCGGCGATGAAGATCGGGTTGCCGGTGCGGAAGGAGTAGAGGAGGAGGAGCAGGGAGCCGGCGAAGGAGATCCAGAAGAAGACGGGAGGGAGGGTGGCGCGGGCGCGGAGTTCGGAGAGGTACCACTGGAGGGGGAACCGGATCATCCAGAGGGCGGCGCCGCAGGTGCCGATGAGGAGCCAGACCGGGGGGTCGTCGGGGCGGATGCGGGCAACCAGCGCGGTGGTCGCGAGGACGGCGATGCCCAGGGCGAAGGACCAGAGGAGGCCCTGGCCGAGAGGGCGGCCGGTGTGGGCGAGGCGGATGTTGCGAGCGAAGATGAAGAAGTTGACCGTCGGTCCGGCCATGAAGAAGAGGTTGCGTTCGTTGATGGCATAGACGGTGGCGAAGACCGACCCGGCGAGCGAGGTCCACCAGAACGCCATGGGAACGACGATTCGGCCCGCACGCTCGGAGGCGAGCCACTGAACGAGGAAGCGGCCGAAGTAGCAGCCCTGGCCGACCCAGCCCACGGCCTCCCAGAGGTCCAAGCGTTCGAGGTAGTCGCCCATCAGGTGGTCAGGACTCCGCGGCCTCGGAACCGCGGTCTCCTCCCCCTGGTTCATCCCCGGTGGCGGACGCCGGCGATTCCGCAACGTCGTAGCGGAGGTGGCGTTTCATCATCCAGCGAACGGAGAAGCAGTCGCGAAGCGCGCGGAACACGCGGTTCATGACGCCGTACTTGCTGCGGCCATGTTGACGATGGCGGTGGGCGACGACCATCTCGGCCGACGTCCAGCCGTCCATGTGGGCGAGCGTGATCAAGAACCGGTGCATGCCGTTGAAGAGCTTCATGCGGTGGAGGATCTCTGCGCGGAAGACCTTGAGCGGGCAGCCGGTGTCCGTGATGCGCTCGTGCGTGAGGAAGTTGCGTACGGCGTTCGCGATCCTGGTCGAAGCGCGTTTGACGAAGTTGTCCTTGCGGTCCTTACGCCAGCCGTAGACGAAGTCGACGCCCCGCTCATCGCAGTAGGCGAGCATGCGCGGGACGTCGGCGGGATCGATCTGGAGATCGCCGTCCATGGTGACGATCCAGCGGCCGCGCGCGGCGGCGAAGCCGGCTTCGAAGGCGGCGGTCTGGCCGTGGTTCTTCTCGAAGTGCAGGACACGGACCTCGTCGCGCCGCGCCGCGACTTCGTACAGCCGTGCGCGGGTCGCATCGGTGGAACCGTCGTCGACGCCGACGACCTCGAAGCCGAGTCCCATGCCATCGAGGATGGGCAGGAGCTCCTCGAAGAGGGGGGCGACGTTCGCCTCCTCCTCGAAGAAGGGGATCACGACCGAGACCTCGGGGGCGGTCACGGGAGCGCCGCCAGAACGAGGAACGTGCGCTTGCCGACCCTCACCCGCGCCGTGACGTGATCGACGAAGTCGTCGATGACGCCGAACTTGCGAAGGTCCTCTTCTCGCGCGATGACGAGCACGTCGAAATCGAGCAACGCGTTGACCAACGTGGTCCGGGCGAGTCGGCGGTCGCTCTCATCGCTCTTGTGCAGACGTTCTCCGCCCAGCTCCTCCGAGAACCGGTCCGGAATCTCGGGAACCGTCCGCGCGAGGTAGAACGGCACCCCCTCGTCCAGGTGGTGGAACATGAACACCGCTCCGGGCCTCCCCCGCTCCGCCTCCAGCTGGCGGATGACGTCCGCAACCGCGCGGCGCGACTGAACGTGGTCCAGATGCGGCGCGACGAATCCACCCCCGGCACCGACCGCGGCGACGAACGTGAGGCCGACGAGGCCGAGCGCCGACCGCGGCGATCCGCGGAGCGCGATCGTAGTCCCGGCCAGGGCGAGCGGCGCCACCACGCAGCCGACCAGGAACAGCCCGGCGACGAGATCGCTCTCCCGGTCGAAAGTGACGCCATGGCGCGCGAGCTGCGGCCACACCTTGCCACCGCTCAGGTCGTCGGCGAACTGTATCCCCTGGTTCAGGTGGTCGGCATGGAAGCCACCGACCACGCACGTGAGACCGATCATGACCAGGATCGACGACACCAGCAGCGCGAACCCGCAGAGGACCCGGGGCCGCGCACGAGCCGCGCCATCGATCAGCAAGGCCAGGATGATCGCCACCGCCGGGAACACCGGTAGCGCGTAGATGCTGCGCTTGCCGGGCACCGAGCTCTGCACGACGACGAACACGAAGCACCACAGCAGCGCGAATCGCAGCAGAGGCCGCGACGATTGCATCAACGACTCTCGGACCCGCCGCGACAGGCCGAGCAGCAGCAGCGGCGAGAACGGCAGCAGCGACGTCGGCAGGATCCTCGCGTACGCCCACCACGGTTTCACGTGCGCGTGGCCGGACTTCGCGCGTTCGATCACGTGGAAGCCGACGAGCTTGCGCAGGTATTCGTCGCCCTGGTCGAGCCCGGAGACATACCAGGCACCCGCGCCTGTGACGGCGGCGAAGAGCAGCACGCCGACCAGGCTGCCGCGGTTGAACAATGCGCCGGGTCGCCGGGTCGCGAACACCCAGATCACGACCGCGAGCAGCCCGATGGGGGCGATCGGCCCCTTCACGAGCACGCCGACGGTCAACGCAACCCACCCCGCCGTGCACCACCAGACGCTGCCGCCGTTCCACGTGCGGAAGAACGCGGCCATCATCAGCCCGGTCGCACTGGCAACGAGCATGTCCATCTGCGCATAGCGCATCTGCCACGAGAACAACACCGACGCGAGCAGCAGGATGCCGGCCAGGAGCCCCGCGCCTGCGGTCGTCGCTCTCGCGACCCACAGGCCGACCAGAAGCACCAGCAGCGTCGCTCCGACGAACGAGGGGAAGCGTGCCGCACCCTCGCCCATCTCGCCGAGTAGCTCCGCTGACGCGTGGATCGCGAGGAAGTACCCCGGCGGCTTGTCGGGGTAGAGGCGGCCGTTCAGATGCGGAACAAGGGGCGAGTGGTCGCCCTCACGCAACTCACGGCTGACCTCTCCGTAGCGCGCCTCATCGGGCGGCCAGAAGTCGCGCTCGCCGAGGTGGGTGAAACCGGCGGCGATCGAGATGGCGAGCAGAAGGAGGGTGATGCCCAGATGCTTCAATGCGCGAATTCCCCGTGGCCGCGGGCATGGTAACGCGATTGGACGGGAGATTTCGCTCGGTGAGCCTCGCCTCAGTTATTGCCGTTGCCGTTGCCGTTGCCGTTGCCGTTGCCGTTGCCGTTGCCGTTGCCGTTGCCGACTTCGGGCGTGTCCGTCGCGCGGAGTTCGGGCCAGGGGCCCCAGGGCTTCCACTTCTTGAGGCCCTTACTGCGGTCGGTCTGGATGTGGTTCCAGAGGTCGACCTTGGCGCGGTCGTAGGCGAGGCGGCCGTTGACGAAAGCGAGGTCGACGAAGGACCGATAGTCCAGGGGCTCGCGATCCATGACCAGGACGTCGGCGTCCTTGCCGGCGTCGAGGCTGCCGACGCGATCGTCGACATGGAGGATCTCGGCCGCGCTCAGGGTCACGGAGCGCAGCGCCTCGGTAGAGGTGACGCCCCCGCGTACCGAGAAGCAGGCTTCCATCGTCAGGCCCATGAGGTCGCGGCCCGGGAAGAGGCTCGTATTGACGCCCTTGCCGACCGTGATCGTCGCCCAGCGAACGCCCGCCTGGGACAGGAGTGCGCCATTGCGGATCGTCCAACCGTGGGGCTGCGTGCGGTGGGGGTCGCGATAGGGGCGCGTGCCGGCACGGGAGTTCTTGCCACGGTGGGTCAGGAGCAGTTTGACCGGACGCTGACCGATCTCGCGAGCCATCGTCCAGGCTTCCAAACCATCGTGGACGATCATCGGCGCGTCGTAGCGGTCGACGAGTTCGAGGACGTCCTTGATCTGCTTCTGGCTGCTCGCGGACATGAAGAGCGGAATCTCACGGTCGAGGCAACGCGCGAGCGCCTTGGTCGTGGCGTCGGCCTTCGGCTCCTTCAAGTCCTTCTTCTTGGCGGCGAGGTCCCGGTACCACGCGTTGCGCTTCTTGCGATACTCGTACGCCTTCTTGAGGGCGGCGTCAGTCTGGGTCGACGCAGCCCCGCCACGCGCCGTGTTGGTCATGTAGACGCCCGCGGGGTCGCGGAGCTCGAAGCCCTTGATCGTGCCGTAGGTCAGCTTGCCGATGACGCCGCCGACCATCCCGGTCGGGGTGCCGCTGAATGCAGACCCGCCGCCGCCGCGCCCCGGGAAGAAACCGCGACGCCCGCCGGGTCCCTCGTGTGCCGTCGTGATGCCCGCTGCGAGGCAGAAGAGCATGACGTCGGAGAACGGATCGACCTTGTCCTTCGCCTTTTCGCGCGAGCTGGTGCCACGCGCGCCGAGCGCTCCCGACGCCGCCGAGGCAACGAACCCGGGCGCGACGTGGCGGCCTGATGCGTCGATCACGTCCGCACCCTTCGGCACCGACAGCTCGCGACGCGGGCCGACGGCGAAGATCTTGTCGTTCTTCAGCAGGACGATGCCGTCCTCGATGGGCGGCCGCGAGACCGGCCACACCTTGCCACCGACGATGGCCGTCCACTTCGGAGGCTTCGCATCCTCCTTCTTCGCGGCGGCATCCTCGGCCTTCTTCGGCTTCTTGTCCTCGGCCCCCTTCTGAGCGAGCGCGAGCGCGGGAATCAGCAAGAGGATCGCAAACGCGTGCCTCATGACTCCTCCTTGGTGTAGACGGCGTCGCCGGCGACGAGGACCTCGAGGAGATCGGAGGTCGGCGCCAACGGGTCGCCGCTGAAGAAGAGAATGTCGGCGTCCTTGCCGGGCTCGAGCGAACCGCAGCGATCCTGGATGCCGAGGATCTCGGCGGGCGTCAACGTGACCGCACGTAGCACGCGGCCCTCCGCGACACCGTGACGTACGAGTTCGAGCAGCCGGAACCGGAACTCCACCAACCCCGCGGGCGAAACCTGGGGCACCAGCGCCACCGGAATGCCCTTCTCGAGCAGGATGCGCTGCGGAACCCGACGCACCGTCGTCCGCGGTTTGCGGTCGATACGAACCGGCATGATCACCGGGACTTCCAACGCCTTGATCTGGTCCACGACGCGCCAGGCGTCGAGGTAGCTACGGAGGCCCGACGGTGCCATGAGCAACGCGGGCCGGAAGCTCTTCTCTTTCTCGAAGAACGCTTCGAAGTGGAGGAAGTGCATCGCCGACGGGACGAGCAGCATGCCGGCCTGGCGCCCTTCGAGGACGTCGACCAGCGGCATGAGCTTCGGGTCCTTCTTGGGCTCCTTCAGCTCGGCCTTCTTCGGGTCGGCCTTCTTCGGGTCGGCCTTCTTCGGGTCAGCCTTCTTCGGGTCAGCCTTCTTCGGGTCGGCCTTCTTCGGATCGGCCTTCTTCGGGTCGGACTTCTTGCCGCCGCCCTTCTTCGCCTTCTCGTAGGCGGCGAGGTCGGTGAGGTACTTGCGCGCCTTGTCGAGGCTCTCGGTCCACGTCTTCTTCGAGGCTGTGCCCGTCTCGAAGCCCATCGTCAGGACCACTTTGTCCTCGCGCAGGACGTCGGAGAGCTCGAGCGGGTCCTCGCCGTCCGCCGCCGGGCGGACGAGACAGCCGAGGCCAGCCAGTCCGCCACCGCTCGGGATGACGCACGCGGTCGTGATGCCCGCCTTCGCGAGGGCCTTCGACTGACTCCGTTTCGGACGGACGCCGTCGGACACCTTCTTGTTGCCGGCCCCGCGACCTTGCGCAGTGAAACGGCGCCCCGCCGTGTAGCTGAGCGACGCCGGGTTCACGAACCCGGGGAGCGCGACCTGCGAGGTGCGGTCCACGATCTTCGCCGTCGGTGGCACGTCGATCTCGGACGCCTTGCCGATCGCCTTGATCTTGCCGTCCTGGATGAGGATCACCGCGTCCTTGATGGTGCCCCCCGACACGGTGACCGCGCGTCCGACGTTGATCGCCGTGACCGGACCGCCGTCCTTGTCGATAGGCGACTTCTTTTCGTCGGCCTTCGGCTTCTCCTGCGCAGGCAAACCGAGCCCGCAGAGCTGCAGCGCAAGGAGCGCGAGGAGCGCGAGCCTAGAAACGAATGCCATCGCGGTCGGCGTCATAAGCCACCTTTCCACTCACGAGCACGACCTGGGTCCGCGAGCGCGGATCGAATGGGTCGCCCGTCCAGATTGCGATATCGGCGTCCTTGCCGGGCTCGAGCGAGCCGAGCCGGTCCGCGACCATGAGCATGCGGGCCGCGTTGATGGTCAGTGCGCGCAACGCCACGCTCTCGGGAAGCCCCATCCGGATCGACCACGTCCCCTGGTAGAAGAGCTCCTCCTGCGGCACTCCCGGAGAGTCCGTATTGATGCCGATCCGGTCGTCGCCAACGCCGAGCCAGTACCACGCGGCGGTCAGCCCGATCATGCGTCCCTGCCGGCGGTCGTACCAGAACTGACGGGGACCGTTGGCGACGGGGATGCTGCGCTTGGCGATCTCCGGCGCGTTGAGGTAGCCGTCGAAGGTGCCATGGTCGACCACCATCTTCAGCCCGAGCTCGTCGTGGAGGATGCGCATCGACGACTGCACGACTTGCACCTGCTGCGTGTGTACGGCACAGGGATACTCGCCGCGGAACAACCCTCGCATGTACTCGTACCGCGGGTCGCGATCAGGCTCGATCTTCGTCTTGCCCTTCTCGAAGGCGTTCCACGCCTCGTGGTACGCCTTCCCTTCGGAGAGCACGTTCCGGATCATCCAGTTCATACCCATGACGGTATGGCCGAGGTCGCCGTCGTACTGCTCGGGGTTGCCCGCCTGCGCGATCTTCAGCGCACCTGGGAACTTGACCACCACGTCCTTCGGATGCCTACCCGCCGTCTTCACGATGACACCGAAGCCACCCATGTTGGAGCCCGATCCCGGGATGATCAGGGCCGAGGTGACGCCACCAGCCACGGCAATCCGCGACGCGGGTCCTTCCATCTGGACATTGTCGAGCACCCGCAGCTCCGGGTTCACCTGGAACACGTTGTCGTGCAGGTCGGTGCCGAGAGTGTGATTATGGAGTTCGACGAAGCCCGGGACGACCCAGTGGCCCTTGGCATCGATGACCGTGTAGCCCTCCGGCACGGCCACCTGGTCCGCCGCCCCGACCTTCTCGATCTTCTTGTCCTTGACCAGGACGACGCCACTGGTGATGGGCGGCCCGGCCATCGTGAAGACGGTGCCGCCGGTGATGGCGAAGCGGCCGCCTGCGTCTCGCTTGGCCTGGGCGACGACGAGTCCAACCAGGAAGATCACGGCGATCAGGATTCGAACGCCTCTCATCGGGTCTCTCCCCCACCCTCGCTCAGGAACCGGCCGTCGATCATCACCCGCCGCACCCGGCTCCCCGGAGCGAACAGCGACCCATCGATGAGGACGAGGTCAGCGTCGAACCCGGCCTTCACGGCACCGACCCGATCGTGAAGATTGAGGATCATCGCGCTCCAGCGGGTGATCGTCTTGAGTGCGTCATCGCGGCGGACGCCATGGCGCACCGAGTGCGACGCCGCGGCGTACAGCGTGCGGCTATCGCCGCCGAAGCCGGATCGAATCGCGACCGGGATCTCCTTCTCTATCGCGACCCGGGTCGCGACGATGCGCTTCCCCTTCACGGTGCGCACGGGATTGCCCGTCGGGGAAAAACCCACATCGAGATCCGCCATGCGATCGAGGAGCCTGGGCACCAGATTGGGCGAGATCACGACCGTCGTCACCTCGAACTCGTTGCGCAGGATCCCGAGAATCTGTCGGGCCTGCTGCTCGTCACCGAGGCCGATGAACAGCGGGATCTTGGCCTGGAGCAACGCGCGGTACGGCTCGCTGGCTGCGACCTTTCGTGGCGCCTTGGGCGGGCCCTTCTTCTTGTCGGACGACTTGGACTTCCCATCCTTGGATTCTCCGTCCTTGGACTTCGCATCCTTGGGTTTCCCGTCCTTGGGTTTCCCGTCCTTGGTGTCGGCCTTGCCGTCCTTCTTCTTCTCGCCCGTCGGGTGCGTCGCCACCGTGCTGGTGCGCTGCACCTGCCCGAACGCGCGGAAGGCGTCGTCTCGCTTCCACGTCAGGGTGAGCTGATCGCGCAACGGCGTGCCTTCGAACTTGTTCTCGGCGCCGTCGATCTTGAGCGTGAAGGTCAGTCTGTCGTTCTCGTACTTGCCTTCGAACTTGCGCGCATCGTCCCCGAGCGCCTCGGTCTTGATGGTGCCCGACACCTTGTCGTCGACGAGAGTCATCGACACCTCGACCGCGCCATCACCCGTGATCTCGGGGCCGAACAACGAGCCCTCCCAGACACCCGTGAGCGGATCGAAGGGCGCGGGGACCTTCACCTTGCCGACGCGCCGCTTGGGGAGCGCCTTCGCCTGGTCGGGGTTCTCCTTCTTCCACTTCGCGAGGTCCTTGTCGTACTTCTTCCAGGAGTCCGCGTACTTCTTGCCGGCCTGGAGTTGACGTCGGAACTTGTCGATCTCGGACTTGGTGTTCGCGACGCGCGAGTAGTCGAAGAGCACGCCGCCGACGTCGCGCACGACGCTCTCTTCGACATCGCGGCCCGACGTCTTCACGACCGAGAGCACACCCGAGACCTGACGGCCACCACTTCGGGTCAGGGCAACGGTCGTGACTCCGCTCTCCGCTGCGGCCCGGACGTCCGGGAACGTGGGGTCGAAGAGCGAGGCTGGGGACTTGTCGAGGCCGGATGCCGGCAGCGGGGTCCCCTTCGCGGTGCCCCCGACGCCGAGGTCGCGGACCGTCCTCAGGCCGAGCTGCCCACCGACGTCGATGAACCCGGGCGCCACCGTATCCGCCTCGACCCGACGCGCGCCGGCGGGCACGAACGCGTCCGCGCCGACCGCGGTGATCTTGCCGTTGCGAATGACGACCACACCGTTCTTGATGACGTCACCGGTCGCCGTGTGGATGGTCTTGGCATGGATCGCGATGGGACGATCCTTCCTCTTCGTCAGGTCGTGAATGACCTTTCCGCCCGACAGGACGATGACGGGCCGCGCGTCGGGCTGCATCGGCGAGCGGTCGTAGATGCAGAGGTCCGCCTGGCGGCCGACCGCAATGGACCCCGCCGTCGCCCCGATGCCGAGCAGCTCGGCCGCGGTCGACGTGACGGCACGAAGGACGTCGGTTTCACGACAGAGGTCGGATTGGGTGCCCGTCGTCAGCGCGTGGTTCGCCCACCACAGCAGATCGCCGGGCGCTCCAGTGACGGGCGGAACCAACGCGACTTGAACGCCAGCGTTCAGGAGGATCCCCGCCGCGTTCCAGTGGGGCTTCCCGCGCTGGTTCGCGAACGGCGCAGGCGCGGCCTGCTGCCCCGACGGCGGCTTGCCGACACGGAGCACGACCCCGGCCTTGGCGTCCTTCAACGCCGGCACGACGCGCCAGGCTTCGGTTCCGCCCTCGATGACGAGGCGGACACCGTAGTCCTTCGCGATACCGCAAACGGCGCGGATGTCCGAGGCCCGCTCAGCGCGCACTCTCAGGCCGAGCTTGCCCTCGAGCACCTTCACGAACGAGCGCACGTCGGGATCGCCGGGGATGTTGATCGCCGGCACTGCCCGACCTTCCTTCACGGCCTTCGCCTTGTCGAACAGTGAACGGAGAGCAGCGAATGCCCCCGCCCGGCTGTGTGGAAACTGACGACGCTTGATCAGCGTGCCCGCATCCGGCCCCGGCGGGACCGACGGATCGTAGATGTCGGGCGGGTTGTAGGCCTCCGGCGTCACGACGGCGTGAAGCGACGCCTGCTCGACGACGATCGCTTCGAGCGGATCGGCGCCGACACGCACGATCGAACCCGCCCCCGGAACCAGCCGGTTGGAGCCCGGGGTCAGGTACGCACTCGTGATCCCCGACGCTTCGAGCGAACGCCGCGGGATGAACGGGTCGTAGGCATCGGCCGCGCGAACCTGGGGCCGCACCGATTCCCGGTCGGCCGGCATGGGCGCAAGCGTGGCCGTGTTCGCGTGAACGAGTCCGGGCAGTACCCACGTCTCCCCGAGGTCGATGACACGCGCGTCGGACGGGATCTTCGCCTCGCTCCGCGAGACGACCGCGGTGATCTTCCCGCCCTTGATGAAGATGCACTTGTCGTCGGCCCACCGGAGCCCGGTGAAGCACCGCTGGCCGCGGACGACGATGAGGCGATCGTCGTCGTTCACCGGGTGGGAGCGCGAGACCTCGACGTGGGAAGGCCACAGGAGCGCGAACGCAAGCAGGATCCGCATCTACTTCGCCCCGTTCCCGAAGATCTCGGCCAGGCGCGGATCGTTCTTACGCTCGTAGACGATCCGGCCGCCGATCACGGCCTGGTCAACCCACGCCCGTCCGGACAACGGGTCGCTCGTAAACACGAGCAGATCGCCGTCCTTGTCCTTCGCGAGCGATCCCTTGCGATCGCCGAGCCCGATGATCTTCGCCGGCGTCGTCGTGATCGCGGCGAGCGCGTCCTGGCGCGGCAAGCCGTAGCGGACGAGACAGGCCGCCTGATACCAGAGGTAGCGGCGGCCGAACGTGGTCGTGTCAGTCGTGATCGCGAACTTCACGCCCTTGTCGTGGAGGATCTTCGCGAGGTTGCGTTCGACCTCCTTGCCACTATCGGGATCGGTCTCACGCAGGATGACCGATGCCTTGAGGATGACGGGCAGGCCCGACTTCTTGACGAGATCCGCGGCGCGCCAGGTGCCGGGGCCGAGCACCAGCTTCATCTTCAGCCCGAACTCCTTGGCGAGGCGCAGCGCCTGCACGACATCGCCGGCAGTGGCGCAGTTGACCCACGCCTGGAGCTCGCCCTCGAGCATCCGCGACATCGCGACGCGACGCTTCTCGACGCCCATCGCCTTCAGGTCGAGCGTCAGGGTGCCGGTCTTCTCTCCGGGCTTCTGCTCGCCACGCTTCTTCTTCTCGAGGTGGCGCCTGGCGTCCTCGAACGACGCCCGAATGCGGGCGATCCACGCCGCGCGGTTGCCCGCCGTCGGCGCCATGGACATGCGCATGCCCGGGTCCTTGTCGATGGTCATCGACTCGACCGTCAGACCCCACGGTCTCACGACGCGGCCGACGCCCGCGATCGCGGCGCGATCACCAGGCATGATGCACAGCGTGAGATGACCATCGCGCAGGCTGTCCTCGAAGAACGGCTTCCCTGCGTCGATCGCGTCGAGTACGGAGACGTACGGCGTGATCGGCATCATCTCGTTCGGCCGGGAGAGCCCGCCCTGGGTATCCGCGAGGACGAACCCGGGCATGACGACCTTGCCCTTGGCGTCCAGCGTGGGCACGCCGGGGGCCGAGACGTCGACGCCGACGGCGACGACCTTGCCGTCCTTGATCAGGACGTTGCCCTGCGGCAGATCGTCGCCAGCCATCGTGATGACGCGGGCGTTCGTAACCAGGAGGTTCTGGGCGGCGACGGGGCCGAGGGCCGCTCCGCCGATGATCAGGACTACGAGGACGAGAGATCGCAAGCTCACCGCGTCTTCTCCTTCTGGTCTCGGACGATCTCGCCATCGATCACCACGAGGGTGACGGCGCTGGTTGGAGCGAGGGGATCGCCGTTGAAGACGACGAGGTCGGCGTCCTTGCCGACGGCGATCGAGCCGACGCGATCGTCGATCCCGAGGATGCGGGCCGGATCGAGCGTCACCATCTGGATCGCCCGAGGCGCCGGAAGTCCGTGGCGAACGGCAAACCGGGCGAAGTCGAGAAGGCGCTCGCCGTCGCGGTCACCGCCGCGGGCGAATGCGCAATCGACGCCGGTCTTCCACAGGTGAAGCGCCGTGAACGCGGGATAGTGGACGTCGGTCGGCGGCGCGTAGCCGCCCATCGCGCAGCAGTCGTGCCCGAGACAGGTCAGCCAGGTCTCGTCGTGGACGTGGTCCGGGTTGCCGCAAGTCACGTGCTCGTGGTCCTTGTCGCACCCGAGGAGACACACCTCCTTCACGGGTTCGTGGTCGTGGTCGTGAAGATGAGCGTGCTGCAGCGGATCGATGACGGGCTCGTCGGCTGCGGACGGTCGCCGACCGCCGCCGCGGTACTGGGGGTGGAAGAGTGGACCGACGAATACCGGCACCTTCGCGGCCGACAGCTCCGCTGCACAGCGATCGGCCTGGTGACCCTCGAGGATCACGTTGCGAGTGATCCCGAACTCGGCCGCGATCCGCAGCGCGGCGCGGATGTCGTTCTCAGACCGAGCCAGCCAGTACACGGGGATCTTCCCGGCGAGAGCGCGCAGCGTCAGGTCGTAGTCGGGGTTGGGGGGAATCTCCGGGTCGCGCTCGCGACGACGACCGTAGGTCACCGCGCGCTGCAACTGCTGGCGCACCTCGAAGAGCGTGCTCATGCGCGAGTTGGGACGCCGTTTGAGCAGCGCCGAACCACCCCGACCGCGCCCGCCGCCGTGTCCCGCCGCCGGATCGCGACCGAGCGAGATGCGCAACGCGATGTCGTCGCGCGCGACGAGGTCTGCACCGGCCGCCCCACGAGGCTTCACCCAACAGACGACGCCTCCAGTGACGTTGCGGCCCCCGGGATGCACGGCCAACGACGTCACGCCCTCGTTGCGCTTGCGCGTGAGGGACGCGTGATGGGCGTCGATGGCCTGGGAGATCCGGAGCGACGCCGTGTGCTCGCGTCCCTCCTCGTTCTCGGCCGATCCCCCGGGCAGTCCAGCGGATGCGAGGCTCTCCACCATCCCCGGCATCACCGTGGATCCCTCGAGGTCCAGGATTCGGGCGTCGGCGGGGATCGCGATCCCCTTGCCCACGGCGACGATCTTGCCGTCGCGGACGTGGATGATCGCGTCCTCGAGAACGTCACCGTTCCCGACCAGCACCCGGCTGGCCTTGATGACGAGATCTGGCGCGCCGTTCGACTCGAGGGCTCCGGACGGGAGCCCCGTGCCCTGCACGGCGATCAGCAGTGTGAGAAGCAGCTTGGTCATTTCGCTGAATCCAAGGTTACGGATTTCGGATGATGGACCACCCGGCCTCCCTGGACCACGCAGCGCACCCGGGCGCGCGGATCCGAGGGGTGATGGGTCAGAACGACAAGGTCGGCGTCCTTGCCGCGGGCTAGACTCCCGACGCGATCGTCCACGCCGAGCAGCTGGGCCGGCCACAGCGTGATCGCGCTCAGGGCATCGTCGGCCGAGAGGCCGGCCATGCGTGCGACGACAGACGACAAGCGCAGGCCCGCCGCGGGACGCGCGCCCGCCCGCGACGCGAAGCCGAACTTCACTCCGGCCTTGGCCAACGCGGCCGGCGTCCGACGCCAGCGATCGGAGAGCGACGGCAGCAGCGGGTCGAGGATCACACCCCGAGTCGTCGCCCGCACCCGCCCGACGTGCGGGAGCATCGACGAGTTGGCGAGCAGAAGGGGCTTCAGGCCGCAACGCTTCTGCAACCGCGACACGACGTCGACCTCACGCGAGGTGAAAGCGGCCACGAAGCACCGGTCGGCCCAGAACGGGCGGAGCGCGGCATCGTCCTTCCACTGCTCGAGCAGCTCGACGCCGCCCATGACGTGGGTCGGAGCACGGCCCCGCCTCCACGCGCCGGGAGCCAGCGAGCATTTGAGGTACGCCTCGCGCCGCAGCCACGTCACCCGTTCGTCTGACGCGACCTTGACCACGGCGGTGCGGCCACCAATGACCTCCGCGTCGCCCGGCATGAGGTGAAACGTCGTGATCCCGGCGCGACGCGCCTTCGCGATCGTCTCGTCAGCCGTATCGAGGGCGTCGGCGATCCGCAGCGACGGGTTGACGTTGGACGTCGATTCGTCGCGGTATTGTGCGACCCCGACGTGCGCGCCGCCGTCGACGAAGCCCGGCACGATCACGGCGTCCGGGAAGACGAGGCGACGGGTCCCTTCGGGGGTCTCGACGCGTTTGCCGACCGCGACGATCTTGCCGCCGCGCATCAGCACTTCACCGTCGACGATGGCCGCGCCCTCGAGCCCATCGACACGGCCGGCGCGGATGACGAGATCGTCCTGCGCCCACGTCGCCTCCAACACGAACGGGAATGCGATGACGAGGGCGATCACGATGCGCGGATTCATCGGGTCCCCTCCGCGACGTCGATCACCCGATCGCCGATGACCATGCGATCAACGCTGGTCTCGGGATCGAAAGGTCGGCCGGTGAGGATCTGGACCGCGGCACGGTGGCCCGTGGCGAGCCGGCCGAGGTGCTTCTCCATCCCCATGATCTTCGCGGCACCCGTCGTGAGCGCGCGCAGGGCGTCGGCTTCGGAGAGTCCCTCGGAAACGGCCAGCGCGGCCAGCAACGGGGCGCAGTCGTATCGATAGCCGACCGCCCCCGCCGTCATGAACGCGATCGGGACGTCGGCCTCAGCCAACAGCCGCGCCACGTCGGAGCGGGCGCGCAGCGCATCGAGCCGGTTGCCGCCGAAGCGCTGCGCCGGGCCGAGCACGACCATGGCGCCCACCTCTTTGATCTCGTCGATGCAACGCCACGCCTCGGACGCGCCGAGCAGGACACAGCGGACCTTCTTGGCCTTCGCAATGCCGAGAACGGCGAGGATGTCCTCCTTCCAGTGCGCCTCGACGCGCAGCGGCGCCTTGCCGTCGAGGATGCCGAGGACGGCGTCGCTCCCGGGGTCGAGCTTGGGCTTGTCGG
>NZBC01000235.1 GCA_002687715.1 Planctomycetota bacterium | reverse complement strand
GCGACGGCACTCGCGCTGCTGGGGCTGCTCCCCCGGTCTGCCACCGTCGGGGGATCGGCGATCTTCGAAGGGTCGGACCTCCTCGCCCACGGCGGACGCTTCGCCCGGACGGTTCGCGGCGGACGCGTGGCCATGGTGTTCCAGGACCCGCAGACGTCGTTGAATCCATACCACTCGGTGGGCCGCCAGGTGTACGAGGCCGTCCGCCTCCATCGCGCGGGGTCAGCCTCGGCCGCTCGGACCCGCGTGATCGAGCTGTTCCGCGAGGTCGGTATCCCCGACCCGGAGGGCCGCGTCCACGCCTACCCTCATCAGATGTCCGGCGGCCTCCGGCAACGCGTGCTCATCGCGATGGCGTTGGCCGGAGATCCGGAGCTCGTGATCGCCGACGAGCCCACCACGGCGCTCGACGTCACCGTCCAGGCGCAGATCCTCGCGCTGTTCCGGCGCCTTGCCGAGACGCGCGGTCTCTCGTTGCTGCTCATCACCCACGACCTCGGCGTCGTGGCCGAGCTCGCCGATGAGGTCGCCGTCGTCTACGCGGGACGCGTCGTCGAATGCGCGCCCGCCGCCGACCTGTTCGCCGATCCCCGCCACCCGTACGCACGCGGTCTGCTCAAGTCGATCCCGTCGACCCAGGGCGACCCCCTCACGTCGATCCCCGGACACCCACCCGACCCGCGGAACCTGCCTGCCGGTTGCCCGTTTCGCGACCGGTGCGAATACGCCGTCGATACCTGCACGAAGACGGAGCCCGATCTCATCGCTCACGGCGGCGGCCGGCGCGCGTTGGCCTGCCCCGTCACGACTCCGGGGACTCCCGCATGACGGACGTCGCGATCGCGATCCGCGACCTCGTCGTGACGTACCCCCCGGTGCACGGAGGTCGCCCCGTGCACGCAGTCCGCGGCGTGAGCCTCGACGTGCAGCGCGGCGAGTGCGTCGCGCTCGTCGGCGAGTCCGGGTGCGGGAAGTCGTCGCTCGCCCGCGCTGCCCTCATGCTGCGCCCACCCGACGCCGGGCGGATCACCCTGACCACCCCCGACGGTCCCCGCGACCTCGATCGTCTCACCCGTGGAGCGCTGCGACGCGCGCGCCGCCACCTGCAGGTCGTCTTTCAGGATCCTGACGCGTCCCTCGACCCGCGCATGACCGTCGCGACGTCGGTCGCAGCGCCGCTCCGCGTCCACGGACTCCGCCGCGACCGCGAGGACCGGGTCACCGCACTCCTCGACGCCGTCGGACTCGATCCCGCGCTGGGCCACCGCTACCCCCATGAACTCTCGGGCGGGCAGAAACAACGAGTTGGCATCGCGCGCGCGCTCGCCCCCTCCCCCGCCGTGCTCATCCTCGACGAGGCGGTCTCCGCCCTCGACGTCTCGCTCCGCGCCCAGATACTGGAGCTGCTGCGAGACCTCCAGACCCGCCTCGACCTCGCCATGCTCTTCATCACCCACGACCTCTCCGTCGTTCGCAGCCTCGCGCATCGGGTCGCGGTGATGTACCTCGGTTCCCTGATGGAAGTCGCTCCGAAGGCCACCCTCCTCGCGACCCCCCGCCACCCCTACACCCGCGCCCTGCTGGACGCCGTCCCCGTCCCCGACCCAACGCTGCAAGCCACCCGCATCGTCACGCCACTCCCCGGTGATCCCCCCTCACCCGATGCGGTGTCCCCCGGCTGCCCCTTCGCGTCGCGCTGCCCGCTCCGAGAGGCGCGCTGCGACACGGAGAAACCCGAGCTCCGCACGGTAGCGGACGACACCCTGGTCGCGTGCCACGCCATCTCGGAGTAGACCATCGCAGCGAGGCAATCTGCTCACTGCGGCGAACCCGTGGATGGAGTCGGTGGCGCCCGCCGTGGGAGCGTTGACTCCCGCGGCGGTGAAGAATCGACACCGGGTGCCGAGGAGCGGACCCCGCCCGAAAGAGGCGTGGATACGAAGGATCAGCGAAGGGACTCGCGCAGGTCTCGCCACCAGCCGTCGCGGCTGATGAGGTTCGGGTTCAGGCGCTCCAGTCGGCGCAACGAAGCGCGGAGACCGGCTTCATCTCGGACGTAGGCGAGGACCTCGATATGCACCTTGCCGATGTCGAGCACGCGAGGGGCTTCCTCCTCGGCGAGGGCGAGGAGGGGGATCGCAGCCTGCGGGTCGGCCCCGGAGCCGAAGGGCGTTCCGTCATGACCGAGCGCCTTCATCAGACCCGCCTGTGCACGGAGTCGTCCACGAACGGTGCCGGCGAGTCCGGCCGCAGCGGCCGCCCGCTCCGCCTCCTGCTCGGCGAACCGGACCCGTCCGGAACGCAGCAACGTCTCGGTGCGAAGCTCCATCGCCTCGGGGTCGGCGCCGAGTCCTTCGAGGGCGCGTCGGGCATCCGCGTACTTCCCGAATTCGAGATAGCCGCGCGCGCGATCGAGCGTGGCCATTCGGGGATCGGGATCTTCGGTCGGCGGCCGGTCGAGCGGGTCTTTCGGACGCAGCCCGGACACCAGATACACGGCCGCGTCGCGATCGGGGGCGCGCACGTAGATCCCGATGGTCTCGGGGTCGTCGAACGGGTCGAGCGAGTCACTGCCCGGCCACGGGTCGAGCCCGACGAAGCGAAGCTCGTTCAGGCACGCCGTCGCTTCTTCGAGCCCGCGAGCGACCTTGATGCGGACGAGGTCCCGGGGAACCTCGCGGGGCCCGCTCGCCACGTCGTCACCCAGCTCGCGCAACGGACGCGCGATCAACGCCGCCTCGAAGCGGCTCCGTACCTCCCGCTGCGTCGCCCTGCGGCACCGCGGGCACGCCTTCTTGCCGCCGAGAAACTCGCCTCGGCAATCGGGACAGAAAACGACCACCTCGTCCCGCGTGAAGAGCTCGAGCATGGGGTCGACGATGGGGTCCGGCTTCCGGTCCGGGTCGGGACGAAACCCGATCAGGCTCATCGGCGTCCCGCAGAACGGGCACCGTCGCGTGCCCTCGTTCAGGGCGGTCTCGCACTTGGGACACGGGATCATGACGCGGGTTCCGAAGCAGGTGATATCGTCTGGCGCGCCCGGTGGCCAGCGGAGAGGTGGGGGCGGGCGCGTACACCGAGCCAGGATTCTCCGCTCCGGACAGGAACTCCTCCGGTCCAAGGAGCTTCTCCGAGCCAGGAACCTCGTCATGACGTGGCGTCGCGCCGTCCCCTACGTGCTCCCGTTCGTGCTCGTGTTCATCGCGGGGCATCGGTGCCTTGGCGGCGGGCTCATTCGTGACGACGTCCTGTACGTGGTCCTGAACCCGCACGTCTCCGAGCCAACGCCGCTCTCGTTGACGTTCGGGGCGCCGTTCCAGCCCGAGCAGCGCCTCGGGCTGTACCGCCCCCTGACCACGCTGTCCTTGCGGATCGACTGCTGGCTTTCGCACCAGATCGGGTCGCCACCGACCGTGGACGGGACCTCGCTCTTCCACGTCACGAATCTGCTCCTGGCCGCGTTGGCCGGGATCGCGCTGTTCCGCCTCGCGCGAGGAATCGGCTTCGGACCGGTCGCGGCCGGAGTCGCGTCGGCGCTCTTCGTGGTGCATCCGGCGCGAAGCGAGGCAGTGTTCTGGATCAGCGGACGCGCGGAGTGCCTGATGACGCTCTTCGCGCTCGCGAGCCTCGCCGTGGCGACTGGAGGCGCCCGGGGGTACCGGGGTCCGCTCGCTGCTGGACTGGCCGTGCTCTCCTTCTTCGCGAAAGAGCAGGGCGCGGTCCTGCCGTTCCTGATCGTGCTCCTGCCGAAGCTCGAGCGCCGCGACCGGGTGAAGCACCTGGCCATGACCGGGGGCGCGCTCTTGGTCGCGTTCGCGTGGCGGTCTTCCGTCATCGGAGGCATCGGGCCGCAACACGCCCACCAGGTGCTGCTGGGGACCTCCTTCTTCGAGCGCATTCCCACCGCAGTCGGCTTCCTTGGGGACTACCTCCGGCTGATCGTGTGGCCGTGGCCACTGTTGAATGAGCGCGACGATCCGACCTCAGGCCCGGGCGTGCTCGCATGTGCCTTCGTGCTCGCGCTCGCGGTGCTGATCGTGGCGCGCTTGCGCAAGCACGACTTGCGGAGCACGTTCGCGTTCGCCCTGTTCCTCCTTCCGCTCGGGCCGGTGTTGAACCTCGTCTACCGGACCGGCGAGACGTTCGCGGAGCGGTTCCTCGCCCTGCCGATGGCCGGCGTCTCGCTCGCGATCGTCATCGGCGTCGCGGCGCTTCCACGGCTCGGCAGCCTGCTCCTCTCGACGACGATCCTCATTTGTCTGATCGTGTCCCTGAAGCGCGCAGGCGACTTCGCCTCCGACGTCGCGCTGACCGATGCGATGATGCGCGACGCCGGGGACTCGGCCGCCGCGTGGCGTCTATCCGCGGGAATCCCGCGACGCGCGCGCCAGTGGGCGCTCGGAGATCTACGCCCCGAAGACGCGCTGACGGAGCAGTCGGAAGCCCTGCGCCGCTTCCGCACGGCCATCGAGAAGAACCCGGACGACTACATGGCCCGCCTCGAGCTCACCGGGTTCCTCTACGAGCTCGCCCGACCCGCCACCCCGGGCGCTGCCCCCGTCCGGCCCCTGGTCGAGGAAGGCGAGGGCCACGCGCGATGGGTCGTCGACCACGTCCCTGAGCACTACGAGGGACAGAAGTGGCTCGGGCTCTTCATCATGCTCCGCGCCGATGCCGAGACGGACGACGCCTCCCGCACCCGGCTCCTCGAGCGCGCGGAGCCGTACCTACGCCGGGTCCTCGACGCAGCACCTCACGATCAAGACGCGGCAAAGATGCTCGTGCGCATCCTCCGCCGATCGGGCCGTACGGACGCGGCGCGGGCGTTCATGACCGCATTCGCCGCCATCGCGCGCCGCGAGACCGAGGACCGGTGGTGGGATGCCTTCGGTCCACGTCAGGAAGCGATGGTCGCGGTTTCCCTCGGCCACCCTCACGACGCGATCCCCCACCTTGAAGAGGCGCTGCGCCGAACGCTCCCGGCGCCCCAACGCGTCCTCATCGTCCAGCAACTCGCGAACCTCCTCAAGCAAGCGGGGCGAACCGGCGACGCGGTGAGAGTCGTCGGCGACGAGCGCAAGAAGCTGATCGGTTGGATTGACACGCCGCGCGTCCAGTCCGACCTCATGGACGCCCTCGCCCAGCTCGACCTGCTCCTCGGCAATCGCGCCGCGGCCGCCGACTGGCACGACCGTGCAGCGGCGACCGCGCTCCACCCACGAGTCGCCCGCTACCACGAGCGTACGGCGGCCGCGCTGCGGAAGTAGTCGCGCGGCTACCGCGTACCGTAGCGACGATGCCCGACCTTGGCCATGCAGTCGATCTCGACGAGCGCGTCTTTGGGGAGGGCCGCGGCCTGGATCGTGGCGCGTGCGGGATAGGGCGACGAGAAGTACTCCGCGTAGATCGCGTTCACCGCCGCGAAGTCGCCCATGTCTTTCAGGTAGACCGTGCAACGGGCGACGTCAGCAAGGCTGGAGCCGGCGGCGTTCATCACCGCAGTGAGGTTCTGGAAGACGCGATGCGTCTGCTCTTGGATGCCGCCGTCGACCATCAGCTGAGTCGCCGGGTCCAGGGCGATCTGGCCACTGGTCAGGATCCAGCCGCCGCAGATCACGGCCTGCGAATACGGACCGATGGCCTCCGGGGCGCCATCGGTCGAAACGGGTTCGAGGTTGCTGTCCATGCGAGGACGCTAGGGCGCGCCCGGCCCCCGGTCAAGCGGAGTCGGCCAGCCGCGCCTTCAGAGCGGCCTCGACTCCGGCCGGGACGAAGGGAGTAAGGTCGCCACCGGCCCGCGCGATCTCTTTGATGAGGCGGCTGCTCACGAAGGCGAACTCCTCGGACGGCATCACGAGGACCGTCTCGATGTCGGGCTCCATCCGGCGGTTGGTGAACGCCATCGCCATCTCGGATTCGAAGTCGGACACCGTGCGCAGGCCGCGCAACAGGACGCCGATGCCGCGCTGCTTGCAGAACTCGACCACGAGCCCGTCGAACGTCGCGACCTCGACGCGATCCCCGAGGTGCTGAACCTCGGCCCGGACCATCGCCGCGCGCTCTTCCGCCGAGAACATCGGTGTCTTGCCCGTGTTGACCCCGATCGCCACCGTCAGGCGGCCAAAGAGGCCCACACCCCGCTCGATCAAGTCGAGGTGGCCGCGAGTCAGCGGATCGAAGCTGCCGGGATAGCAGGGTGTCGCACCCATCGTCGCCTCCGTCATGGATGGTCGTTAGGATAACCGCCGCGTCCTCGGTGATGGAGCGGGACGCGGAGGATCTTCAGGGCATGCGGCTACCGCGCGGCATCTTCGTCAAGCTCGTCACGGTGTTCCTGGTGATCGGGCTCCTGCCCTTCATCGGCCTCTCGGTCTGGACCTACGAGAAGGCGAGCAGCCAGATGACGTCGACCGTCATCGAGTACTGGCTCGTGCGGCAGGCCCGCGAGACCGCCGCTCACCTCGACCGCGAGGTGGACGGGATGCGGAACATCATCCAGAGCTGGGCCGACGATCCTCTGCTCGCAGAGCACATGACGACCGCGGCCAACGAATCCGTCCTGAAGAACTTCCTCGAGCGCCGCCGGAACTACCGGTGGGACCTCGACCTGCTCATGATCGTCCGCACGGATGGGTTCATCCTCGCCGAGAGCACCGTCGACAGCGTCGACCCCCTGGATGGCAAGTACCTCAACAAGATTCTCCCCAACGTGGACGACCGCGAGTGGATCGAACTCGGATTGAAGGCGCCGGCCGGCGCAGAGACCCGCCCCGAGGTCCCGGTCTCGGCGCAGGACTGGCATCGCTCCGCGCTCATCGCCCGCGCGCGCAGCGAGCCGCCGCCGGAAGGCTACCCCGAGGACGCGAGCGCCTACGCGATCGGCTTCGCCGCCACGATCCTCGACCGCGACAATCGCCGCCCGCTCGGCGCGCTCGTCGGGCTGTTCTCCTGGAAGCGCATCCAGGGCGCGCTCGACCGGGTGACGACACGCTTCACCGACCCCGACGACCCGCGCCGCAAGGGCTCCCGCTATCCATCGGGATACCCGTTTCTCTTCGCCGACGGGCGGGACACGATCATCGCCCACAAGGTGCCTTCGTTGCTCGGAACGAGCCTGGAGCATGACCACGACCTCGGGCTCTTCCGCGACCAGATGAGCAAGGCGGCGTACGGTTCCTACAAGTACGAGTACCCGCCCGGAACGCGCAAGATCTCGGGGTACGCCCATTGCCGCGCCAAGAGCGATGGCGGCTTTTCGTGGACCGTCGGGGTCGGGATCAACGGCGGGGAGATCTACGCCGACGTGGATACGCTGCGGGACTTCATGATCATCGCCGCGCTCATCGTGACGGGTCTCGTGATCCTCCTCGCCGCGGTGTTCAGTCACCGGATCACCGAGCCGATCACGCGGCTCATCGCCTACACCGAGACCGTCGCCCGCGGCAATCTCGACACCCGCGTCGACATCCACACCAACGACGAGATCGCGGTCCTCGCCGATTCGTTCAACAAGATGGCGGAGGACCTGAAGGAGAGCAATCAGCGGCTCATCAAGGCCGAGAAGGACGCCGCCTGGCGCGAGATGGCACGACAGGTCGCCCACGAGATCAAGAATCCCCTGACCCCGATCATGTTGTCCGCGCAGCAGCTCAGAAAGGCCCACGAGGATCGCCACGCCGCGTTCGACGAGATCCTCTCCGACAGCGTCGACACCATCGTCGACCAGTGCGAGGGTCTTCGACGGATCGCGTCCGATTTCGCCGCGTTCGCCAGCTTCCCCAAGCGCAACCTGAAACCCCATGACCTCGCAGAGCTGGTGGAGACCGCGGTGGGCGTCTATCAGCCGCGCGTGCAGACCGACGTCTCCGTGAGCTGCGGAATCCGGACGCCGAAAGGCCTGAAGGTCGTGATCGACAAGGACGAGTTCCGTCGCGTGTTCCTGAACCTCTTCAACAACGCGATGGAAGCGATGGAAGACGGGGGTCGCCTCGACGTCCGGACTGTCCTCGCTCCCGATGGCCGCGTCCGTATCGAGGTGAAGGACACGGGGTGCGGCATCCCGGCGGAGGATCACCACCGGCTGTTCGAGCCGTATTTCTCGACGCGCACCGGAGGAACCGGGCTCGGCCTCGCCATCTGCAAGCGCATCATCCAGGAGCACAACGGCACGATCGAGGTCGAGAGCGAAATCGGCAGCGGCACGACATTCGTCATCTCCTTGCCGCAAGCCGAAACCCAGCCGACCTGACCACGTTCCGCGTCGATGACGTGCGTTGCGCTGGGACCGGGGTGATCATCGGGGGCGATGATCTCGTTCGCGGCCGCCTTTCTCACGTGTCTCCTGGCGCAGCTCCTGCCCGGCCTGGGAACGGGCGTCGCCGCGATCGCCGTCGTCACCGTCGCGGTCGTCCGCGGCGTACTGCTCCAGCGACCGGACATCGTGGCCGCGACGGTCGCGGGAGTCGCGCTCGCGCTCGTCCGCGGCGCGCCTGATCCGTCGGCCTCGACTTCGGCCGCCCTGGCCCCGGGGCCGCGCTCGCTGCAGGTCACGATCGAGGGGAGCGTCTCTCGCGTTCTCGAGACCGAGCGCGGTCCGCCCCTGGTGGTCCTGTCCGACGGCATGCAACTCACGATCCCGCGGTCGGAAGATCCGCTGTGGCCGGGCACCCGGATCCGGGTCCGGGGCCGACTCGAAGCTCGTGGACGTCGCGTGCGGGTCACGTCCGCCGACTCGATGGTCGTCCTCCAACGACCGTCGGACTGGCGACCGGAGGTGCTCTGTGAGCAGGTCCGCCGCGCAGCCCGGCAGCGCCTCGCTCAGATCCGCGATCCCGAAACTCGTGCGTGCCTGACCGCGCTCGTGCTCGGCGACCGACTGCCACGGCCGCTCCAGGAGCGCCTGGCCGAGACGGGCACGCTCCACCTCTTCGCGGTGTCCGGACTCCATCTGGCACTCCTGCTCTCGATGCTCCGGCCGTGGGTGGGCGTTCGGGCGCGCCTGCTCCTCCCTCCGCTCCTCCTCTACGCAGCCGTGTCGGGACTACGAACCCCCGTGGCCCGCGCGCTCGTCCTCGTGAGCGGCGCGTTGGGGGCCCGCGCCCTCCGGCGCCCCCAGCGACCATTGGCGCAGCTCCTGTTCGCGGCCACGTTGATCGGGGTGTGGCGTCCGACGGACCTGCTCGGCGCCGGCTTCCTGCTTTCGTTCTCCGCGTACGCCGGCATCCTGCTCATCGGTGTGCCTCTCCTCGACCGGAACCGGAAGGACCCACTGCGCGCGCTGACCCTGCTGCGCCCGGGCGCCGCGCTGATGGAACGGGTGCGTGAGATCCTCGTCATCTCGGTGGTAGCGACGGCCGCGAGTCTCCCCGTGACCATCATGCTCTTCCACCGCGCCACGCCCGGCGCACTGATCGCGAGCGTGCTGCTCACTCCAGTCCTGCCGGCGTTGCTCGGACTCGCCCTCCTCCTGACGATCGTTCCCGCGTTCCCTCCATTCGTGATCGCCGCCGAAGCGCTCGTGGCTGCCCTGCGCACCGTCGTCACGGGGCTCGAGCATCTCCCGGGAGCGTCGATGGATGTGGCGCGCCCACACCCGATCGCCGTCGCGCTATCGTGCGTCGCACTCGTGGCTCTGGCGTGGCGGGCCTCGCACGGTCAGGCGACGCTCGCCCTCACGCCGTGGTTGATCGCCGCCGGCCTCGCCCTTCTCGTCCCTGCCCCACCCGCCGACGGGTTTCACCTCCTTCCCGCCGGCCGCGGCGCCGCCGCGCTACTCGTGCTCCCGCACGGCCGCGTCCTCGTCGACGCGGGGCCGCGCAGCGCGCGGGTCGCGGATCGACTGCTCGGCGCCGGCGCACGCGAGATCGATCTGCTCGTGGTCACGCACGGGCACGACGATCACGCGGGAGGCGTGGCACGCGTGCACCGAAGACTGACGGTCCACCGGACCGCCCGTCGACTCGTTCGCGGTTGTCGCGTGCACCCGGACATCGACGTGCTGTGGCCGCTCCCCAGTGCCGCGATGCTCGACGACAACGACCACAGTCGCGTCGTCGTCGGCTCGACGCTCACGCATCGCATCCTGATTCCCGGCGATCTCGAGGGGACGGGATTGAGCGCCTTGCTCGAACGCGGTGATCCCCCGTCTTGCGACGTGCTCGTGTTGCCGCACCACGGCGCCCGCAACGACCGACTGGTCGACCTCCTCCTTCGGACGCTGCCGGACCGAGCGTGGCTTCCGGCTCGCGCAGGGTTCCCGGACGAGGGCTCCGCGCTGGTCGTCGCCTGGGCCGGAGTGCCGGTGACCGCGACGTGGGCGGCTGCCGACGAGGCCTGGGTCGTCCGAGATCCGTGAGCTCGACGAAGCCCTTGGGGTCCGCGGCGCCCCCACCGGAAAATGAAGCCGGGCCAGAGCCGATCCAGGTGATCCGCTCCGGCCCGGGTTCCAGGCTGGAAATCGTTGGGGCCCGGTGGGGAACCGGGCCGGTTGAGCGACCTAGCGCTTCGAGAACTGGAACGCGCGACGGGCGCCGCGCAGGCCGTACTTCTGGCGCTCGACGATGCGGGCATCGCGAGTGAGCTGGCCTGCTTCACGCAGCGGCTGGTACCAGCTCTCGTGGTCGATCTTGACCAGAGCGCGCGCGACGCCGAGCGCCACCGCTTCGGACTGACCGGTCAGGCCGCCACCATGCGCGTTCACGATGATGTCGAAGTGGTCGAGCTTCTCGACGACGTCGAGAGGCTTCAACGCCGCCCGTACCCACTGCTTGCTCGGGAAGTAGTCGCTCAGCTCGCGCCCGTTGACCAAGGTGGTCCCGCTGCCCGGCCGAATGCGAACCCGCGCCACAGCGCGCTTCCGCCGACCCAGTCCGTAGGTGAATGTGGTTTCCGTCACGTTCGAATTCCCGGTCAGAGGGTCACGGTCTCGGGCTTCTGCGCCTCATGCGGATGCTCCGCACCGGCGTAGACCTTGAGCTTCGAGAACATCTTTCGGCCCAGCTTGGTCTTGGGCATCATGCGCCGGACGGCGAGCGAGAGTATGCGTTCGGGGTGACGCTCCATGACGCGCTCGTAGGTCAGCTCGCGGAGATGACCGATGTAGCCGGTGTGATGCCGGTACACCTTCTGCTCGGCCTTGCGTCCGGTCACCTTCACCTTCTCGCAGTGCGTGACGACGACGAAGTCGCCGGTGTCCACGTGCGGTGTGTAGATGGCGCGATGCTTGCCCATCAACCGCCGCGCGATGTCGACCGCGAGGCGTCCGAGCACGGCGTCGGTGGCGTCATAGTGAACCCAGGCGTGGGCGACCTCGCTGGGCTTGGCGTTGTACGTCGTCTTCATGGCGTCCCTGCGACGAGGCGGCCTGTGGGAACGCATCTCCCCCGCACTCATCGGCTTAGGTCGTAAGGGGAGGACTATATCACCGGGTCCCGTTGAATCAACGAACCGTCCTGTCCGACTGGGCCACGCGACAACCCCTTGATCAGCAACGGGTTGTGACACCGCTTATCTGGGCGGCCCCGGGATGACCAGATAGCCCCCCCGGTCCCGGCTCCACAGGTATCCCCCATCGTCGTCCGGACGGGCCAGGCCTTCCATGTGAACGAGGAGGTAACTGGGGAGCGGCGAGGTGAAGTGCCCGACCAGTCGACGGAAGAACACCTGGACCTCCCCGGACATGGGATCGGAGCCGGCGGGCCCCGCGTCGATGAGCCGCCGGCCCTGGATCTCGAACCGGCGCGCAAGCCGTCCACCGCTGATCCAGTATGCCGCCAAGATGCGAGCGTCGCGCACACCGAGCGGGTCCGGCGCGTCGTCGACCGGCTGGAGATCGAGCTTCGCGTCCTGGCCGGGGGCGCCCACCAGCCGAAGCGGCATGGCGTCGTCGCGATCCGCCCGCACGACCACCTTCCCTGCGAACCGATCGAGGTCGACGCCGTCGAGAACCGCCTCCCGCGCATCGCGCCGCCACACGACCCGACGGGTCGGCCCGCCGGCCCGGTAAACGGTCAGGTCGGCGCTCGCCGGGAACGCGAGATCCCGGCTCTCCGAGCTCATCGAGGCGAAGCAGAGGAACTGCCGCGACACCAGGCGCGGGTCGTCGCCAGCTCCCGCGACCATCAGCGTCACGGCGTGGGTGTAGACCTGATTGTCGCGGAGGAAGATCGTCCCGAGCACGTTCCACGCCAGCGCCGCCACCAGTGCGACAACGAACCCGACCGACACCAGGTACACCCCGAGCGCCTTCCGCGAGTCCAGGAACATCGGGAGCAGGAACGCGAGCAGGAACGCCACGTGATAGATGACCGCGAAGAGCAGGAGTGCAGACAGGTCCATCTCCTGCCAACCGGGCGGAGCGAACGTCTGCGTCAACTCGACGTCGAGTGCGGACGGCCGTAGCGGCGGAGGGGGCGGGAACGCCGCGGGCGCCTGCCCCATCGCGACGCGATGGATGGCGCCGAGGCCCAGTGGCGCGCGCGACCGCGTCGCCGACGGGCCGGTGAGCACGAGTCGCCGACCGAGCGCCGTCCAACGCCGCACGGCGTCGCGCGCCTCGGCCGCCGCGGTATCGAACCGCTCCTCCGTCATCACCAGGACGTCGAACGCTTCCAACGAGCCGGGTGTCGTCGGAACGGCAGCGGGATCGAGCCGGACGCCGTCGCGCATTCCCGCGGCGCGCGCGGCAACATCGTCGTCGAAGAGCCAACCCGCGAGTACGACCACGGGCGGCACGAGCGTCACGGGCAGGGGCACCTCATCGGCGCCGCCCTCCGTCTCGATGCGCAGCCGGCGCGCATCCCGCCCGATCGTGATCAGCACCCGATGGGGCACGCCGTCCCGCGGCACCTCGTGGATGTCCAGCCCCGCGGACACGCGGGCGACTCCGTCGGCCCGCGGCAGCGTGATCGTCAACGGCGTCCGCATACCGGCGCGGGCGCGTCCGCCCGCCCGGCTCACGACGTGGGCCGATCCTGGTTGCGAGACCAGTCGCTCGACGGAGTCGGCGTTGCCGGCCGCGCCGCCGGTCAGGGCGAACAATGCAACGAGCACCGCGGTCTTGCCGGCACGACGGCTCCAGCCGAAAGGAACCACCGCTGCGACCCACACCGCAGACCCGAGGACGAGGAACGGCCAAGGATCGGGAACCTCTCGAAGCGTCGCGATTCGATGAAGCCAGTGGAACGTCGACCAGGGAACGAGCGCCTCGGGTACCGGACGCGCTACCGTTTCGAGATAGAGGAGAGCGCCGGGCAGCGCGAACAGGAAGATCGCCCCGATGGCGTGGCACGTGATGGTCGTCCACCTCGGTAGCACCCGGGCGACGACCAAGGGCACGCCGAGGGCAATCCCACACAGTGCTGCAATCGAGATGAGCCCGGGAGCGCTGACACCGCTGATGTACGCCGTGAACACGAGTGGAATGCCTGCGAACACGAGCAGGTAGCCGGCCAAGGTCATCCACGGCCACAGGCCGCTGGTCCGTCCCCGCGAGACGAAACCCGGGAATACGAACACTCCGAAGACGACGAGGAACGCCGCGTATACGACCAGGCTCTTGCCGCGATCCACCGCTCCCAGCAGCGACGTACCGCCCCCGGACTCCAGCAACGGCAGGAGGGTAAACGTCAGCGACGCCCCGACGAACGCGAGGATCAGGCGGGTGATGAGCCCATTCATGGACCAGGACTGTAGCAAGCAGTCCTGGCACCCCCCGTCACGAGGTCAATGAGCCCTCTCGAACTCGGGCTCGAGGAATCGCAAGTCGACCAGCTTGATCCCGACCAGCCCCGGGTGCTTGCGCTGCACCCGTTGCAGGAGGTCGAGCTTCGTCGCCGGCGGATGTTCGACCAGGCCCAGCTGGGAATCGGGGGCGCGGCCCCAGAGGATCTCGAGGCCGGTGTCGCACACGAGGCGAACGTCGCTTGCCCCGGACCTACGACGGCGGTCCGGCCAACCCACGATGACCTCGTCGATGCGCAGGGTGTCCAGGGCGGCGTGGGCGCCCAAGTCCCGGATCGCCCGGAGGACGGAGAGCGCTTCGCGGACCGCGCTGGTGGCCGGAAATGTCCGCCCGTCGCGCGGAACCAGGCGCAGCGGCGCGCCAGGTGTTCTCACGTACGGGAGCCGCGGCGGTTTCAACCTGGTGTCCGAGGCGATGACCACGGCCTCGTCGTCGATGAGGAGGCGCTCCCGACCAGCGCACACCACCGCGAGCGGTGTCCGCAGCTCGACTCGGACCCGAAGGCGATCGGGAAACTCGCGGCGCACGGACCTGACGCGCCGGATCCAGGGCCGCTTCTCGAGCCGCTCGCGCACCATGTCCGGCACCTGGGGATCGAGAATCGAACGCTCATGATCGAGCGGCGCGGGACCGGATCGGAGGATCGACGCGAGCGGCGGCGAGAGTCGTCCCGGGGACGCATCCAGCGTGATGCGCGACGCGGATACGCGGAACCGGCCCGAACGCACGACTCGGTCCTTCACGAAATCGACGCAAAGGAAGAGGAGCCACACGATGATGGCGGCGAGGAGCACCGCCGTGAGGCTCCCGCCTCTCTCGGACTCGCGGCGCATCAGGTGAGACCCCGCGCCGACGTCGACCGCCGAGCGCGGAGGAAGGGGAAGGTCAGCCGACCTTCGAACCGCTCGCCTGGGCGAACTTCTTCTGCTGGTTGTCGCGCAACGCGCGGTTGCTGACCTCGAAGTCCTCGACGAACAGCGACATCGTCTCGATGAGGCTCCGAACGACTTCCCGGTCCAGCGTGATGACGCTCTCGCCGCGCGAGAGCTCGAGTTCGTGGTTCATCAGTCCCAACGCCACGCGGACCGGATGGAGACGACGATCGACGAACTTGCCAATATCGGCCATGACTTCACCTTCCTCCTCCCACCAAGCCCCGGTGAGAGGATGACGTCTTCGATTGACAGTCAGATGTGCGCGCCGGCCCCCAGGTCCGGTAGGAGTTCACTCCCGTCACGCGACGAGAGAGAGGAGCCGCCCGTTACCGCGGCCAGAGTACTCGGACCGGATCGCAAGTGCAACACCCGAGGGTGTCCCCAACCTCAGATACCCCCAAGATATTGGGGTTCCCCCTTCCCCGCAACCTATCGACCGCGACTTGAAGAGCTTGTGAAGCAACCTGCTCTGCTGGGAGCGCGGACCTCCAGAGCGTGTGAGGCAATCTGCTCTGCTGGGAGCGCGGACCTCCAGGTCCGCTCTGACGGCGCCGCCGGATCCGGACCCGGAGCGGACCTGGAGGTCCGCG
>NZBC01000234.1 GCA_002687715.1 Planctomycetota bacterium | reverse complement strand
CTACGCGATCTGCGCGGTGCCTCTCTGCGCTGCCCTGCTGCGTCGGGAGCTGCCGAGCGTCGAACAGGCGAGGCCCCGCTTGATCCTCCTCGGAATCGGCCTCCTGACGATGGCGATGGTGTTCGTCAATCCGCGTGCCGGCGAGTACTTCGTCCCGACGGCCCTGCTCCTCACCGGTTTGACCTTCCCGCTGCTGGTGCGACGCAGCCCCTGGTGGATCGCCGCCTTCCTCCTGCCAGTCGCCGTGGGCTCCTTGCGCGCGATTCCGAGCTATGCCGCACGAACGCCCGTCTACGTCCGGGCCACCGAGATCGAGAAGGCACTGCACGAGATCCCCGCGCCCATCGACGGAGCCAGTGAGCCCGGACCGAAGGTGCTGGGCTGCAGCTGGCCCACGGGCGGCTACGTCTTCTACTTCCGCCCCGACCTGCGTTTCTCGGACATGCTGGACCCGAATCTCCTGGCCCTGGCGCACCCCGAGAAGCATCGGGCAAGGGCGGAGCTTGGCGAGGAGGTCGTCGACCGTTACGGCCTGATCAAGGAGCACTTCGACGCGAACTACGTGCTCTGCTCCTGGAAGACGCGGGAAGCACTGAACCTGGATCCAGCCTTCACGCGCCTGTATCCGGAGCGGATCGGGAAGGGCAAGCGCGTCCACCTGTTCCGGGTCGACGACATGCGACCTCCAGAGCAGGTGACTGCGTTCACCTACCGCATCGTGGGGGGCGATGGAGGCTCCGAAAGCTCGGTGGAGGGCGACCCGGGGAGCTCGGAGACCCTGAACGCGCCTCTCTTCCGGCTGGAATCGAGCTCACTGGCTCCCGGCGAGTGTGTCGTCGTCGAACCAACGGCCGACGAGAGACTCAGGCTCGCGGGGGGGACGCACCTGGGAATCGGCGGGAAGGCCGCCGTGACGGTACGGCGGGAGGGACGTGTCCTCGCGCGCGTCGCGCTGAAGAAGGGCTTCACCCTGGCGCGATTCATCGAGCTCGACGAGCCCCTGCTCGCGTCGCAAGGGCTCTCGGTGACTGCCTGTCCGATCCAGGGTTCCGAGCTCGGCTTCTGGCTGTCGATCTGGACCCGCGAGGGATTCTCCCGGCGCTGCGAAGAGCAGAGGCCCGTCCCTCGATACTGCAGGATGCAGGTCGCTTCCCCGAAAGGGCGGAGCCGTACGCGGACCACTCGCTGAGCGACGGGGCGCCTCGGCTCTACCCCTCTTTCCGGCGCCAGCCACGCACACAGTTGCGGCCGGCCGACTTTGCATGGTAGAGGGCCTGATCGGCCCGATCGATCAGATCACCTGCCTCGACCGCCTCTTCGCTGAGCTCCGCGATTCCGATGCTGCAGGTCACGGCGATCGGTTTCCCCACGCCGTCGAGGAAGCTCCGACCTGCGATCTCCCCGCACAGGCGTTCGCCATAGACGATCGCTCCCTCCAGTCGGCTCTCCACCATGAGGATGCAGAACTCGTCGCCGCCAATGCGGCCCGGCACGTCCGTCGCGCGAGTCCATTCGCGGATCAGTCCTGCGGTCTCCCGCAGCACGGCGTCTCCCGTTGCGTGACCGCAGGTGTCGTTCACCACCTTGAACTCGTCGAGGTCGAGCATCATCAGGCAAAGGGGGGAACCGTAGCGTCGAGATCGCAGTGTTTCGCGCTCAACGAACTCGAGGAGTGCGCGCCGGTTGAGAAGGCCCGTGAGGTCGTCTTCCCTGGCGAGGCGTTCCAGCTCCCGCTGCTGCTCCTCCAGCTGCAGTCGCAACCTCGACGTCTCCAGCGCGCTTCGGATGGCTCGTTGCAGGCCCTCGGCATCGAGACGTCGCTTCGGGATGTAGTCGCAGGCACCGGCCTTGATGGCAGCAGCGGCGAGATCCTCATCGCCCTGACCGGTGATCATGACCACCGCGTGGCAGGTGGCGTCGGGCGAGCCGATCAGGCGAGCGAGGAGGTCGAGGCCGCTCCCTTCCCCGAGGTAGTAGTCGAGGAAGACCAGGTCCACCCGCCGACGCGAAGCTTCGAGCAAGGCGGCCTCGGCGGACTCGGCTGCGATGAACTCGATGTCCCATTCGTTGATCTCTGCAACGTAGCGTCGCAGGAGATTGAGATCTCCGGCGTCATCGTCGACCGCCAGGATCGTGAGATGATCTCTAGCCATGGCTCATTCCGGTGGCAGCTCGACGATCTGGAGCCAGTAGTCTCCGAGCACGTTGATCACCCGGAAGAACTCGTCGATATCCACCGGCTTGCTGATGTAGGAGTTCACGCCCAGGTCGTAGCTTCGGAGAATGTCCTCCTCCTCTCGCGAAGTGGTGAGGACCACGACGGGCAGGCGGCGCAGCTGCGGATCCTTCCGGATCTCCAGCAAGACACCTCGGCCGTCGACCTTCGGCATGTTGAGGTCCAGGAGGAGGATGTGCGGGCGCGGTGCCTTCGAACTGTCGGAGTAGCATCCGCGTTGGAAGAGATAGTCGAGGGCCTCCTCACCGTCCTGGACGATGCGCACCTCGTTCCGGATCTTCGCCTTCGCCAGCGCTCGACAGGTGAGATTCTGATCGCCCGGATCGTCCTCCGCCAGGAGGATGACCACCGGCTCGCCGCGGAGGCTATTCATCGAAATCACCTGCCAACCTCGCCGGCGGTTTGTCGTCCAGGACCCGGCTGAGCACGAAGCGGAAGTGGGCACCCTTGCCGAGCTCCGACTCCACCCAGATCCGCCCCCGATACCGCTCCACGGCCTTGCGGCAGATCGCCAGGCCGATTCCCGTACCCGCATACTCACGGCGACCATGGAGTCGCTTGAAGGGCAGGAAGATCTGCTCCGCGTAGTCCGGATCGATCCCGATCCCGTTGTCGAGAACGCCGAGCGCCACCTCATCGCCGCGAAGCTCGCTGGTCAGTCGCACTACGGGCTGACGGTCGACGACGAACTTCAATGCGTTGCCGATCAGGTTCTCGTCCATGGGCTGCGATCTCCGAAAGGTCGCAGGCCCTAGCCCGGGAACATCGATTCGTTCATGAGCGGCAGCAGGCCCAGCTTCACGCTCAGGGCAATGGGCTCGAACATGTCCGCAGTGGCCTCCGGTACGGGGAAGCGGCAGAACATGATCACGGCGAACATGCTGCCCGAAGGAAGCAGGGCGCCGAAGCCGAGCGCGGACCGAATGCCGAAGGGGATGACGAAGTCCTCCTTCGCGGGGATGTGGGGGCTGGTCAAGGCGTCGGGTACCCGGAAGACGTTGAATCTCTGCCTCTCGATGTCCACGAGGATCTCCGGCGCCGGCCGGATGACGGAGCTCGTGTCCAGGCCGAATTGGTGGATCAGCTGTGCAATCATGGGAAAGCGCCCGACGAAATCCTCGCTCGGAAGAGGAATCGCCTTGTGCCCGACCGAAGCCTCTCGGCGATTCCACTCGGGTCGATCGCCGACCGTCGCGAGCAGCGTGAGGCACTTCATCTCCGGGAAGGGCGGCTGCTCGCCCAGGATCTCCCGTGTGTAGCCCTGCAGCTCGGGACCCAGCCGGGAATAGGGATGGGTCTTGAAGAGGCGGACGAGGGTGCAGAGTCTCTCACCGTCTTCTTCGTCGACGAGGTCTTCGTAGAGGCAGCGGACGACCTTGCTCGCCGCTTCGTCCGCGGTGGCGGAACCCTCGCAGAGGCGCCGGAGCTCCGATCCGATCTTCGTCATCCGCCCGAGTGACAGCTCGTACTCTCTCTCCGTCTCGGCCATGGGAACCTACATGGGGGCTGGGTGGGCCGGCCGACGTGTACGGCCAGGCCAGAGCCCCTTCTATCGTCCGATGAGAGAGACGCCTGGATCGGAGGAAGACCCGAGCGCCCTCGGGAGAACGAGCCGCGTTCGTGCGTGAGGCGTAGGTGTGGACCTCGTGTCAAGACCCTACGGAGAGCCCCCCGGAAGGGATTCCGCGCCACCCCCGCCTCCCGGCGGTGGAGAAGCTTCAGGAAGGCAGGGGCGGGACGATCGAGAACCCCGGAGGCAGCTCGTCGGTCATCTCGGGCGGCCGCGGCACGTAGGCGAAGAAGTAGCAGAGCGGCTCGTCGCCGGTGTTGCGCGATACGTGGCGGGTGCCGGCGGGGACGAAGATCGCCTGGCCCTGCTCGACCTCATGGTGGTCCTCGTCGAGCTGCAGAGCTCCGCGCCCCTGGACCACGTAGTAGATCTCGTCACTCGATGGGTGCAGATCGGGCGTTCCCTCCTGGCCAGGGGCGAGCCAGTAGAGTCCGGCCGACGTTCGTTCGGATCCACAATTTCCCCGGTCGATGAGGAAGCAGACGCGTTGGCTGCCATCTTCCGAGGCGACGTGGGGGACGTCCTTCTGTCCGATCACGCGTTGATCCATGGGGTCCGATCTCCTCTAGTTGCCCGGCGCTCGTTCGACGAGCCTTCGGCCAAGGGCCTCCAGGTGGTCATCCGCCACGAAGATATGCTGCGAAGCGGCCAACAGGTCACGGAGCAGCCGCTGCAGTGGATTCGTCGAGTAGAGACCGCTCGCCCCGGTGTAACGGAAGGCCATCGTGGCGGCGTCGAGCGCGGCCTGCGTGGCATGGACCGCCACCACGTGCAGCTCCGCAGCCAGCTCCGCCGGCAAGGGGGAGCCCGAACGACTGAGGGATTCCATCTCGCCGATCGCATCGATGGCGTAGAGGCGCGCCGCACGGAGAGCTGCCTGGGCAGCCCCCAGATCGCGCTGGAAGGCACCTCGATCGGCGACGGAGTTCCCCATCCCGAGGCGCTGCTTCGATCTGGCAAGTGAGGCGATCTCGTCGATCGCCCTCTGTCCGGCCCCGATCGCGAAGCCGGTGTGGACCGGCGCGACCTGCGCCACGACCGAATGCCGGAAGCGGAAGCCTCCGCGGAGGGGCTCCGGACTGGGGAAGGCGAAGCTGAAGCCCTCGGGCACGAACACCTCCTCGAAGGAGTAGTCGCAGCTCCCGGTGCCCTTCAGGCCCGCGACGTGCCAGGTGTCGTGCACCTCGACGCTCGCCTTGGGGATCATCACCTGCAGCGCCTCCGCCGGCGCGTCACCCGGTGTTTCGACCGAACACCCCGCGAGCACCCACTCAGATTGGTGGATACCGCTCGCGTAGCCCAGGCGGCCGCTGACGACGAGGCCCCCTTCGACTCGACGTGCCCGGCCGAGGGGCGCGAGCTGCCCCGCGACGACGGCGTCGACGGCGCCACCGAAGATCTAGTCCGCGGCCTCCTGGGCGACGTAGGCGCCGACCATCGCCGTGTGCGTCGACCCCACGGCGAGGTTCCCCCCCGCAGAGGTGTCGGCCCCCGCCACGGCTGCGACGACCTCGAACTCGAGGAGAGGGTCGGCCTCGAAGCCCCCCAGCTCGGCAGGCCAGCAGAGGCGGAAGAGCTTCTCGGCGTGCAGGGCCCTCACCACCGGCTCGTGCAGGCAGCGAGCCTCCTCGGAGGCCACCGCAGATTCCTCCAGGACGGGTCGAACCCGCTCGACGGCAGCCAACAGGTCCTTTCGGACGGTCTCACGATCTTCGAGCATCCTCACTCCTCCAGGCGCGCGATGACGCGTTCGTGCTCTTCTTCGAGAGCCGGACCGATCCCGTCGACGGCGAAGGTCGGCCGCAGTACGAGGATCCGGTGGACATCGAGCCCCTCGCAGGGGTGCGCCACGTCGAGGCCGTCCGGTCCGGGGAGGTCATCACGGCGGCATCCCAGACTCCGAACTTCACGATCCCCTTCCTTCCGAGGGATCGTTGTACAGGCCTTTGATATATCTGTCTAATATCAAATGCTTGAATGACGATATCGATTGGATATATCTAATCGGAGATGCGGCTGAACGTCCGCGTAGACCAGCTCCTCTCGGTGCTGGCCATCGCCGAGCATGGAACGCTGCGGAGCGCAGCGGAGGCGCTGGGCACGTCGCAGCCCGCGCTGTCTCGCACGCTGCGCGAGGTGGAGCGGATTCTCGACGTCCGCCTCTTCGAGCGCGGTCCCCGCGGTGTCGAGCCCACCCGATTCGGTCGCGCCGTCGCGCGCCACGCATCGGTCATCCGAGCCGAGGCACAGCGGACGCTGCTCGACCTCGACGCGCTCCGCAATGCCGACGCCGAGCCTGTGCGCTTCGGTGTGGTCCCGGTCATTCCGGCGCCCCTGGTCTCCGAGGCCATCCTCGCGACGCGCAACGCCCACCCGGAAACGCTCGTGTACATGGAAGCCCGGCCGCAGCGCGAGCTCATCGCAAGACTCGAGACGGGACACATCGACCTCGTCCTCGGTCCGCTCTCCGATCCGGGCGAGCGCCATCCTGCCATGACACAGACGAGGATCTTCAGCGAAGAGCTGTGCGTGGTCGCCAGCGGGTCCCATCCGCTCGCGGGCCGCCGCGGGCCCCTGTCGATTGCGGAGCTGGGCCCATGGGATTGGCTCCTGCCCCCGACCGGATCGGCCACCCGGGCCGACGTGGATCGCGCGGTCCTTCACGCCGGGCTGGCGGGGCTGACACCACGCCTCGAGTCCGAGGACGTTCCGTTTCAGATGTACACGGTGGCCACGTCCCATCTGCTCGGAGTGATTCCACGCTCCCAGGCGATCTTCGGGGGGGCGCTGGGCCTACGGGCGCTGCCCGTCGACCTGGACGCGGCACCCACCGAGGTGGGAGTGATCTACCCGGCCGCGGCCGAGCTGTCGTTGGCCGGGAGCGCACTGATCGATGCCCTGAGAACGGCGGCGGCTCGCGCGGGCTTCGCGTAGGGCGGGAATCGCGAGGCGCTCCGGGAGCGCCGGCCGAGACTCCCCGCGGGGCAAGATCGCGCTCGATATCGGACCCCTGTGGTCCGATATTTACGGGACCGAACCGGTCCGATATCATCCGACCCCTTCCAGCAGGCAGGCCGCCATGCTCCGAATCAGCAAGCTCACCGACTACGGAATCGTGCTGCTCGTCCACTTCGCGCGGGAGGACGAGGGCTGCGTCCTCAACGCCCGGGAGATGGCGGAGGCGACGGAGCTGCCGCTGCCGGTGGTGAGCAAGATGCTCAAATCGCTCTCCGGCGCGGACCTTCTGGTCTCCCAGCGTGGCGCGCGCGGCGGCTACCAGCTGGCGCGGGCACCGGGGCGTGTGAGCGTCGCGGAGATCATCGAAGCCCTCGAGGGCCCGATCGTCCTGATGGAATGCGTCGGAGGCGCGGGAGAGTGCGGGCAGGAGAGCCACTGCGACCTCCAGACGCCCTGGCACCGCATCAACCAGGCCATCCAGACCACGCTGCGCAAGGTGACCCTGGCCGATCTCGCCCAGGACGGGGGGCCGACGGGTGCAACCCACACGCCGACCTTCGCCCTCGCCTAGGACCCCAACAACGACCATGCCGGAAACCCTCGAAGATCTCGCCGAACGCGAATACGAGCACGGCTTCGTCACGGAGATCGAGACGGAGCGCATCCCCAAGGGTCTGTCCGAGGAGATCGTGCGCATCATCTCCTCCAAGAAGGACGAGCCCGAATGGCTGCTCGAGTGGCGGCTCAAGGCCCTGGCGCGCTTCCAGCAGATGCTCGCCCGCGGCCAGCACCCGAGCTGGGCCCAGGTCTCCTACCCCGAGATCGACTTCCAGGACATGTACTACTACGCGGCGCCCAAGCCGAAGAAGCAGCTCGAGAGCCTGGACGAGGTCGACCCGGAGCTGCTGGCTACCTACGACAAACTGGGCATCCCGCTGGCCGAACAGAAGCGACTGGCGGGCGTCGCCGTCGACGCGGTCTTCGACAGCGTCTCGGTCGCCACCACCTACAAGGAGGAGCTCGCGAAGCAGGGCATCCTCTTCGGTTCCTTCTCCGACGCGGTGAAGCAACACCCCGAGCTGGTCCGGAAGTATCTGGGCTCCGTCGTGCCCTACTCGGACAACTTCTTCGCGGCGTTGAACTCCGCCGTCTTCAGCGACGGGAGCTTCGCCTACATCCCGGCGGGCGTGCGCTGCCCGATGGAGCTCTCCACCTACTTCCGCATCAACGCCCAGGAGACCGGGCAGTTCGAGCGCACCCTGATCGTGGCCGAGGAGGGCTCCTACGTCAGCTACCTCGAGGGATGCACGGCTCCGATGCGCGACGAGAACCAGCTGCACGCCGCCGTGGTCGAGCTGGTCGCCCTGGACGACGCCGAGATCAAGTACTCCACCGTCCAGAACTGGTACCCGGGCGACAAGAACGGCAAGGGCGGCATCTACAACTTCGTCACCAAGCGCGGCGCCTGCCGGGGCCGGCGCTCGAAGATCTCCTGGACCCAGGTCGAGACCGGATCGGCGATCACCTGGAAGTACCCGAGCTGTCTGCTGCAGGGCGACGAGTCGGTGGGCGAGTTCTACTCGGTCGCGCTGACCAACAACATGCAGCAGGCCGATACCGGCACCAAGATGATCCACCTCGGCAAGAACACGAAGAGCACGATCATCTCGAAGGGCATCTCGGCCGGGCGCGGGCAGCAGAGCTACCGCGGGCTGGTCCGCATCGGCCCCAGGGCCGAAGGCGCGCGCAACTACAGCCAGTGCGACTCCCTGCTCCTGGGCGACCGCTGCGGCGCCCACACCTTCCCCTACCTGGAGGTGAAGAACGCCAGCTCCACCGTCGAGCACGAGGCCACCACCTCGAAGATCGGCGAGGACCAGCTCTTCTATTGCCGGCAGCGGGGCCTCTCCGAGGAAGACGCGATCTCCATGATCGTGAACGGCTTCTGCAAGGAGGTGCTGCGGGAGCTTCCCATGGAATTCGCGGTCGAAGCGCAGAAGCTGCTCGACATCTCGTTGGAAGGGAGCGTGGGCTAGGTGTTGGAAATCAAGAACCTCCACGCCCGCGCGGGCGACGCCCTGATCCTGAAGGGGATCGACCTCAGCATCGGTGCCGGCGAGGTCCACGCGATCATGGGCCCCAATGGCTCGGGCAAGAGCACCCTCGCGGGCGTGCTCTCGGGTCGTCCTTCCTTCGAGGTGACCGAGGGCTCCGTCCTCTACCGGGGCGAGGACCTCCTCGCCATGGAACCCGAAGATCGCGCCCGGGCGGGGATCTTCCAGGCCTTCCAGTACCCGGTCGAGATCCCGGGAGTCACGAACAACTACTTCCTGAAGGCCTCCCTCAACGCGATCCGCACGGCCCGCGGCGAAGACGAGCTCGACGCGATGGACTTCCTCTCGGTGGTGAGGGAGAAGATGAAGATCGTCGAGATGCCCAAGGACCTGATGGGCCGCTCGATCAACGAGGGCTTCTCGGGCGGCGAGAAGAAGCGCAACGAGGTGCTTCAGATGCTGCTCCTCGAGCCCAGCTTCATGGTGCTCGACGAGACGGATTCAGGGCTGGACATCGACGCCCTGCGCGTGGTCGCGAACGGCGTGAATCACTTGCGCAGCCCCGAGCGCTCGATGCTGGTGATCACCCACTACCAGCGCCTGCTCGACTACATCGTGCCCGACGTGGTGCACGTGCTCTCCGAGGGGCGCATCGTGCGAAGCGGGGGCAAGGAGCTGGCCCTCGAGCTCGAAGAGAAGGGCTACGGCTGGATCGAAGGAGCGGCAGCACCGTGAGCCGGATCCTCGAAGAGGCGCGCGACCGCTTCCTGGCCCTGGCCGGGGAAGCGCCGCCTGCGGGTGGGCTGGCCCTGCTGCGAGAGGTGGGCCTCGAGGCCTTCGCCGAGCAGGGCTTGCCGGACACGAAGCAGGAGGAGTGGCGCTACACCCGCCTGACCCCGCTCGCCGAGATCGCCTGGACGAACGCGCCCGCCGCGATCGGCGTGAAGCAGAGCTCCCTCGAGGCTGCGGCTGAGCCGGTCTTCGGCTGCGAGCCCGTCGTCTTCGTCGACGGGCGCCACCGTGCCGGGCTCCCGGGCGGAGCGGGGGCAGGGGAGGTCGCGGCCCTCGCCGAGAGCGCCGAAGCCCCCGCCCTGCTCGGCACCCTCGCCGAGGCCAGGAGCCACCCCTTCGTGGGCCTGAATGGCGCTCTCTGCCAGGACGGGGCCCGCGTCACGCTGAGGGGCGAGGCGCCTTGCTTGGTGCACCTCGTCTTCGCCGAGGCGACGGAAGCGGCCGCCAGCCATCCCCGGGTGCTCATCGAGGCGGCACCCGGCTCGCGAGGCACCGTGATCGTCGATCACGTCTCCCTGGAAGAGACCACGCACCTGGCCAATGCCGTCCTCGAGGTGGAGGTCGGGGCCAATGCCTCCCTCGACCTCGTGGTCCTCCAGCGTCAGGGCAAGCGGAGCTTCCACGCCGGTCACGTGGCCGGGAGGGTCGAGCGGGACGGTCGGCTGCGAACCCACACCCTGACCCTGGGCGGGGCCTTCGTCCGCAACGACCTCGTCGTCACCCTGGTCGGCGAGGGGGCCGAGTGCGCGATGAAGGGCCTCTACCTCGGCACCGGCGAAGAGCTGATCGACAACCACACCTGGATCGATCACTCCGTCCCGCAGTGCAGGAGCGACGAGCTCTACAAGGGTGTCCTGGCGGGCCGATCCCAGGGTGTCTTCCGCGGTCGGGTGGTGGTCCGGCCGGACGCCCAGAAGACCGAAGCGCAGCAGTCGAACCCGAACCTGCTGCTCTCGGACGACGCCGAGATCGACAGCAAGCCCCAGCTCGAGATCTACGCAGACGACGTCAAGTGCAGCCACGGCTCCGCGATCGGGCGGCTCGACCCGGAGGCACTCTTCTACCTGCGCAGTCGAGGCATCGACGTGGACGAAGCCCGAGCCCTGCTCACCCGTGGCTTCGCAGGGGAGGTGCTCGCCGCGCTCCCGGAGCCCACGCTCGCCGAAGCGGTGGGGGCCCTCTTCTCCGAGCGGCTCGAGCGAGCCGGGGAGAGCCCGTGAGCTTCGATCCCTATTCCGTTCGCGGGGACTTCCCGATCCTCCGCCGCACCAATCGCGGCAAGCCACTCGTCTATCTCGACACCGCGGCCAGCGCCCAGAAGCCCCAGGTGGTGATCGACGCGATCAGCGACACCTACGCGAGCCACTACGCGAACATCCACCGCGGCGTCTACGAGCTGTCGGAAGAAGCCACCCGCATCCACGACCAGGCCCGCGCGGCGGTGGGCCAGTTCCTCGGCGCCGCCGAGTCGCGGGAGATCGTCTTCACCCGCAATGCCACCGAGTCCATCAACCTCGTGGCCGCGACCTTCGGGCGAAGCCAGGTCGGCGCGGGCGACGAGATCCTGATCACCAATCTCGAGCACCACGCCAACATCGTGCCCTGGCAGATGCTGTGCCGGGAGAAGGACGCCCAGCTCCGCGTCGCGCCGATCAACGACGCCGGCGAGCTCGACCTGGAGGTCTTCGAGACCCTGCTCACGGAGCGCACCAGGCTCGTGGCCGTGAGCCACGTGTCCAACGCGCTGGGTTCGATCAACCCGGTCCGGGAGATCATCGCCCTGGCCCACGAACGCGGCGTTCCGGTGCTGCTCGACGGTGCCCAGGCCGTACCGCGTTTCGTCGTCGACGTGCAGGAGCTGGGCGCGGACTTCT
>NZBC01000233.1 GCA_002687715.1 Planctomycetota bacterium | reverse complement strand
TGTCTGTATCGAGGCGCGACGCGAACTACCCAGGCCGGACCTGGAGGTCCGCGCTCCGGCCGCGAAGCTGGGATTCGCAGTGGAGCGTTCTTCCAGCTCGCGACGGACCATGCGTTGCATGGAGTGCGGAGCTCAGGTCCGCTCTGGTCTGGCGGGAGCGCAAACCTCCAGGTCCGCGTTCCCGGCGGAGTTGGAGGTCGGCGGTCCCGGAAGAGGCTTCCGCGTGGCTTCCCCGGTCGCGTACAATCGAACGGTTCCCGTGTCGCGACGGAGGAGAAGGCCCACCATGCCTCGCCATATCGCGCGCGTCCTGCTCGTCGTTCTGTTGCTCGTTGTTTCGCTCCCCGGCCAGATCCAGCCTGGCCGCTGGGTCACTGCGCACCGACGTCCGGGTGCGGGAACGGGGTCCGGGGGGGTCGGCGGTCTCTGGACCCACGATCCGCTGATCCCGAATCCGTTGCCGATCAGCGGACTCGGCCCGGATCTCACCGGGGGAACCGGTCCGGCGCCGACGATCGACGTCGGTGCGTCGTGCGTGGCGATCGCCGATCCATCCACGCTGTACGTGGGTGAGGCGATCGATCCAGCGACGATGACGCTCGATCTGCATCGGCTCACATTGGTCGGGACCAATGTGACGGCGGACACCGTCGTGGCGACCGTTCCCGTGCCGGCGACCGCATTCGCGGCCGTCATGACCGACGTGCGGTATCTGTCATCGGGCGACATCATCATGACGGTCGAGTACTCCGGAGTCACCGGCCAGGCGCAGGTGTGGCGCTGGTCACCCGGAGGGGGACTCGTACCGCTGGCATCACCGTTCGCGACCGGCTGGCCCAGTCAGATTGCGCACGACCCGGTCAACGGCACCGTGTGGGTAGCCGAGTTCCCGTGGCTCGCGTACCGGAGCCAGCTCGTCGCGATCGACCCGAACACGGGCGCCGTGACGACCGTCTCACTGTTGCCCGGGATCGTGTCGGGTATGGCGTTCGATCCGGGGACCGGGCGGCTGGTCGCGGTCGGGCGCATCGGTCAGATCGGCGTTCCCGCCGGCTGGTACGTCGATCCATCGACCGGCGTGGTCACGCAGTTCACGACGAACGCGGCCGACCTCTTCGGTGCGGCTTGGGAGGAGGCGACGGGTGGTTTCGGACTGTTCATCGCGGGAGCGCCGTTCCGGATGGGCCCCACGGGCTCGACCGTCCCCGTCTCGATTCCGCCGACACTGGCGTGGGGCCGAATGACCGGTCTCGACATCAACCCCGACCCGGTCCGTGTCGGCAGCTCCACTTCCGGCCCGAGCTACGCGATCGACTGGGCCTTCCCGACCACGGGCACCACAGTCGGGTTGCCGGTCACCGGAGCGACGACATTCTCCCTCACGGTCGCCGCGTCCGCACCAATGAACCTGAACGGTCTGTTGGGCCTGTCACTCGGCGCCCTCGTGACTCCGTTCAACGGGCTCTGGCTCGATCTGACGACGCCGTTCGTCCTCTACCCGCTCGTCGGGACGGCGCCCGTCAACGTACCGCTTCCGATCCCGCCCAATGCGACGGGCGTGACGGTGTGGGGGCAGGCCGTGTCGCTGGACGGCGTCGGCGTCACGTGGACGTCGGCGCTGCGAATCTCGATCCTCTGACCGGCTCGCGCGATCAGGGCAGGAACGTCAACTGGAGCGCGCTCGACCCGGTGATCCCTCCGGGACCGCACGAGGGATCGCTCCATGCCCACTGTGCGTACGCGAAGAGGCCGAGCAGCGCGGTGTTGTTGGGCAGTCCAATCGGGAACCGGGCGACGCCGAGTCCGTCCGCGAACACAGGAAGGAGCGGGAACGCGGAGGGGCTTGCGGTGTCGATCCAGACGTCGACGCCGAAGACGTTGACCGGGTTCACGAGATTCGCTCCGCTGATCGCGAGCAGGCCCGCCGCGTTCGCGGGAGCTCCGGTGCACACAAGCGCGAAGCTCCCGTTGCCGATTGTCGGCAGCGAGCCGAAGGTCGCATCGATGGGCGTTGTGCAGCTCGACGAAGCCGTGCCGTAGATGGTGCCGCCCGACAGCGGGTACGGAGAGAGGGTGAGGGTGTTCGAGTTGAACCCGATCATGCCCATGCCGATGCCGTGGTTCGACCCCGAGGAATCGAGGTAGGAGCCGTTGAGATTCCACGAGCTGGCCCCAGGCGGCAGAGCGACGATCTCCTGACCCATCGTCGCGAGGATCTCGGCGGACGAGCGGGCGAACGGCCACAGGCGTACCTCATCGAGCTGACCGTTCCACGTCTCGGTGACGGCGCCCGCATCGTCGCCCTTGCCGATGCGGAGCGTGTTGCCCGTATCGACCATCATCCCCGTGGCCGGAGTCGCGACCATCTCGGTGCCGTTGATGAAGATCCGCAGCATGGTCCCGTCGTACGTGCCCGCGACGTGGGTCCAGGTCGCCAGCTCCTGCGCCTGGAATGCCCAGATCACTGACGCGTTCCCGTTCGTCGTGCGGACCTGCCACTTCAGGTTGCGGTTCGCGGTCTGCGCGGCGTCGACACGCATCATCCAGTCCTCCGACTGAGCCGAGATGTTCTTTCGCGCGATCGTCGGCCATACCCACCCGGTGGTCAGCGTGGTCTCGTCGTATGTCACCCACGCTTCGAACGTGATCCCGCCTTGGGGGACCAGCGTCGGGCTTGGCGGAATCTCGATGAACCCGCTCGTACCGCTTACGAGCGTGACGCTCTGGTTCTGGGCGGGAGAGACGAGAGCTACGGCCGAGAGGGCGGCCAACATGAATGCGTTCCGGAACATGACGACTCCTTGGGGGGGGGAGCCATCCTAGCAGCCCGAGGTCCCAAACCCCGTGATCAGAACCCGCCGTGATAGGGTGGCTGGAGTCCCCCCATAAGTGCCGGCGTATCAGGAACCAAGACCATCATGACCAGCTGGCTGTTGGCTGTCTTGTCGTGCTTGACGCTCGTTGCGTTGGCGTCCGGACAGGCCATTCTCTCCGTGCCGAGCGTCTTTCCGACGATCACCGCTGCCATCACCGCCGCCAACAATGGCGACATTGTCGAGGTCGCGCCGGGCACCTACGTGGAGACGGACATCTCGTTTCAGGGCAAGGCGATCACGGTGCGCTCGACCATGGGGCCGACGATGACGGTTATCGATGCCCAGATGGGTGCCCGGTGCGTCTTGTTTCAGAGCGGCGAGACGTCGGCGTCACGTCTCACGGGATTCACGCTCACCAACGGTCTTGTGGGCGGCGGCAACTCCACGATCCCCAGGAGCGGCGGGGCAATCCGCTGCTTCGGAGCATCTCCGATGATCAAGGATTGCAACTTCGAAGCGAATGCCGCACGTTCGGACCCGACCTCCGACGGCGGCTACGGCGGAGCGGTCGCCTTGTTCTCCGGGTCGATGCCGGTCTTTCGGAGCTGCCGGTTCTCCGGCAATCAGGCGGGGAACGCCGGGGCGAGTGCGACGACGGGGGGCTGGGGCGGCGCGGTGTATGTCGACGCGTTGAGCACGGGGACGTTCGAGGACTGCACCTTTGACGCGAATCGAGCCGGATTCGGGATGCCGTGCGTCTCGCCATTCGGATGCCCGCCCGGGGCGGGATCGGGGGAGATGGCATCAGGCGGGAACGGCGGCGCGGTCGCCGCAGAAGGCGTATGTACGTTCGTAAGGTGCGAGCTCACCCTGAACTTGGCCGGCGCTCCGTCCGGCGGTGGGTTCATCTACCCGGGCGGCTCCGGAGGATCCGGCGGCGCCGTCTACCTCGCGAGCGGGACGTTCCTGGACTGCACTTTCTCCGGCAACTTCTCCAATAGTGGCGCGTCGGGCGATCCCTACGGGGGCTCGGGGGGCCGGGGCGGGGCGATTTGCGCCACCAGCACGACCGTTGCCACGACCATCACTCGTTGCGAGTTCAGGAACAACACGTCTGGCAACGGTGGGGCCGGATACAACGTGACCGGACCGGCGGGCAGAGGAGGCGCGGTGTTCCTGAACGCCGGGCAGGTCACCGGCTGCACCTTCGCCTTCAACCAGGCCGGCGTGGGCTACAGTTTCGGCGGGTGTGTTTCGGGCTTGGGCGCCGCCGTGTGGACGGCCGGGACTGTCACGTCGTCGACCTTCTTCGGCAACCAGGCAGCGCCGTGTCCCGGTCCACCTCCGGCGTACGCGGTCGCCGGGGCGTCTTCGATGACGAACTGCATCGTGTGGAACAACCCCAGCGGGGAGATCGAGCCCGGGATCACCACTTCGTATTGCGTGGTTTCGGGCGGGGCGCCTCCGGGCGCGGGGAACGTGAGTGCGGATCCGATGTTCCGGGATCCCGCCACGGCCGACTTACGGCTTCTGCCCGGATCACCCGCTATCGACACCGGTGACCCCGCGACGATCGTCCTCGTCGGCGCCATCGATCTGGAAGGTGACCCTCGCCTCATCGGTCAGGGCATCGACATCGGTGCGGACGAGTTCTGCCTCCTCGGCAACGGAGGCGACCTGGCCGTCGAGTCGGAGGTGAACGGTGGCGGTAACCGGACGATCTGCAGCAAGTTGGCGCAGCCCGGTGACACCGTGGCGCTGGACGTATTCTCACCGCTTGCGTCTATGACCGGACAACCTGTCAGCATCGCTTTTCAGGCGTTCGTCTCCTCGCTTCCACCCACCACCGGGTTCCTTATTCCGACTCTCCACGTCGACCCGAACGCGGTGATCCTGATCCCGTTCCAGGCCTTCCCCAACAACGGCGTCACCGTCACCACGACAGTCCCGCTCGCGCTGACCGGCATGACGTTGCGCGTGCAGGCGTTCGGCGCCGGGACGTCGGGACCCGCGATCTCGGGTGCCCACGAGATCGTCGTCCCGTGACGCCGCCCGGAGCGCAGACCTCCAGGTCCGCGCTCCCGGTGAAGAAGCAAAATGGTCGCCAGCGCGGCCGAATGGCCATTCATGAGATCCGGACGCAGACGGCGCCTCGGCACAGAACCAGACCTGCAGGTGATCGTGTTCTTGATGATCATCTGGGGCGCGGTCGGCGCGTTGACGATCGGGATTCTCACGGCCGACGGGCACGGGTGGGAAGCGAAGGTCAGCTTGAAAGGGTTGATGCACATCACGGTTGCCGAGGCGACCGTGATCGCCGTCGTCCTGGCGGGGTTGGCCGTGTTCCTCCAGTGGAAGTTGCATCCGCAGAAACAGCGGCTGCGCGAGCGGCGCCGCGAGCGGAAGGAGTCGTTCGACCATGACGTGCCCGATCGAACCCCCGGCACCGAATGGTAGAGGCTCAGTCGCGCGAGTCGCGGTCGAGGATGCGCGGGTAGATCGACGCGCTCAGTTCGTCGAACTCCTCCTGGAAGTCCACTTCCATGAAGAGGAGGTCGTCGGGGACCGGGAGGGCTTCGAGGCGGCCGAGGGTCATGAGGTACTGGGAGAGTTCCTCGTGCTCCGAGGCGATGTGGGCGTAGCCGAAGCCGGATGATTGTCCCGGGACCCCGACGAGCCAGTCGAGCATCTCCCGCACAAACGGATGGTCGCCGGGTTCGAAGCGGATGATCCCCGTTGCTTCGCCGAGGAGGTCGAGGCCGTCGATGATCGGAGTGCGGAGGCCTTTGCCGAGGAGGACGGGACGGCCGTCGCGACCGTAGACGCGGACCTCTTCGGAGTCTTTGCTCGTGAGGGGGGAGATGAGCATCCGGCTCGGTCCAGGCGGGACTTCGACGATGGCGCGCAGCACGTCGCGTTCGTACGCGAGGTCGCCGTCCATGAGCAGCACGGGCTCGGTGCCGTCGAGCGGGTTCCACTCCGAGCGGACGGCGAACTGGAACGAGTGACTGGTTCCGGACGCGGAGATGTCCGAGTGCAGGTTCTCGATGATCGTGACGCCCAGATGCGCGACTCTCTCGATGACCGTGTCGCGACGCCAGCCGACGATGACGCCGATGTCGTCGATCCCGGCGTCCTTGAGGCAGCGGATCTGCCGCTCGAGCAGCGAGATCGGAGTCGGGTCCTGGAGGCTGGTGGGGCCGATTTCCCACAGCGGCTTCGGAAGCTCATCGGCCTTGAGGCGGGAGCCGCGTCCAGCGGCGAGGAGGATAGCTTTCATCGAGAGTCTCCCCGGGCGAGCCAGGTGCGGAAGCGCCGCGCGACGTCGCTTGGATGAACGTCGGGCCGGCCGAGAGCGGGGTCGGTCGCGAGCCCCACCTTCTGATGGACCAGGATCGGGCCTTCCAGATCGCGGATCTCGTCGAGCGCTGCGTCGAGGTCGTTGGCGGTGCTCCCCTCGAACGCGTGGCGGTATCCCGCGCCCGCTGCGATGCGGGCAAACGACACCGTCGACGACACCGTCGACTGCCCGCCCGTTGACTCATGCTTCTCGTTGTCGAACACGACATGCACCAGAGCGCGGGGTGCGTAGTGGCCGATGGTCGCGAGCGCGCCCAGCTTCATGAGTAGTGACCCATCGCCGTCGAGGACCACGACCCGCTGCTCGGGCCGCGTCAGCGCCACACCGAGTCCGATCGCGGAGACGCAGCCCATCGACCCGACGTTGTAGAGCTGGTTGTTCCGGTCGCCGAGCGTGAAGAGCTCGCGGCCGAGCTTGCCGGTCGTCGCGAGGTAGGCGGCGTCGGGGCCGAACGCTTCGACGACGCGTGCGACCGCGGCGTTGCGCGCCAGCTCCGGCGCGCCGAGCGGCCGGGCGCGCATCGGCTCGGGAGGGAACGTCCCTCGGTCCACGGCTCGCGGCGCAAGTTGGTGCTTGGCAACGGTGCCCTTGCGCATCACGAACGCGAACGGACGGCTGGTCTCACGCATCGTCGCGTCGGCGCGGTCCAGCGAGGGGCCGATGTCCGAGGGTTCGACCGGGAAGGCCTCGTACGGGAGGTCCACCGCCTCGAGTAGCTCGGTCAGCTTCGCTCCCATGAGCTCATGCTGCGGTTCGTCGACCCTGCCGGGCTCACCGCGCCACGTCGTGACGAGCAGGTGCGGGATCTGGAACGTCCAGCTCAGCGACGTCAGCGGGTTGACCGTATTCCCGAACCCACTGTTCTGGCACATGACCACCGAGCGCTGCCCGCCGAGCCACGCGCCGCACGCGATCGCGATGGCTTCACCTTCGCTCGCGGCGCCGACGTACGTAGTGCGTTCGTCTCCGATCGCAGCGTTGATGAACGGAGTCAGGTACGAACACGGCACTCCGGTCAAGAACGTGTAGCCGCGTTCCAGCGCGGCGTCGAACCACTCGGTCGCGGTGATCATCGCTGTCTCAGTATCCCAAGCTCAGTAGCTCGAGGCCTCGGCGAGGTCGCCCAGGTCGTTGACGTCGACCCAGTTGCCGGTGATGGGGACGACGCGCACCCGGCAGTCCATGGCCAACAACTCGCCGACAAGGACGGACAGGTTGGCGTGACGGAGCCGGTCCTCGGACTGCAACCTCTCCATCGCCGCCTTCAGCCGAATCGTCCCGGCGCGCGACGTCTTCAGGAGTCCGATCATCTCGCCGTCCGCGGACTCGTCGGTGCCGGCGACGCGTTCCAGCAGCAGCGGCTCGTCCTCCAACACACCTGCCAGCTGCGGCTTGCCGGCGAGCTTCACGTAGTCGCCGGACGGCTTCGCATGACGGTCGCGGGACTCGAGGTCGACGACGACCGCGACGTCGGCGTTCTCGTCGAGCAGCGTCCGGAGGACGTGCTTTCGGTAGACGATGTCGCCGTATGCGACCACGAGCGGGACATCGTCATCCGGCAGCCCGAGCTGCAGCGACCATGCGGACGAGGAGTCGTCGAAGTCGTCGTTCTGGACGTAGCGCACGCCGTCGAACGCAACGGTCTCGGCCTTCCATCCGCGCACGACCACGAGGTCGCGGAGTCCGCAGGAGCGGATGATGTCGAGTTGACGTCCGAGTAGCGGGCGCCCGCCGACCTCGATCATGCACTTCGGCTGATCCTCGGTCAGCGCGCCGAATCCGGGATCGCGGGACGCGGCGAGCACGACGACCTGGGCATCCTTCGGGCTCTCGGGGAGGTAACGGGTCTCGGCGTCCGCGAGTTCCGCAGCGCCCTGGAGTTCGAAGATCCGCTTCACCGAGGCGACCTCGCCCTCCACGTTGAACAGGGATCGGTCGTGCGCGATGGTCCGCGCCGTTTGCTCCATGGCGGTGATGCCGGATCGCAACAGGTGGTTCGCCCAGATGACCAGGCTGAAGCCTTCGGACTCGAGCGTCTCGGGCGGCGTCGCGTAGTACATGGTGGGCACGATCACGACGGGGAGACGGTCGCCCCACGCCCGTCGGAACCCGATGACCTCGTCGGGCGTCGATCGCTTGGAGTGGATCAGGATTGCGTCCGCTCCCGCGGCCTCGTAGGTCTCGGCCCGGCTCAGCGCCTCCTCCATCGGCCATCCGGCGATGAGGGCCTCGACCCGTGCGACGACCTGGAAGTCCGCGTCCACCTGGCTGTCCTTCGCGGCCTTGATGCGCCCGGCGAACTCCTCGGGGTCGGCAAGCGGTTGCTGCTCGCCCTTGATGAACGAGTTCGTCTTCGGGAAGAGCTTGTCCTCGATGCAGACGCCGGCGACCCCGCGCTGCTCGAGTTTCCGGACGAAGCGGCGGACGTTGTTGAAGTTGCCGTGCCCGGTGTCGCCGTCGAGCAGGATGGGGATACTCGTGGCGTCGGCCATGAACTCGACCTTCTCGAGCACCTGGGTCCACGAAGCCTCGTTGTTGTCCCGCACGCCCATCGACGCCGACATCGTGAGCCCGGAGGCCCAGATGCCCTGGAACCCCGCCTCCTCAACGATCCGGGCCGAGACTCCGTCGTGGGCTTCGAGGACGAAGGCCAGCTCCGGTCGGCGCAGGAGGTTGCGTAGGGCGGCAGTCTTCCGCATGGGGAATCCTATGCAATCGAGGAAGAAGACAAATAAGGAGAACCCAGGAACCCCGGAATCGAAGAGTAGAGGAGAAAATGGGGGATCTCCGCGAAGAGATTCGTCACCCCGATCACGACTGGGGTGGCAGGACGATTCATGTTCAGACCCCGACGCATCGACAAGGACGCGCTCGTGGCCCAGGTCACGGAGCCCGTGAGGCGGTTCCTGGTGCGGCTGCTCCGCCAGGAGGACGCCGTCGAGGAGGTGCTGTCGGAGACGATGCTCGTCGTGATCGAGGGCTTGCGTGGGGGAGCGCGGCTGAAGAAGCCCGTCTCGTTCGCGTTGAGTTGCGCGTGGCGCAAGGCGCAGGAGTGGAGGGCGCGGCAGCGCCGGCACGCGCGCCCGCTGCCGCTTCCGAGCGCCGTTCCCGACCCCGCCCGGCTCGCTGAGATCCGCGAGTGGTTGGAGACCGGTCTGGGGCATCTCGGCGAGGAGGACCGGGCGTTGCTCCACCTCCGCTACGTCGAGGGCCTGGGATACAAGGAGATCGCGCGCGTCATGGAGATGACCGCCGGCACCGTCGGGCGCCGGTTGCACACGGCGCGCCTCGGTCTGCGCAAGACGCTCGAGCGCCTCGCGGACGCACCCGTCCCGCCAATGATCCTGGCGTTGCTGCCCGTCCTTGCGGACGGAAGCCGCGCCGCCTCCGTCGCCGCAGTCGCGGGCACGACGTCCGCGGCCGTCGCGACGGGGTGGACTCTCTGGAGCGTGGGCGTCGTCATGAAGAAGGTCGCGGTCGTTGCGTTGGTGGTCGTGGGGATCGCCATGGGCGTTGTGTTGTGGCCGGACGATGCGTCGGACGACGCAGGTCTGCCGGGCGACGGAGAGGAGGTCGCCGGGGCGCCCGTCGCCGACGACATGGAGGGCGAACGGGGTGAGCCGGCCGCGGTGGGAACCCGACGGTACGAGGAAGAGGTCGCTCCGGCGGGCCCGTCGCTGCGTGCGATCACCGGCATCGTCGTGGACGGCGGCGGCCAACCCGTACCCAACGCCGCGCTCGGACTCGTGCCGTGGACGGTGCGGCGCGGTCGCCAGATCGAGGGGCTGGCCGCTCCGGATCGCACCGACGCAACCGGGATGTTCAGGATCGTCCCGGCGGCGGGCGACCTCGCGCTCGGGCTGTTCACGCGCGCCGAGGGCTGGTCGCCGACCGTGGTCGGGCCGCTGCGCGCAGGCGACCGGGATGTGCGGATCGTCGTGCGGCGCGGCATCACGCTGACGGGGGTGGTGCGCGACATCGACGAGAAACCTGTCGGCGGCGCGATGGTTCGGTACCGCGCCGTGGTCGGTGGCGTGACGAGTGTTCGTGAGACGCACTCCGGTACCGACGGCGTCTACACGCTGCCTGGCGTCCCCTTCGAGCCCGGGGTCGCCGATGCGGAGGACGCCGCCATCGACGTGGTCGCCACGGGTTTCGCGCCACAGGTCCGCCAGCTCTGTCTCGCGCTCGGGGCGCCGTTGTGCCCGGGCAAGACGAGCGTCTGGCGGCTGGACGTGTTCCTCGTGGGCGCGAGCTCGGTTACCGGCATCGTGACCGACGCGGAGAGCGGACAGGCGATCGAGGGTGCCGAGGTGCTCGCGTGGTTCGCGCCGCTGTGGCATGCGAGCGACGACGAAGTGGCCGACCGGGGCCGCAAGGGTCGCGTACGTTGGACGACGTCGTCGGTGACCGGACCCGATGGCAACTACCAGCTCGAGGGGCTCGTCGCGAACCGCAAGGGACTGGAGTCCCTCACGTATCCCGGGCAGATCGCGCAGTCAGGAGGGTTCGCCGTCGGGGCGACCGGCTACGCGACACGATGGGTCAGCGTGGCCGCCGGGAAGGCGTCCGAGTCGCGGCGGCGCAATCTCGAACTGTGGCCGTCTGGCGTGGTGACGGGCAAGGTCGTGGACCGCCACGGCGTGCCTCGGGCCGGCGTGAAGGTGCGCGCGGACATCGACGGGCGGACGGAGCGTCGACCTCTGCCGGATGGCGTGGCGCCGTGGTCGACGACGACGAACTCGGATGGCGCGTTCCACATGAGTGGGCTTCCGTGTCTGCGCAACGTCGATACGGAGGTCACGCTCACCGCGTTCGGCGGTCAGAGCGTCCAGGTCGCGGTCCGCGCGGGTGTCGCGGCGGAGGCCCCGCCGATCGTCGTTGCACCGGCAGCCGAGGCGGTGGCGATTCCTGGCCGCGTGACGGATCGGACGAGCAAGCCGCTGGCGGGTGCGATGGTCACCTGGCGCGGCTCCGACGAGGATCATCGCCCCGTCGAGACGTCATGGGCTGCGGATGCCGACGGTCGCTTCCACATCCCGGTGCATGCGCTGCCGGGCGTCGGAGAATCGGGGACGTTGCTCGTCTCCGCTCATGGCTACGCGTCGTGGACGAGGGTGATGAAACTGCCCACCACGCGGGTCGCGCCGATCAACGTCGTGCTCGGTCCGGGGCATTTCGTCGCGGGCCGCGTGCTCTGTGACGCAGGCCGCCCCGTGATCGGCGCGCCGGTCCGCATCCTCACCGGCGGCAAGCCCGCAGCGGAGGACCCCACGACCGAGCGTCCGGTATCGCAAGGGACCCCCGTGGCCAGGGGACGCAGCGGGGTGGACGGTTGCTTTCGCATCGAGGGGTTGCCGGAGGGTCCGTTCGACGTCGTCGCGGGAACCCCGCGGCACCGGGCCATGAACCCCGGCGGGACCGTCGCGCGGATGACGCTCGGCCGCATGGACGAAGGCGCCGTGTTCGGGGTCGCCGCCGACCGCGAGGACGTCGTCGTTCACATGCCGCCAGGGTTCGGCCACGGGTGCGGCGCCGTCTCGGTTCGCGTTCGCGATGCGAAGTCGCGGCGGATCATCGTCACTGGAGTGACGGGCTATCTGCACCCGACCGGTGTACGACGGAATGCCCCGGTCGGGTTCGGGCTGATGACCGGGCCGGGCCGCCTCGACTTCTGGGACGTTCCGCCAGGGACCTACACGTTGCAGGTCTACGCCCCGGGTGGATACGCGCCATTCAAGCAGGGGGGCGTGGTGATCCTCGAAACCCCGGATCCGCAGACTCTGGACGTCGCCATGGTGGCGGGGTGTGTCATCGCGGGACGCGTGCTGATTCCCGAAGGTCTGAAGGTCCCCGATCAGGAGCGTCTGACGGTGGAGCCCGAGGGCGCGCCGAACCAGCGGCGGTTTTCGTGGGTGCATCGTCGCGATGGCTGGAAGTTCCGTCAGGAGGGACTGAACCCCGGCCGCTACACGGTCCACGTGTCGTTTCCGAAGCGGCGCCGCCTCGGTGGAAGAAAGGGCGGCATGGAGATGTCGGTCCCGGCGGACGTCCCGGCGGCAGCGAGACCGCTCGTGGTCGAGGCCTTGCCATCGAAGCCCGCCACCGGGCTCTCAATCCAGGTCCGCGCCGCGCGCAAGCTGGAGGTCCGGCTGTGCGGTTTCTTCAAGGACCTCGATCGCCAGGCTGATCCCGAGGCGCCGAACTCCTACCCCTCGCTCTGGAAGCGGGCGAGTGAACTCAAGGTGAAGGTGGTCGATGACGCCGCCGAGGTTTGGTTCGAGGCCGTCTACCCGAACCACAGTCAGGCGGACGGAGAGGACATCGTGTACCGCACCTGGGTGCCGGAGGGGGCGTGGACGGTGGTCCTGGAGGATCGTGGGAAGGTGCGCTCCAGGCGCCGCGCGGCGGCGCCTGGAGGAGTCCGGATCGACTTTTGAGCGGTCGCCACCTCGCGGCGCGCGAGCGACCCGGACCCCCGGGTCCGCGGGTTACTGGACCGTGTAACCAAACCCGCCGTCCGTGCTGCCCCCGTTGAAGACGACGAAGTCGTTCTCGAGGTCGAACGAGTTGCTCGAGAGCAGGAAGTGCTCATAGATCGCGGCATTGGCGCCGAACGAGAGCGGCGTCAGGTTGGACAGGTCGAGCTGCGCGCCGCCACCGGCGTTGCCGCCCGGACTGACACCGACGAGCGGCGTGTTGGCGGCCGCGCCCTGGTTCAGGCCCATGTCCCCGAAGCTGATGACGATGAGGTTCGAGCTCCCGCGGATGATCGAGATGTTGAACGAATTGAAGTCGGTCGGGCCGCTACCGAACCAGGCAATGGCGGAGCGCAGACGCTCTACTTCGACGAACGCTGCGGGAGCTGCAGACTCGGGCCCCGTCAGCCCCCGGCCCGCTTCACTGTGAACCCGCGATTCTCGAGCTCCTTGACGATCGCGTCGCGGTGGTCGCCCTGGATCTCGATGTTCCCGTCCTTGATCGCGCCGCCGGTGCCGCAGCGGCGCTTGAG
>NZBC01000232.1 GCA_002687715.1 Planctomycetota bacterium | reverse complement strand
GCCCGGGTGCTCGATGCGCGCAGCGAGCATGGCCTCGCGTCGGAATCGTTCGAGCTGCTCCGGCGACTGGCGACCCATGCGATCGAGCACCTTGAGGGCCACCGTACGTTTGAGCCTCGTGTCGACGGCGCGAAAGACGACTCCCTGCCCGCCACGCCCGATCTGCTTCTGGATCTCGAAGCGGCCGAATCCACCCTCGTCCTCCGGTTCGGATCCGGACCCCGACGACGGGTGCAGCTCCGACCAGGCCAGCTCGATGGTCTCCCGAAAGGCCGGGAATTGGGCGACGTAGTCCTCGAGGGAGCGTTCGAGCCCCTTCTGCCGGTCGCTCAGGTACCGCTCCAGGAAGACACGTTTCACCGAGGGTGAAGGTTGGATGAGATCGTCGTCCACAGATTCTCAGCCGCTCCTCAGAGACCACCGACGACGCTCCGCGTCGAGTGCACCCCGGTTTCCTGCCTGGGCGAGAGCCCGCACCAGGGTGACGTGAAGGCTGCGGTCACCCGGAAAATCCTCAACGGCGTTCGCGAGAATCCGAACCGCCTCCGCGTCGTGTCCCCGTCGCAAGAGAACGGACCCCAGGCCGGTGTGGTGAAGGGGGACATCCGGGTGCAGCGCCACCATGGTTCGCCAGGTCGCCGTTGCCTCCTCCAAGAGGTCGCCGGCTTCCAGGAGCCGTACCAGGCGAAGGTGCGCCGTGAGATCCTGGGGAGCCGCTCGCAACCCTCCCCGGAACGCAGCGATTGCTTCCGGGCGACGTCCCTCGGAATCGAGGATCCTCCCGAGCGTCACCCATGAACGAGGTTGGCCGGGGTGTCGTCGCACCGTCTCCTGAAGTAGCTCGATCGCTTCCCGCGGACGACCCGTCTGGGCAAGCACCCGTCCAACATCAACGAGCACTCCCGGGTCCTTGGGGCGCAGAGCGAGCGCGCTCTCCGCTACTCTTCGCGCGTCCGTCTTCCGGCCGGCAAGCAACAGGACCGAAGCGAGCGCAGCATGGCCGGGGGCATCCAGAGGGTCCATCCCCACCGCCGTCCGACACTCGCGGATGCCTTCCTCCATCTGTCCGGTGGCACACAGAAACCGTCCGTAGCGTACATGCACCCAAGGCTGATCAGAGGCCTGCTCGAGTACACCAGCCCACGCTGCGCGGGCATCGGGTATGCGCCGGAGCCTCTGGTAGGCACGTGCGAGATTGAACCGGGCAAGGAAATGGTCTGCGTCTTCGGCCAGGATTCCGTTGCAGAGCGCCACCAGCTCTTCCGAAGCGCCGCTACTCAGGAGGAAGTTCGCGAAGTACCTGAGCAGGTAGTCGTCCCGAGGAGACAGCCTCGAAGCCTCGAGGAAGGCACGACGCGCCTCGTCCGCGAGACCGAGGAGCTGCAACGCCCGGCCAAGATCGCTGGAGGTTCGCGCGTGTCCAGGCTCCAGCAGCCGCGCCCTCTCCCAGGCATCGACCGCTCCCCTCCAGTCGTTGCGCTGGTACTCGAATCGGCCCAGCAAGCGCCACCCGTCAACGTCCCCGGGGGATTCGCGGATAGCCTCACGAGCCCGATCCAGAGCGGTGTCGGAGTCGCCCTGGCTCCACGCGATCCTGGCCAGCGTCCGGATGGCCGCAGCCCGCACCGTCGGGTGCGCGGAGGCGGCCGCCAAGGCCTCGACGGCTTCGTCGACCCGCCCCACGGCCAGCAACGCGTTCCCGTAGGCCAACCGCCACTCGGGCGGCGCATGAGCGCGGAGGTTGCCAGCGTGTTCGCGCGCCGCGGCCTCTGCGTCGTCCGAGTCGACGAGGACCCGCACGAGTTCAGCTCGCGCGGAGACGAGGTGCGGATCCGAACCGATCGCTTCCCGCAACGCCGCCGTTGCTTCCGAAGCGCGACCGAGTCGATGTCGGGCGCGGGCCAGGCCCAGGAACGCCTCCGCGGTCGAGCACCCGGACAGCGTCGCGACCGCGAGCTTCGCGGAGCCCTGGGCCATCTGCAGGCGCGCGAGTCGGATCCGCCATTCGATCCTCTCCGGCTCCCGTGCGGCCCGCTCGGCGAGGATCGTCGTCGCGTCGTCGATGCGCCCCTTCCGGACGAGCACGCCTTCCAGCTCCACGACGGCGAGCGCCGACTTCGGGTTCAGGCGCACGGCCCGCTCGAGCACGCCGATGGCCTCATCCTCATGACCCTCGAGGGACGCAAGGACCACACCGTGCGCGTAGGCGGCCAGGAACCGGGCCGGCCACTTCCCGCACGCGTCGGCAAGCAAGCGCCCGGTCTCTGCGTCCTGGACGCGGGCCGCCGCGACAGCGAGGAGTGCGTGCAGCAACAAGCGAGGACGAGCGGCATGCCCGAACACCGCGCTCCGGAGCGCGTCCCGAGCGGAGCGGGGCCTTCCCTCCATCAAGTTCCACACCGCGCGCAACAAGAAGTCCGCTGTGTCGTCCGGCCGAGGTTTGGAGGCAGGAGCGCGAGCGGCCACCGCCACGCCGGAACGCCGCGAGATCGCCGTGCGCCGGAACATCTCCAGCACTGGACGTTCGACGACCAACTGAGGCTGAGTCCCGAGCCGGTCGATCGCAGCCTGCCAGCGCCGCTCCCCCATGAGCGTCAGAACAACCCCACCCAAGGTCTCGACAGCCGAGGCACCGTCGGCCTGGGCCGAACGGAAACGCTGACGGGCGCCCGCATACCTCCCGTCGAGCAGGGCTTCGTACCCCTGCTCCAGGGTGAGCTCCGCCCGTTCCAGGGCGCGGGCTTCCTCCCACGCGAGGACCTCGGGAATCTCCGCGACGATGCGACCGATCAGGCTGCCGAACATGGGCAGGGCCAGCGACAGGAGGAGAGCCAGAGCCGTGGCCGCCGGACGCTGCCTCGCGTGGCGGACCAACCCCCGGATCCACGACGGACGGCGCGCGCGCACCGGCTCCTCCCGTTGGAGCCGACCGAGATCGTCCGCCAGCTCGAGCATCGTGCCGTAACGTCGATCCGGGTCCTTGTCCATCGCCATCCGCACGACCGCGTCGAGGTCACGGGGCAACGACGGGTCCCGCCTCCTCGGCGAGGGGGCAGGGTGCTCGAGAATGGCGCGATAGAGCGCTTCCCGGTTGCGCTCCTCGAACGGGAGCCGGCCGGTCAGTGCTTCGAAGAGGGACACGCCGAGTGCATAGACATCGGTCCGGCGATCCAGCTGCAAGCCATCTCCGAGCTGCTCCGGGCTCAAGTATGCAGGCGTGCCCCGAGCGTGGGCCGATCGACTCCCGTCCGCGAGACCGGACTCTTCCGCGAGGGCCATTCCGAAGTCGAGGACCACCGGGCGACCCTGCGGCGTCACCATGATGTTGCCGGGTTTCACGTCCCGGTGAACGATCCCCGCCGCATGCGCCGCGTGCAGAGCCCGAGCAGCTGCTTCGAACAGCCCCAGGAGTGCTTGACGCTCACCCGCGGTGTCGGCCCGGGCCCCTTCGCGTCGCTGACGCTCGATGCGCCGCGATAGGAGCTCGCCGTCTACGTACCGCATCACGACGTAGGGGGCGCTGGTGTCCCACTTGCCCTCGTACACTCGGCACAGTCCCGGGTGATCGATTCGCGAAGCGAGTTCGACTTCACGTTCGAACCGCGCGCGAACCCGCCTCGAGTCCGCGCCCACGGTTGTAAAGACCTTGAGGGCTACCTCACGGCCGAGCGTGCGATCTCTGGCCAGGTAGACGACACCCTGTCCTCCCCGACCGAGTTCGCGGAGAATCTCGAATCGCTCCCCGTAGTCCGATGGCGCATCCTGGGAGCGGCCGGGAGTGCGCGGAGTCATGACGGGAGTCTAAGCCCGCCGCCCGTGTCGCCAAGCCCACGGTCGGTCGAGAGCGCGGACCATGATCCTGATGGCGTCGTAACGTCATGATGTGAAGGTGGATCCAGTTGCCGGCGGGGGGCAGGTGATTCGCTCCCTGCGATGTTCATGGACTCGACGGGATGAAGCGACCGTTGGGCGTAGACTGGGTCCCCCGCCCTCGCACCACCCTGCTCTGAAGGAGTCGCCCCCATGCGCTGCGTCCTCAGTCTGACTCTCCTGGTCCTGATGGTCATCGGTGGCACGGCCACAGGCCAGATGTGGGTCGCGAATCGATTCTCCAGCGACATACATGAAGTGAGCCTCTCGGGCGAGATCCTGAACGTCGCCAACATCGGCACGAACCTCAGGAGTGCCCATGTCGCGCCCGACGGCAAGGTGTGGGTCATCAAGTTCATCCAATCGACGTTCGACATCCGCAACTCGGATGGGTCGTTGTTTTCAACGGTCACCTACGGTCTCGGGAACCCCTTCGACATCGCCTTCGACGCCAACGGCAACGCGTGGATGTCGGGAGGAAGCGGGGTACAGCAGTTCGACGCCAACGGCACCAGTCTCGCCACCTTCGGGCTGACTGTCGGCGCTCCCCTGGCCATCACGATCGACGTCATGGGCAACAAGTGGATCGCTCACCGGGTGGCGGCGCCCGGGAGTGTCTCCCGCATCGACGGCGTGACGGGGGCGGTGACCAATCACAGCCTCCCGGGCACCAGCAACATCCAGCCCGTGTGGGTGATCGCCGACAGCCGCGGGCTCGGAACCGACAGCCACATCTGGGTCATCGGTGACGGGGGCAACAGCCTCGCCGAGTTCGACATCGCGGGTAACGCACTCAACAACTACAACGTGGGGGCGACCGGCAACAATGGAATGGCGGTGGACGCGGCGGGCAACATCTGGATCGGCAACTTCAGCAACGGTCAGGTCAACCAGATCTCTCCCGCAGGCGTGGTCCTGAACACGATCATGGTCTCCCCCAACGTCCTCGGCCTCAACTTCGACGCCTTCGGACGCCTGTGGGTCACGAGCCGGGTCTCTTTCTCCGGGCCTACGCCCAGTGAGGTGCGTCGGCTCGACTCCGCAACCGGAGCTCTGGAGGTCCCCGCCCAGGTCGGCCTCGGGGCCGGGAGCGCCCTGTCCACTGGCTGGCACCACGCACTGGTCGTTGATTCGACCGGGGATGCGGACAGCGATGGTGATCCCAACCTCATCGAGGTCCTCAACGGCACCTCACCCTACGACTCCCAATCGAACTCCTTCTCCAGCCTCCTGGCCTCGGGGCCAACATCGATCGGGAGCGTTTTCACTCTCACGGGCCTCACGGCTCCCACCAATCTGACGGGGATCGCCGTCAGCACCGCGCCCGCCGACCCTGGCCTCACCTTCCCCGGCGTCGGGGGCGCGCTCCTCCTCGACCCGGCCTCCCTCATCCTCGCGGGCACTTCACCGATCTTGCTCACCCTGCCCGGAGCCTTCGTCCTCCCCGTCGCCGCCCCCAACGACCCCAACGTCATCGGCACGAACCTCTACACGCAAGGCCTGACGTACGGAGCAGGCCCTACGAACTTCACCAACTCCACGAGCGTCACCTTCTGGTAGTCGCTCCACGGAGTGAGGAGCAGTGCCCCTTCGGGCATCTCCGACCCGTGGTGACAACGTCGGCCAGGTTCGCGACCAGCAAGCTCGCCAACCTGGCCAACGTCCCGTGCGCCAGCGCGCCGGCGATCATCCACCCGGACCTGCAACCGTAATCCACCGCTCACTCTTCCACGCGCTTGGCCGGGCGGAGACCGAGACAGTTGAGGCGAAGATCCGGCGGGGTCGCGCCGCGGTACGCAGAGCGACAGAGCACGGCGGGGTTGACGAAGCCGCCGCCTCGGTACACACGGTCGCGGGCACCGACGACCCGTCTCAGGCCATCTCCCGCCTGGGGCGTCAGGTCATAGCTCCCATATCGGTCGCGACACCACTCCCACACGTTCCCCAGCACCTCGTGGAGTCCGAACAGGTTGGCACCGAAATCACCCGCCGGCGCATGCACGAGATGACCGTCGGTGAGGTCCCGCTCGAAAGCTGGTATTCCTCCGCGACCGCCGACGGTGTCCGCGAGGTTCACCTTCCCGTTCAACGACGCCTTCTTGGCCCCCGTCCACCAGGGAGTCCTCGTTCCGCCGCGGGCCGCGTACTCCCATTGTGCCTCCGTCGGCAACACGAGGTTCAGGCGCCCCAAGAACGAACGCGCCTCGTTCCAGGTCAGGTTCTCCACCGGATTCTGGAGCGTCATCGTTTCACCGGCAGCGTCACCGCCGGACAGGTAGTACGAAGGGTTCGACTTCATCAGGCGCGACCACTGGCCCTGGGTCACCTCATGCTTCCCCATGAAGAAGGGCATCAACCCGACATTCCTCACTGGGCTTTCATCGGAGCGAGCCGCCGGATCAAGGTTGGGCGTCTCCGCGTCCTTCCCTCCCTGCGCCCCCATGGAGAACTCTCCGCCGGGAAGCAGCACGAGCACGATGGCTGAGCCCTCGTCGATCTTCACCTGGCCGGCCAGAAACGTCCCGCCCCATTCGGGTGGCGCGCCGCTCCCGAGCTGCCAGAACTCGAAGAACCCGGAGTCCCGGTCTCGACCCAGTGGCACCAGACCCACCTGAGGTCGGAGGACGATGCCCGTGAACCGGCGATCAGTGTTGACGGCTTTGCAGCAACGGCCCCACGCCTCCCGGTGGTCGCCAACGCTCCGTTGCCGGATCGTCAGCGCGAACTCGCGACGCTCCTTTATCTCGGCGATGAGCTGGAGGAACTCGGGACGCTCCCGTTCAGCCGTGGCTAGCGAACGGTGCAGACGCTCCTCCCCCCGATCACCGAACGTGTAGATCATCCGCTCCCGGAGCCGTGGATCGTTCCGGTGCTCTTCCAACGCATCTCGGCCGCGATCGCGCTTCTTCTCGAGCTCCTCCCGCCCGGTCGCCATCTTCGCCAGCTTCTCGTCCAAGGACTTCAGCGCCGCTTCTATGCGCATGATCCTCTCGAAGAGCTCCGGATACCGGTCCTGGCGGAGGGCGGGCTCCAGAGCCCGGTCCTCTTGCGTGAGAGGCAACGCCCGCCGGCGCAGTGCCGCAAGGTCCGAGTCCAGACTCGTGAGTCGCGCGTTCAGCGCTCCCGCCTGGGAGAGCCAGATATCCATGTCCTCGACCTTCTCTTCCCGACGTGGCCACAGTCCCTCGACCTGTGCCATGAGGTGTCGCATCAGCGCCGGGTCTGAGATCTGCTGGTATTTGGCCAGAGCCGACGTGCGTTCACGGACGGCACTCTGCTCGCTGGCCAGAGCCGACGTGCGCTGCCCCAGCAACGTCAGGCTGACCACGAGCCCCACGACCAGAAACACGGTCGCCGCCCCCAGGGAACAAGCCAGCGCCTGGTTCCGCTGCGCCCATCGTGTCAGCTTCGTCAACCGCGTCGCCGGACGGGCTGCAATGGTCTCGCGTTCGCGAACCCGCCGCAAATCCTCGGCGAGGTCAAGGGCGGTCTGATAACGACGAGCCCGGTCCTTTTGCAACGCGGTCTCGATCACGGTCGCCAGGTCGCGATGCAGGTTGGGGTTGAGAAGGCGTGGGTTCGGAGGGTCTTGCGTGCTGATGACGTGGTACATGCCTTGCTGGGTCGGAGCCTGAAATGGACGGCGCCACGTCGCGACCTCGTACAGGGCGACGCCGACGGACCAGACGTCGGTCCGACGATCGACCGCCATGCCTTGAAGCTGTTCCGGCGACATGTAGGCCGGGGTGCCCAGAACGTCCCCGCTCTGCGTCAGACTCTCTTCCGCACGTTCGATGTGCGCCAGGCCGAAGTCCAGGATCACGGGCTCCTCGTCGGGCGTCACCATCAGGTTGCCGGGTTTGATGTCGCGATGGACGATTCCTGCCTCGTGGGCGACGTGCAATGCGCGGGCCACCTTCTCCAGGAACGAGATCGAGCCCATGATGTCGCTGCGGGTTTCGGGTCCGCTGACATCACTCGGTGGTGCCACCTGCCTCGGCGGGGTGATTGGCTCCACCGCGGTCCAGAATTCGGTAGTCAGATCGGCGTCGACGCCCGACGCGACGCGCGAAATCCGCTGCGCCAGCGTCTCGCCCTTGACCAACCGCATGGCGATGTACGGGACGCCGGAGACGACTCCGGCGTCATGCACGGCGCAGATGGCGGGATGATCGAGACCCGCTACGACCTTCGCCTCGCGCCTGAAACGCGTGAGCATGTGTTCGGACACTTGCCCGAACTCGCGAAGGACCTTCAGAGCGACCAAGCGGCCGAGATGAGTCTCCTCGGCCTCGTACACGATGGCCTGCCCACCTCGACCGATCTCCCGAACGATCCTGTAGGGACCGAAGTACTCCTCTCCTCCCACCTCGCCACCGGACGCCGGAGGATCACCGGGGTGCTCGAGGTACGCGCGTGCGATCTTCTCGTCCGCACCCGGGAACAGGCCCAGGTAGGTGTGAAGCGGCTGGACCCCCTCTGCAGCCCAGTCATCCCACAGCTGCTGCTGGAAGCGTTCGAAAGGGGGACGCTCTGGTTCGGTACCGGACATGGGAAGCGCATGGTATTCGAGTCGCCACGGTCGGGCAGGCGGCTGGTGCCGACCGGATCTCGAAAACCGGGGCGGGCCGCGGGCTCCCGACACCGGAAGCGGGTCACGACCCTCGGCACCGGTTGCTGCGACCCCCGAGTCTGGCGGCATCGGATTCGCGCTCAGCGGCGCGGTCGGGATTGAAGTTCAATGAGTGAGGAGAGACGTCGGTTCTCGTGGTCGCGATGAGGAGTGCTGACATGCCGAAGGTAATGCTCGTGATCGTCTTGGTCGGGTCAGCGGTTGCAGCGCAACCAGAGCGAGAGTTGGACCAGCTCGTCTCCCGATACTCGGCGTTCGGGTTCCGCGGCACGGTGCTCGTCGCGAAGAAGGGCAAGCCGATCCTGGAGAAGGGATTCGGCGTTGCCGATCCAAGGTCCGGACGACCCAACGACGCGCGCACTCTGTTCGAGATCGCATCGATCACCAAGCAGATCACCGCGGCGGCGATCATGCTCCTCGAACAAGACGGCAAGCTGAAGGTCGAGGACTCGATCGCCGATCATCTGCCGGGCGTGCTCAGCCACAGCCGGAAGATCACGATCCACCACCTACTGACGCACACGTCCGGTGTGCCCGGCGGTAACACCGATGGCCGCGGTGACGACCTCGAACGCGCAGTGGTCGCCTATCTGGGCGATGGCCCACAACGCGCCCTCGGTGACAAGTGGGAGTACTGGAACGGGGGCTACGCATTGCTCGCGGGGATCGTCGAGCGCGTGGGCGAGATGACCTTCATGGAGTACTGCCGCAAGCGGTTGTTCACACCCGCGGGCATGAAGAGCACCGGTTTCACCGGTAGCGGCAAGCTCGACAAGGGCCGCGCGGCTTTCAACGAACGACGGAGCGCCATTGACCACCCGTACGGTTCCTACGGATGGCAGTACCGTGGAATGGGCGGTGTCGTCACGACGGTCGGCGATCTCTTGAAGTGGGACCGGGCATTGAGCGGTGACGCCGTGCTCGGCGCCGACGCTCGCAACAAGCTGTTCCAACCGCACGCCACGGCTCGCTACCGACGAAACTACGGCTACGGTTGGTTCGTCGGCCGTGCGCCCGACGGCAGCGCGATGGCACAACACGGCGGCGGCGTTCGTGGCTTCCGCTCGGACTTCCGGCGGTATCCGAAGCTCGGTGGGTGCATCGCGATCCTCTCGAACGGCGACGGATCCGCCCTGCCGTACATCGCCGAGAACCTCGAGTGCGTACTCTTCGGCAACAAGCCGCGGCACACACTGCCGCCCCAGACGATCATGATGTCGCCGAAGAAGCTGAAGCCATTCGTCGGCACGTACCGCACCGGTAGCGGTGACGCCGTCGTTGTCGCTCCTGCCGCTTCAGGTCTGCAGGTCGAAGTGAGGGGGCCGCTCGCGGCGAAGTTGTCGGGAGATTCCCGCACCGTCGAAGCCTCGTTCCTCGTGATGCCCGCAGGCAACAACCGGTTCACCGCCTGGAGTTGGCGGCGGACGCTGCCCTTGGAGTTCGTACGCAAGGGAGAGAAAGTGAGCGCGCTGAAGGTCATCGGACTCCGTCTGACCCGGTAGATCGGAGGCCCGGCGAGCGAAGCGACGGGGTTGACGACATTCGGACACGCGACGCCTGCAGTCGAACCGATACGGCCGCCGCGCGCTATGATGACGGGTCCGGCCCGGCTCACGGGTCGCAACGGTACGCTCGACAGACCATGGCGCTTCCCACGACGAAGATCTCCGCCGGTGTAGGCCCTGCCCTTCTCGCCGTCCTGATGGGGCTGATTCTCGCGACCTCTGCCGCGCGGGGTCAGCCGTGCGCTGCGCAGGGGCTGGGGCTGTCGGTGACGGGGGAGCGCCTCGGCGATCCGTGGTCCATCGAGCTCCTGGGTCCGCCGGGGGCGACCGGTCTCTTGGGGTTGGATCTGGCTCCCGGACCGGTCGCGACGCCGTTCGGAGCACTCTGCCTGGGCTTGTCCCCCGCGGTTCTGCTGCTCCCGGTGGGGCTCGACGGGCTGGGCGCTCTCGCAATCGGCGGGGTGCTTCCGGCCGATCCCGGGTTGGGTGGGCTCACGCTGTTCTTCCAGGCTGCCGTGGCCGATACGTCGCAACCCGGGGGCATTGCGCTGAGCAATGGGGTGGAGACCGGCTTGCTTCCGCCGCGTTGGTTCCTTCTCGATCCCGGTATCGCATCACCCGTCGGAATCACGCCGGGCAGCATCGCGTCTTTCGATGCGCTGAGCGACGTTGCCGGATTCGCCGCGACGCTGCCGAATGCGGCGCGGTCGTTGGCACGGGTCCCTGCCACCCGTCTCCTCGCGGTACTCATGCTCGACGGGTCCATCATCGCGATCGACGACGAAACCGGTGCGACGGTCGCGACGCTCGCCGCGCCGCCCGGTCCAGGGCTCCCGTCACGAATCGCGGTGACGGAGGACGGGAGCGGTATCATCCTGCTGTACACCGGAACACCTCCCAGTCCGTTCTCGCCCGGCGCACCAGGCGCACTGGTGTTCATCGACCTGCCATCCGGGTCGGTGCTGTCGTCGCTGTCCCTCGCCAGCGGAAACCCCACCGAGATGATGCTCATCCCCGGGACGGGCTTCGTCTACCTGCGCGCGGGCTCCGACCTCATTCCCTTCGACTACGTCACCGGCACGCAGCTCAATCCCATCGCCCTCGGCTCCACCAACGGCGGCGTGGTCGATTGGCTGCTCCAGGGCAGCCTGCTGGTGACCCTCCTCGGGGGTGTCCCACCCAATCCGTTCGGGGGAACGGGGACGCCCGCCGCCATCCACGCCGCCGATGTCAGCAACCACACAGCGGCGCTCGGGGCGCCCGTTCCGCTCGGACAGTCAGGCGCGACCACGCTGCGTTTCGGACCCGGTCCGGCCGGCCCTGCCTACTACGTGGTCTTCCCCGCAACGGGCTCGATCGCGCGCCTCCTTCCCGGGCTCTTCACGACCGCGGCGACCGTCTCCGCCACGGTCGGCACCGCGCTTCTCGAGCTCTCGGCGGGCGGAAGCGAGTGGCTCCTCGTCCGGCCGGGTGGGGCAAGCCCCTTCACGACCGCGACCGCTGGTGTCCTGCTCCGCATGGACCCCGCGACCTCGACGTTGACGACCCTCGCCACGTTGCCGACGGAAGCCCAGCAGCTCCTCCTCCCGCTCCCGTCCGGCACCCTTCGCAAGGCTCACCTCATCTCCGGAACGGCGAGCATGCTCACGATCGCAACCGACCCCGCAATCGCCCCGGGGCCCGCGGTCTCGCTGCCCATCACCTCGGCTGCCTTCCAGGTGATCGGCGACTGGTGATCCCGAGGCAAATCGTGAACCAGTTTCGGCATTGGCGGTGTGCAGGAGGTAACTGTCGAAGCTGCGAGATTGGAGCACTCCCATGCGTGTACGTTTCGTCGCCGTCCTCACAACGGGGATCCTGGTTGCGAGCAATGCCTGTCCCGGCCAGCGAGAGCAGGCCGTTCTGAAGACCCAGCGCCTCCGCACGACGATCGAGTATGGCGTCGTGCGAGTGGGGCGACACACGATCGAGGAGCTGAAACCGGGAGCGACCTGGCGCATGGGTTTCAACACGGCCTCGACCCTCGTGACCGAGGCTCCAATCCTCGGGAAGGGGGGTGCGCTCGTCCTCCCCGGGGGTTACCGGGTCCTGGTCCATCGCAGCAAAGCGGATGTGTTCGCGCTCAGCGTCGTCGGGGCAGGATGGTCCGTCGATCCGACCAACCGCGCCGCATCCGCCGTGGTGCTCGCGGGCGCGCTGGCGAAGACCAGTCCAAACAAGAAGCTCAGTGTGAAGCTGGCCAGGTCAAAGCAAGAGGCGGTCGCAAAGGTGCACTTCGGCCCCCATCGCCTCGAGATTCCGTTCGCGGTCATCCCGGCTCGCACCAAGAAGACCTCGGGTTGGACCGTGGACGTGTTCTCCGTTCCGTCGGGAGTATGGGCGGCGCGGGAGAAGGCAGGCAGCACGATCCCCATCGCGCGGCTCACCAAAGGACGCGGTCGAAAGGCACGCGCCCTCAATCTGACCTTGGTTGGCGACCAGGCCTTCTGCGCACCAGCGCTCGTCGCGCCCACCGCGAGCTTCGGGTTCGGCGATCCGGAGATCCCCAAAGCGGAAGCCGTCGCCGTGGGTCAGGTCTCCTGGAGAGACGGGCAGAGCGACTGCGCAACGGTCGAACTCAAGAAGGTCGGCATCAAGAATGGAGCGGTTGTGCTGGACGTCACAGTGGGACACCGTGCCGGCCGCATCGAGGTCCGCATCCCCGCTGCCCGGGGTCGGTGAGAGCGAGTTCGCGGGCCTGGCGTTCGTGCTGCCCACTCATCCACCCGGCGTCGAGACCGCCCCGGGGGTTGGGAAAGCCACCGGTGATTGCACACCGTCCGTCAGCGCAACCGCAACACCACGTCCCCGCCCGTCACGCCTTCGAGAACCACGCGCTTGAAGTCTCCACTGAAGGGGTCCTTGAGGGAAGCTCGCAGCGAGTAGGTCTTGGCCTCCGGCACCCGCAGTGACCATCGCCCGACCTTGTCGGCGATGCCGACTACGCCTCGGGTGCGACCCGCTGGGGTGGCCTCGACGCGGGCCCCGGGGACCGGATCTCCATCCGCACCGAGGACGGTGCCCGTGATCACGACGCTTCTGCACAGGGCGAGTCGGATGCTCTGACCGTTCGGAACCAGGCGCGTTCGAGGGCTGTCCACGAATCCCGAGCCATCCCGCGCGAGAGCCACGAAGGACGTCATCAAGGCCGAGAGCCCTTCGATGCGGACGAGTCCGTTGGCATTCGTTGCCACTGTGCGATCGACACCCGGTCCCACGATCCGCACTTCGCTTCGACTGGCGGCCTTGCCATCGGGTGTCGTCACGGTCACGGAAAGCGTGCGATCGTCGTCGATCGGCGATGCACGCAGCACGACGTCCTGCGACGGTACGGAGACACCCACGAGTGCCCCGTCATACCGTTTCCTGGGAGCCCGCTTGGGCCCGGCCGAGATGTAGTGCCAGGTGCGCACGTCGACGTCACCTGCGGAGTCAAAGCGAAACTTGAAGCGTCCTTTCGAGTCGGTGCTCGCGGACCCGATGCGACTCCCGTCACGGTAGGCAGCGAGCGACACGCCAGGAATGGGCTTGTCGGAGGAGTCGAGCACGACGCCGGAAACGACCTTTGCCGTGACTAGCGTGATCACGAAAGGCCTGGGGCCGAGCTGCGTCCTCCGTGCCGAGGCCTTCAGGGGTGCGTAGAGCCTCGAACGGATGATCGGCGTGACCGTCAACTCGACTCCCTCGGGCACGCCGTCGAACGTCACCGATCCCTGCGCATCCGTGCGCCGGTGGATGCTCGTGCCCAGTCCCTCCCAACCCAAGAAGACCTTCAGGTCGGGCATCGGTCGGCCCTCTGCTTCCCGCACCTTGACGATGAAGCGACCGCCACCGGACCAACGCAGCACGACCGTCTTCGGATGGTCACCCTCTCGCACGGTCAGCTGCTTGCTGACCTTGGGCAGGCCCGGACGATTGGCCATGAGCGTGTACGGCCCCGGTGAGAGGTCGGGGAATCGGAACCGCCCGAGGTCGTCAGTCACCCGCCCTTCTTCGCGGCCATAGGATTCTGCACTCCCGATGGCTGCAGCTTCCCGGAGGCGCGGGCGGTCCTGGTTGTATCCGTTCAGACGCACGAATGCCCCCTTGATGGGTTTCCCGTCCGAACCGAGCACGACACCCTCGATCGCGTGCGCGCTCGCGAGCGTCACGACGCCCAGGTCGATGACACCGGCGTGGCTCGCGTGAGGATCGAAGTCGAGCATGTGTCTTCCGTGACCCGTTGCCTGGACGATCAGGCAGTGGGGTATGTCACGGCGGATCCCGTCAAGCTCGAACGATCCATCTGCAGCCGTCCTTCCGGAGCGCGAGTCGATCTGCTGTCCTTGTTCATCCCACTGGCTTCCGAGGACCGTAACGCGAGCGTCTTCGAGGGGTCGCCCGTCCCGGGAGTGGATGCGTCCTTTCACCACGTCTCCCCGATCGAGTTCGAAGTCGAGGTTCGAGCCCGATTTCACGAGTCCCAACTTGCGCCCGTATCCGGCGGCCATGGCGTGGATCCGGCTCGCGCGTCGCCCATGCCAGCCCCGCAGGCGGTAGGTGCCCCTGGCGTCACTGCGGCAGGACTGCGTACCGCGATGGCTCGTCGTGATGACGGCGCCGGCGATGGGCTCGCCCGTCTCGCGATCCGTTATTCGGCCTGTCAGAACCGATCCGTCCTCGAGCGTGATCACGGTCTCATCGTTGAGGCCCGCCTTGACCTCGACGGTCAGCAACGTCTGCGCCACGTACCCTTCGCGCAGAATGCTCAGACTGGCCCGTCCGGGCTCGACATCGTGGAATGAGAATCGGCCACGCGCATCCGTGACCCCCTTACGCGTGTCGAAGGTCCGATAGAAGTTCACACTGGAGATGCTGCGCCAGAATCTCACCCTGGCTTCCGGCACCGGCTGGTCCCGCTCATCGCGGACGACGACATCGAACCTCGCGGCAATCGAGAGCTGGACGTCGACGCGTCCTCCGGCCTGACAACAGGTCACCGTCTTGCGTGCGAACCCTTCGGCGCGAATCACGAGATCCACGGCCTCGCCACGGTGATGCCGCAGGATGAAACCGCCGTTGCGATCCGTTCGGGTGCGCCCGCGCTGCACGCCCGTCTCCAGCCCACCTGCGCCCAGCAGGGACAGGCGCTTGCCGGGAAAGTGGATCGTCTGCACTCGCGCATCCGCAACCGGTGCGCCCGACGGATCGGTCACGACGCCGAAGAGGTCGAGATCCCGATCGGCGCTGGCGAGATCGAAGAGCTCTCCTTCAGGTAGATCGGTGAACGGTTGTGTCTCGATCGCCTCGATCACACCGGCATCGGCTTCGCCCGGTGGCTTCGCTCCGGAGCCTGCCTGCATGGTCCTGCCGGTGTCGGCCACCGATTCCGTGCCTTCCCCGCGAATCATGAACCATGCGAACCCACAGAGGAGCACGACTCCGATCACACACGCAGCCGTCTTGGCCATGACAACTCCCCCGAGCAATACGTCTCCAGCCACGTTCGCCGCGGCGCCTGCACCCGCGACCGCACCGGGCTCCGGCAGCGCGAAGAGGGGCAGGACCGCCTTGCGCCAGTCGGGCTTCCACTCCCCCAGCTGCGTGCGCAGCCTGGCCTGCCCGCGCTCCAACCGGCGCTTGACGGTCCCGACCGGGACACCCAGGCGGGCGGCGATCTCCCGTGGCGGGAGTCCTTCGTAGTAGCGCAGGAGGATGGCCGTGTAGTACGGCTCATCGAGGGACGTCACGGCGCGCGCCACGGCGCGGACCGTCGCGCGATGCTGGGCCACTTGCTCAGCCGACGGCACCCCCTCCGGCCGTGCGGCGTTCGCCTCGCGAAGCCGCCGCCGGTCCTCCGCGCGATGCCGGGCAAGGAATGCGTTGGCGCAGACCCTTCTCAGCCAGGCCCGGAGGCGGGCGGGAGGACCGGGCGGCCGTTGCAGCCCGACCATGAGCGTTTCCTGCACCAGCTCATCGGCGTCGTGATCGTCGCCCACCAGCCGGCAGGCCACCCGCTTCAAGAAGCCTCCATGGCGGGCCACGTCGTCTGCGGTCGGAAACGTCTCTGAGATGCGCGTCACGGGCTTCTCATCCTCTCAAATCAGGATGCCACCGGTCACGATTCGACCACAAGAAAACACCGCGTCGCTATGCTGGGGCGCGTTCGAGCCTCCGGACCCTACGCGGGGTTTGTCCGTCGCTGCAGTGGAGATGCGATCGACCGGGTGCCCGGGCATGACGGACCAGACACGCATGCTCCATCCCATTCGATCACCCCGATGTCGTTCCGCCGCGTTCTCGTGCGCCCTGGCGATCGTCTTGTTGACACCGGCCATCCGCGCTCAGGCCACGACGGCCAAGGAGCGGCGTACCGCATGGGCCGACCACGTTCGCATGGAGGCGTCCTCGCCGTTCAAGGATCTGGAATGGCGTCCCCTCGGCCCGGTGAAGCAAGGTGGCCGGATCGAGTGCATTGCCCGCGGTCCCGACAAGAGCGGCGCCCTGTGGGTCGGGGCGGGCTCCGGCAACCTGTGGAAGTCCTCCAGCAACGGCCTGACGTGGAATCCGGTGTTCGACCACGAGTCGACGTTCTCGATCGGCGACGTCCAGGTCGCGCGCTCCGACCCGAGCGTGGTCTGGGTAGGTACGGGCGAGGTGCTGATGGCCCGAAGTTCGTACGCCGGCACGGGTGTGTTCAAGTCGACGGACGGGGGGCAGTCCTGGTCGCACATGGGGTTGGATGAGACGCATCACATCGGGCGGGTCATCATCCACCCCAAGAACCCGGACCTCGTCTGGGTCGCAGCCATCGGGCATCTCTATACGAAGAACGCCGAGCGCGGCGTCTTCCGCACTCGCGACGGCGGCCGCACCTGGCAGAGATCGCTCTTCGTCGATGATCGCACGGGGGCGATCGACCTCGTCATCGATCCGCGGGATTCGAACACGCTGTATGCCACCACCTGGCAGCACGAGCGGCGGCCCTGGGGACACCGCGCTTACGGTTCCGGCAGCGGGGTCTGGAAGACGACCGATGGCGGCGGCACGTGGAAACGCCTGACCAACGGACTTCCCACGGGCGAGGGCGTAGGACGCATCGGGATCGACATCGCGCCGACGAACTCCAACGTCCTCTACGCTGTGATCGACCACCGGAGCAAAGAGGTCGAAGGCGTGTTCCGGTCCGACGACGCCGGAGCGTCATGGCGCCGCGTGAACAAGGACCGCGTCCCCGCCGGCTACGACTTCTGCATCGTTCGCGTCGCACCGGACAACCCGGACGAGGTCTGGGTACCGGGCCAGAAGACGTGGCGATCCACCAATGGCGGAGTCGAGTGGACTCAGGTCAAGGGGACTCTTCTCCACTTGCTCGAGCACGATTCGAGCGTCTTGCATCTCGACGCCCATGCGTTGTGGTTCGACCCGCAGAACGGTGACCACGTCATTCTCGGGAACGACGGCGGTCTGCACGTCTCGTGGGATCGGGGCGACACGTGGCTGCACCTGAACAACCTGCCCATCGGTGAGTTCTACGCGGTCAGCTACGACCTCGAGAAACCGTTCAACGTCTACGGCGGCACCCAGGACAACGCTGCGCTCTTCGGGCCCGTGAATCACACCCCGAAGGCGGGCGAGCCTGACCGCTGGAGCCACGTGTATCTCGACCGGTGGGGAGGCGGGGACTCCTACTTCACCTATCGCGACCCTACCGACAAAGGCACGATCTACTACGAGCACCAGTTCGGCGTGCTGCGCCGCAAGAACATGCGAACGGGGAAGACGAAGTCCATCCAGCCGCGCGCGAAGAGGGGACAGGTCGCGTACCGCTACAACTGGATGACGCCGTTCTGCATCTCGCCTCAGGCACCAGCCACGCTCTACTACGGCGCGCATCGGCTGCTGAAGTCGGTCGACCGTGGCGACAGCTGGACGTTCGTGAGTCCCGACCTCACCACGCAGCCGAGCCGCAAGGGCAACGTTCCGTTCGGGACCATCACGAGTGTCGCGCTCTCGACGTTGAACGAGAAGCTCATCTACGTCGGGACCGACGACGGCAACGTCCAGGTCACCAATGACGGCGGCGCGACGTGGACGCTCATCGACGGCGGACTGCCGGAGAGGTGGGTCAGTCGCGTACTGGCGTCCAGGCATGTCGAAAGCCGCGTCTATGCCGCGATGACCGGCTATCGCGACGACGACTTCAGGGCCTACGTCTGGCGTTCCGACGACTATGGCAAGACGTGGAAGACGCTCGCCGCAAGGCTCCCCGCAGAGTCGGTGAACGTCATCTTCGAAGACCCCGTCAACGCCGACCACCTGTACGTGGGAACGGACCTGGGTGTGTACGTGTCGACGGACCGGGGCCACACGTGGCACTCACTGTCCGCGACGCTGCCGACCACGCCTGTTCACGACCTGTTCGTCCATCCGAGGGATCCGATCCTGGTGATCGGAACCCACGGACGCAGCGTGTGGGCGCTGGACATCACCAAGGTCCGGAACTGACCCGGCGCTAACGGCTCCAGCCATGTCCCACATGGTGGACAGCACGCCCGAGAGAGAGATGGAAGTCGACTCTCGAGAGGTGGCGCAGTAGTGTTCTCAAGTCGTGAGTCAGTCGCGCTCCAGCGAATCTGACCGCACCGTCCCTACCACCAGCAGACCAAACCGGAGTCACGTCATGCGCCAGGCAATGCTGATCACTGTCGTACTCTTGGGTTGCGCGGCCCTCAACGCCACGGCGCAGTCCAAGCAGAAGAGTCCATCGCTCGTGAAGGCGTCGGTGCGGACGGCCGTTCCGGGAATCGACGCACTGTTCGTCCTCGACGAAGAACGAACAGCCAAGCCCGTCGAGCTTTCCAAAGCGACTCTCCGAACCGAAGACTTGAAGGCCGCCCGCAAGACGGCGCGTGACAAGTCGGCCGACCGTCGTTCGAAGCGAGCGGCTCGCAAGAAGGTGGCTGAAGCGCGAAGCGAGTTCAGCAAGAAGGCCGTTGCGCTGCTCTCGAAGGACCAGCAGATGCTCGTTTCGAAGATCTACAAGAGCGCTGACGAGACTCAAAAGAAGGTGCAAGCGGAGTTCAAACCGCGGCTGGATGCCGCCAAGGGTGACCGCAAAGCCCAACGCAAGATCCGCAAAGAGATGCGGGCCGCGAGCAAAGCGAAGTCGCGCGCAGCAGTGCTCGCGCTCCTGAGCGAAGAGCAGCGGAAGACCGTCGAAGCCGCGGCCAAGAAGAACGCGAAGGACCAGAAGAAGCCCAACGAGAAGAAGGGGAGGAAGGAAGGCAACGGCAAGGCGTAGCCCGCCACACGGAGTGGAGTCGCAGATGGCCGAGCCGAAGCGAGAGGAAGTGACCAGGTGGCGTCAATTCGCGCTGGTGATGCTCTTCATGATGCCGCAGTGGGCGACCGCTGCCGAGCCACCGAACATCCTGTTCATCTACCTCGACGATTTTGGTTGGCGGGACACTGGCTACATGGGGTCCGACTTCTACGAGACTCCTCACATCGACGCCCTGGCGAGAGCGGGGCTGGTGTTCTCGGATGCCTATTCCTGCGCTGCCAACTGTGCCCCGGCCCGTGCCTGCCTGCTATCCGGGCAGTACACGCCGCGCCACAGGATCTTCAACGTTGGCACTCGAGCGCGCGGCGCCCCTGAGACTCGGCTCCTCGCCCACATCCCTGGCACTTCCACCCTGCGCCCGGACATCGTGACCTGGGCGGAGAGCCTGCAGGTCGCGGGGTATCGCACCGGCATGTTCGGTAAGTGGCACCTGGGCACCCCGCCCAAGGCGCAGGGTTTCGACGTCGCCGTCAACTACCGGCGCCTGCCCGGCTTCAAGGGCCACTACGGCCCCGACGGTGCCTACCTCGCCGACGTGCTCACTGACCGGTGCATCAGCTTCATCGAGGCGAGCAAGAAGAAACGCTGGTGTGCCTACCTCGCCCACTTCGCGGTCCACACGCCGTTGCACGCCAAGCCTGAGCTGCTCCCCAAGTACCAGAAGAAGAAGCCCGGCAAGCTCCACAAGCACGTCAAGATGGCCACCATGATCCAGGCAGTCGACGACGGCGTCGGCAGGTTGATCGCGAAGCTCGAAGCCCTCGAGCTGCTCGACAACACGGTGATCATCTTCTACTCGGACAACGGCGGCTACGGTCCGGCGACCGACATGGACCCGCTTTGGGGCTACAAGGGCACCTACTACGAAGGCGGCATCCGGGTGCCGTTCTTCGTCAACTGGGCCGGCGTCGTGAAGCCGGGCGAGACCAGCGAGCCCATCACCGGAGTGGACCTCTACCCAACCTTGTTGGGGATCGCGGGCGCCGAGCCCCCCCACCAGGCCCTCGACGGCAAGAACCTCGTGCCCCTGTTCAAAGGCGAGGTCACCGACCTCGGCGAGCGGCCGCTGTTCTGGCACTTCCCCGCCTATCTACAGAGCTACGCGGTCACCCACGAACAACGCGACCCACTGTTCCGGACCCGCCCCTGCAGTGTGATTCGCAAGGGACGCTTCAAGCTCCACGAGTACTTCGAGGACGGAGGCTTGGAGCTCTACGACCTCTTGGACGACATCCGCGAGCGCAACAACCTCGCCGACGAGATGCCGGACAAGCGCAACGAGCTGCACCGTCTCCTGAAGGACTGGCGCAAGCAGATCGGCGCGCCGGTTCCCGGGCGAAAGTGAGTCGATCGGGTTACGGCCTACACGCCGCTCAAGGTCTGCGAAGCGCTCTCGCGCTTCAGGTTCCACACGCGTGACCATAGAATCCACGGATGCGATACCTCCCCGCGGTCCTCTTCCTGACTCTCATCCTCGAGGGATGCGCGACGCCACCGGCGCACAGCAGCGACCCGGGTCGCGACCCGCAGCCAGCGGGCGTCGAAGACGAGGCCCTGAAGAACTGGCCGCAGTGGCGGGGGCCGACGTGGAACGGCGTCGCGTCACAGGCCGATCCGCCGGTGACTTGGAGCGAGACGGAGAACCTGCGGTGGAAGACGCCCATCGAGGGCCAGGGGTTCGCGACTCCCATCGTGTGGGGCAACCGGATCTTCCTGCTGACGGCGATCGCCCTCGACAAGAAGATGCCGGTGCCGGATGTCATTCCTCCGGGCACGCCGAACATCAACAAGCACCCCCAGGTGAAGGGTACGTGGAAACCGCAGAAGCTCGCGATCGTGTGCGTCGACCGGCACACCGGCAAACGACTCTGGAGCCGGACGGTCAACGAAGGCATGCCGCACCAGGGGCATCACAACAAGGGCGGGTTTGCCTCGGCGTCGCCGGTGACGGACGGCGAACACATCTACGCCTACTTCGGCTCATTCGGACTCTACTGCTACGACTTCGAGGGACGGTTCGTCTGGCGGAAGAAGTTCGAGTACCAGGCGATGGAGGACTCGTTGGGTGAAGGCAGTTCGCCGGCGCTGTTCGGGGACACGCTGGTGATCGTCGTCGATCAGGAGACGCAGTCGTACGTGGTGGCGATCGACAAGAGGACTGGCAAGGAGATCTGGAAGCAGAATCGCGAGGAGCCCTCGAACTGGAGCACGCCACGCATCTTCACCCATGCGGGTCGTCGCCAGGTGGTGATCAACGGGATCATGGTGAGATCGTACGACCTGGCCACGGGTGAGCTGCTCTGGCGATGTGGTGGGCACACCGCGGGCGCGATTCCCATGCCGGCGATCGGCCACGGCCTCGTGTTCACCGCCAGCGGCTGGCGGAAGGACTCCTTCCAGGCGATCACCTTGGGGCAACGCGGCGACTTGACCAACAGCGAGAGCGTGGTCTGGAAGCTGCGTCGCGGTGTCCCCTACGTGCCGTGTCCGATGCTCTGGGGTGATGAGATCTACCTGCTGGAAGACCAGACCTTCTTCTCTTGCTTCAACGCGACCGATGGCGCGCGTCACTACCTGAAACACCGCTTGCCAGGGTTCCTCAACTTCAGCGCCTCGCCGGTGGGCGCCGCGGACCGCATCTACTTGCTCAGTGAAGAGGGCAGGACGGTGGTCCTGCAACGCGGCCCGAAACTGAAGATCCTGGCGATCAACGAGCTGGACGGGATGTTCCGGGCATCGCCAGCCATCGTCGGCGACGCAATCTACCTTCGCGGCGATGAACATCTGTATTGCTTTGCGGAGTCTCCGCGTTGATGAGACGGACCTCGATCCGCGAGATCGACGATCTTCCTGGACTGAACATCGTTTCGCTGCTTTCGATAGACGGATGACCGACAGAGACGAGCGAATCGCGCCCGGGGGTATGGAGGACGGCCGACCCGCGCCCCATGGCTGGAGCGTTTGGCGTCAGGATGACCACGGGAATCGCTTCGAGGTCGTCCGCGGTCAGTCCCGGGTCGCGGCGGAAGAGGAAGCGCGCCGGTTCGAGTCGTTGGGCCACAAGCAGACGTATTGGACGGCCCCGACGGAGGCGTGAGGAGCGGACCCCGGGTTTTCCGGAACCAGGCTCGGATCGCCGCGTCCGAAGAAACCCAGCGGTCGCACCGGAGGGGTCAGCGTCCGCGGGATTCCCACGATTTGCCAGGCCCGACCGGCCATCCAAGGAACAGACCAATGAAGATTCCACTCGTCACTCTCGTATCCGTCGTCCTCTCTCTCGGCTGTCCGGATCGCCCTGCCCCCGATGGTGAATCCGCGGCGATGGAAGCCCAGCTGGGCGACGCTCTGAACCGGTTCGCCTTCCGGGTCTATCGCCAGATCGCCGCGCAGGACGGAAACGTGACCGGATCGCCTCTGAGCCTCCACCTTGCGCTGTTGATGGCGTTCGAGGGCGCGCAGGAGAACACGGCCGCGGAGCTGGCGAAGGTGTTGTGTCTGCCGAAGGACACCAAGGGGCTGAAGAGAGCAGCCCGCACGATGATCGCACGCATGACGGGCATGAAGGGGGACGGCTTCAACCTCCGAATCGCGAACGGGCTGTGGGGCCAGACCGGGCACCCGTTCGACCCTGGTTATGTCAACACCATCGCCAACACCTATGCCGCTGAGATCCACCATCAGGACTTCGTGGGGGCCTCGGAGGCGTCACGTCTCGCTATCAACGCGGCCGTCGCAAAGGTCACCAACGAGCGGATCAAGGACCTGATTCCCAAGGGCCTCGTCGATGCGTCAACGCGGCTCGTGCTGACGAACGCGATCTGGTTCAAGGCCAAGTGGATGGCACCATTCGACAAGCGGTGGACCAAGCCCGCCCCGTTCCACCTCGCTGACGGGTCGACGCACGACGTGTCCACCATGCGCGACACCGGCCCTCGTGGGTACTACGAAGACGATCGGGTCCAGGTTCTCGAGCTGGCCTACCGTGGCGGGGAGGTCGCGATGGACATCGTCCTGCCCAAGGCGGGACAGGATCTCTCGACGCTCGAGCGCGACCTTTCGCCCGAGCTCTGGAAGCAGTGGACGGCCGGCATCACCTCCCGGACCGTGGGCGTGCACCTCCCCCGGTTCAAGACCACCTACGGCGGTTCGATGATCAAGACTCTCAAAGCGATGGGGCTCTCGGATGCCCTCAACGCGGGCCGAGCCGACTTCTCCGGAATCGACGGCGGTGCCGGTCACCTCTACATCTCCGAGGTCATTCACCGCACGTGGGTGCAGGTGGACGAGGAAGGAACCGAAGCGGCTGCGGCGACGGCGGTGGTCCTCAAGCTCGGGGCGGCGATGCGCAAGCCCGTCGAGTTCAAGGCCGATCGTCCGTTCCTGTTCGCCATCCGCGACACCAAGAGCGGGGCACTGCTCTTCCTCGGCCGGGTAGCCGACCCGCGCTAGGCAACGCGCGCCGCTCCTCGTGTCTCGATGCGTCTCACCCTTCCAGGATGAGATCGCCCATGTCGGACAGCAGCCGCTCGCGCAGGCGCGGACGCAACAACCCGATCTCGCGGCCGATGTTCGCCATGGTGCCCAGACCCAGGATGGCCCAGACGGCCAGGTCTACTGACGCGCCGCCCCCCCGCGGCGTCGTGCCTCGATGTGCGGCCACCTGGGTGCGGATGAAGGCCACGAAGTCGCGGTACGTCTCGGCCAGAGCGGCCTTGATCTCCGGGTCGTCGGTCTCGCCCAGGCCGGCGAACAAGATGCGGTAGAGGCCATGCTCGCCCAGGTGCTTCGCTTCGTACCGCAGAAGCTCGGGCGCCCCGGCACCCTCGTTGTCCGCGAGCAGGGACTCCCACGTCTGCAGCGAACGATCGAAGACGTGGTGGATGGCCGCGATGAACATGGACTTCTTGTCCGGCCACAGCCGGTACAGGATGTTCACGCGGACGCCGCAGCGGTCGGCCAGCTCGGCTGTCGACGCGCGCCGGTAGCCCAGCTCTGCGAAGGCGGCCGCCACCACAGGCAACAACTCCTCGCGACGCTCGGCGCTTCGATCTGGACGCGGCATGGGGACCCTCCCTCTTCGGACCGGATTCTCAGGTGTGGCCTTGCCTCGGGGCGCAATGTAAGGATACGCTTACATTTTGGTGTAAGTGAACACTTACGGTAAGAAGGAGCTTCTCAGATGACGCTGTTCAAGGCTCTCGCAACGGTCGCGGGCACAGCGATCGGCTTCGGGATTGCTGGGACGGGCATCGGCGCCTTGCTGGGACATTTCACCCCTGGCTTCTTTCGCCACCAATTCGCGTTGCGAGACGTGGAGAATCTCGACCCTCTGGAGTTCGGCATCGGCATCGGCCTGGTCAACGGTCTGACCTGGGGTCTGGTCATCGGCGTGTTGGTTGTCGGAGTCGTCTCCTGGAGAGAAACCCGAATGTCCCGGAAGGGCCGGGCCGTCGGCGATCACGCCTAGCAGCCTGCGCGGTAGAGGATCAGGAGAACAGAGGGGCCAAGGAGGACCCAGGAACCCAGGAGAAACAAGATCCGATCTGGCTCTTGGGTACCTGGGTTCTCCTCGGCGTTTCTGCTCTTCCACCGCGCAAGCTCCTAGCCGACGCTGGATCGAAGCGCTGATTGGCCTCGACACGGCCGGGAGCTGGCCGGCTCGTATCCCGCGCCGAAGTCGATCAGTGCGATTCGCGCGGGACCTCGGCGCCGCTGCCGCCGACGAGGAAGTCGAAATCGACCCCTTGGTCGGCCTGGAGCACGTGCTCGTGAAAGAGGCGGAGGTAGCCGCGTGGGGGGAGCGTCGTCGCGGGTTGCCAGGCGGCGCGGCGCCGTGCCAGCTCCTCAACGGTGACGTCGAGGTGAAGGGTGCGGGCGGGGACGTCGAGCTCGATCCAGTCGCCGTTCTGGACCAGCGCGAGGTTACCGCCGACGGCCGACTCCGGAGCGACGTGCAGGACGACCGTGCCGTACGCCGTGCCGCTCATGCGAGCGTCGCTGATGCGCACCACGTCGGTCACGCCGCGCTCCAACAGCTTCTTGGGCAGCGCCATGTTGCCGACCTCAGGAAAGCCGGGGTAGCCCTTCGGACCGCAGCCCTTCAGCACCATGATGTCGGCCTCGGTGAGGTCGAGATCGGGATCATCGATGCGGGCCTTGTAGTCGTCGATGTCTTGGAAGACGACGGCGCGGCCACGGTGCTGCATCAGGGCCGGCGTGGCGGCGGAGGGCTTGAGCACGGCCCCGGACTCGCAGAGGTTGCCACGCAGGACGGCGATGCCACCGTGGCTGGCGACGGGATCGGCGAGCGGACGAACGATCCCCGGGTTGAAACACTCCGCGTCGGCGCAGTTCTCCCACAGGGTCTTGCCGTTCACGGTGAGGGCCTCGCGATCGATCCACTCTCCGATCTCCTTGACGATCGTCGGGAGTCCGCCCGCGTAGAAGAAGTCCTCCATCAGGTGCTTCCCCGACGGCATCAGGTCGAGGAGGCACGGGACGTCGCGGCCGAGCCGGTCCCAATCGTCGAGGTCGAGCGGGACGCCGACGCGACCCGCAAGCGCGAGGAGATGGACGACCGCGTTGGTCGATCCGCCGATCGCGGCGTTGGTCACGATCGCGTTCTCGAATGCTCCGCGCGTGAGAATGCGCGACAGCCGGAGGTCCTCGTGGACCATCTTGACGATCTGCCGACCCGCGTGGTGCGCGAGCACGTGCCGGCGCGAGTCGACGGCCGGGATCGCCGCGTTGCCCGGCATGCCCGCGCCGAGACTCTCGACCATGCACGCCATGGTCGACGCGGTGCCCATGACCATGCAGTGGCCGGCCGACCGCGACATGCACGCTTCCGCGTCCATGAACGACTCGATCGACATCCGCCCCGCCCGACACTCCTCGCTGAACTCCCACACCGAGGTTCCCGAGCCGATCGGCTTGCCCCGATAGTTGCCGTTCAGCATGGGCCCGCCGGAGATCGTGATCGTCGGGAGGTCGCAGCTCGCCGCGCCCATCATCAGCGAAGGCGTGGTCTTGTCGCAGCCCACGAGCAGGACGACTCCGTCCAGCGGGTTCGCGCGGATGGACTCTTCCACGTCCATCGACGCGAGATTCCGGTAGAGCATCGTCGTCGGTCGCATCAGCGTTTCGCCGAGAGACATCACCGGGAACTCGAGCGGGAATCCGCCCGCCTCGTAGACGCCGTACTTCACGCGCTCGGCGATCTGCCGCAGGTGGGCGTTGCAGGGTGTCAGCTCGGACCAGGTGTTGCAGATGCCGATCACGGGACGGCCGTCGAACATGTGTGACGGCGTTCCCTGGTTGCGCATCCAGCTTCGGTGGATGAAACCGTCGCGGTCCGTGGGGCCGAACCACGCCGCGCTGCGCATTCCCTGCGTACCCTTCGAATCGGACACCGGAATCAACCTCCGAAACGTGCGGCCGGCAGTCCGGCGACGTCCATCGAGATCTCGAACAATCCACCCGCGAGTGGCTCTCGCCCGCGCTGGTCGGGAGCGAGCCCCTTGGTCGCCGTGGTCACGTACAGCGTATCGAGATCAGGGCCCCCGAACGTGCAACTGGTCACATTGGACACGGGCATCGCGACGTGGGAGACGAGCGCGCCCTCCGGGTCGAAACGACTGATGCGCGCGCCTCCGAAGTGCGCAACCCAGAGATGGTCAGCGGTGTCGACGGTCATGCCGTCCGGGTAACCCGCGTCCTCGGGAATCGAGATGAACGGGCGCTTGCCCGAAACCGCCCCGTCAGCGGAGACGTCGAACGCGTAGATCGTCCGCTCCATCGAGTCGGTGTGGTACATCACCGAGCCGTCGATGCTGAACGCCGGTCCGTTGGTGATCAGGTAGTCGTCGTCCATCCGCGTGCACGTCCCGTCGGGGTCGAGGCGGTAGAGCGCACCACACCGGTCTTGCTCCGCGTCGTCCATGGTGCCCGCCCAGAGACGGCCCCCGGCGTCGCACTTGCCGTCGTTGAAGCGGTTGCCCGGGCGGTCAGGCTCCGGGTCGGTGAGCGGCTCCAGCCGATTCTCCTCGAGGTCGAGCAAGGCGAGCCCGTCCTTGAAGCCCGCCACGAACCCGCCCGACACGCGTGGAACGAGACAGCCGACAGTGCGGGGCATGGGCCACCTCTTCTGCTCACCGGTCGACGGTGTATAGCGACAGACGGCGGGCGCCAGGATGTCGACCCAGTAGAGCGCCGCCGCCTCGGCGATCCACACCGGTCCCTCTCCGAGGGTGGCGGCGGCCTTCCAGACGCACGAGGGTTCGAGCATGATCAGGCCCATCCCCCATCGATGAGGTAGTCCTGCCCCGTGCATCCGCTCCCGTCGTCGGACGCGAGGAAGAGGACCAGCCGCGCGACTTCGTCCGGCTCGAGGAAGCGCTGCAGGCACTGTCCGCTCATCACCTGCGCCTCGTACTCCGGTGTCTTCCACAAGCGGATCTGTCGCTCCGTCATGATCGCGCCCGGCAGCACTGCGTTCACTCGGATGCCCTTCGGGCCGAGCTCGCGCGCGAGCGCGCGGGTCATGCCCGTCACGGCGGCCTTCGACGTCGTGTACACCGGCAGGTCGCTCTGGCCGAGCAGCCAGGTGATCGACCCCATGTTCACGATCGCACCGCCGCCGGCCGCGACCATACCCGGCGCCACCGCCTGGGCAGCGAAGAACTGGTGTCTGAGATTGGTCGCGATGCGATCGTCGAAGTACTCGGGCGTGACCTCGGCGAAGGCGTGACGCGTATCGTCAGCGGCGTTGTTCACGAGCACGCCCACCGGGCCGAGCGCGCCCACGATCTCGTCGATGGCGGCACGCAACGCCGTAATGTCGCGGAGGTCCACCGCGGCGAAGCGAGCCTCCTGCCCGCGACCTCGCAGCTCCTCGACCAGCGCCGCGCCCGCGTCCTCCTGCAAATCGATCAGGCCGACGCGGGAGCCCTGCGCACCGAAGTGACGCACGAGGGACGCACCGATACCGGAGGCGCCTCCGGTCACCAGGACCGTCGCGCCCTCGAGGCTCGGGTAACTCGCCCAGGAAGACATGATGCGTGGATTGTAGGGGGTAGCCGGATTCGAGGCGTTCAGACCAGTGGAAGGACCATCGCCAGGACGCACGTCACGAGGATCCCCGCAACACCCATGACGGTCAAAAGCACGGAGACCGTCCTCAAGGTCTCGCCCTCGGTGAAGCCGCTGAGCTTGCACACCACCCAGAAGCCACTGTCGTTCATCCAGGCGAGGGGCATCGAACCACATCCGATGGCGAGCGCGAGGTAGAGCGGACTGCAGCCGAGCGTCTCGGGGTCGGCGAGGCCGGTGAGGATCGCCGCCGTGGTCATCATCGCGACGGTGGCCGAGCCTTGCGCGAACCGGATGAGCGCGGTGACGCCGAAAGCGAGGAACAGGATGCCGAGGGTGGACAAGCCGGCGGCATCGACCTCTCCCTTCATCCAGGGACCGATGCCGGTCTGCTGCAGGATCGCGCCGAAGGCTCCGCCGGCGGCGGTGATCAGGATGACGATGCCGCCGCCCGAGAGGGCCTCCTGGAACGTCTTCGCGAGCTTGTCCTTGTCGAAGCCGAGTTGGCTGACGAGCAACACGACGGAAACGACGGCCGCGATGACCAGCGCCAGGTTCTTTTCGCCGAACGTGTCGAAGAACGTCTTCAGGGATCCCTCGAACGGGGAGAGGATCTCTGCGTCGTCGAGGAGCACGCTCGTCGTGGTGGCCCCGGCAATGAGCAACAGCGGCAGCATGATCGGCAGCAGCGACAACCACAGTGGGGGAAGCGTGGACGCGTCCTTCTCGACCTGAGCCATCAGGTCAAGGAGCTTGCTGTCGGGGGTGTCACGGAGGGGGATGGGCCACTTGCGATTGGCCCAGGATGCGTACGCGAACCCGGCGAGGGAGGCGAAGAAACCCACGACGATGCCGCCGAGCATGAGCTGGCCGATCTCCACGTTGAGCTCGGAAGCGACCTGCAGCGGACCCGGTGTCGGTGGCACGAGGCTATGCGCGGCGCCTCCGCCGGCGACGATGGCGAGCACGAGGAGCAGGTACGAGCGTCCGGTCCTGGCGGTGAAGATCTTGGCCAGCGGGAGCATGAGGTAGAAGACGGTGTCGAAGAAGACCGGCATCCCGAGAGTGAAGCCGCTCCCCAGGAAGGCGACCGGAGCGCGCTTCTCTCCGACGAGCTTCAGCGCCGACCGCACGATGCGATCCGCGCCGCCGCTGGCCAGAAGGCACTTGCCGATGATCGCGGCCATGGCGATGAGGATGCCGATCTTGCCGCAGGCCACGCCGAAGCCCTGAGCAACGCGGGTGCCGATGGGGGTCTCCGCGAGCTACCTCGCGTTCGTCGAGCACTTCGGGATGGAGCCGAGGACGACGGCGGTGGGCGAGAAGGAGCAGAACGGCGACGTGGAGGCGG
>NZBC01000231.1 GCA_002687715.1 Planctomycetota bacterium | reverse complement strand
GATTCGCTGAACATCCCGCGATCGAGTACCCACCTTGAGATTCTCACTCTGGCCTTGTGAACCGGTGGGAAGTCCAGGTCCGCTCCGACGGCGAAGCCGGATCCGTGATCCAGAGCGGACCTGGAGGTCCGCGCTCCCGATGGCGCGCGCGGCTATTTGTTCATCTCGGCCATCAGGGTCTCGATCGCGGCATCGAGCGCCTTGCCCCGGGTGTTCTTGAACCGGATCTTGCCGGTCTTGTCGATGACGTAGATGGTCGGCCAGCCGCGGACGCCCCAGGCGGTGCTGATGGGGCCGCGGGTGCCCTTGGGGCCGTTCCAGAACGAGCGCCAGGTGATCTGCTCCTTGGCGAGGGTGGGGCGGAGCTTGTCGAGGTCCTTGTCGCTGTTGACTCCGATGATGGCGAAGGGCTGGTTGGCGTACTTCTTCACGAGCGACCGCTCGTGCGGGTACATGGCCCGGCAGGGGCCTCACCAGTGGCCCCAGAAGTCGAGGACGACGATCTTGCCGCGATAGTCGGAGAGCTTGAACGCGACGCCGTCCAGATCCTTGCCCTTGATCTCGGGGGCCATGCCGCCGACGCGGAGGTTTTCGCGATCGGTGATGAGGCTCTGGATCTGACGCGCCAGGTCCTGGTCATCGGTGAGCTTCTTGGCCCGGAGGAGCTCCTTCTTCACGACCCGCCAGTCCTCCGATCCCACCCTGACGCGGTTCGCGGCGCTCTTCGCCCGGTGATACAGCGCGAGCGCCTGGACCGGGGCGTGGGGGTTCTTCTCGAGGATGCGGTCGAAGTGGTCCGCGACGCCGTCCCGTTGAAGGTGTCCGACGTACTGGGGGAGCGCCCGGGCGACGCCGCCGAGATCCTTGCTCGTAATGTGCTTGGCCATGACGACGTCGAGGGATTGGAGGGCGGCGTCCTCGTCGGTGCGGAGCGCATACTCCACGACCCAGACGTGGAAACGGACGCAGTCGTCGGTGCCACCGTAGTCCTTCGCCGCTTTCCTGAACTTCGTGATGAACTCGTCGATCGGCGCCCGCATCATGAACGCCGGGGCGGGACCCTCTTTCCCCGCTTCGTTCCACTTCTTGAACTTGTCCATCTGCTCCTTCTGGTGACGTGCTTGATCAGCCTTCACTTCGTCGAGGAGCTTCTGGTACCGGGTTGATGGATCAGGCTTCTCCACCTGGGCCGCGGCGATGGGAATGAGGAGCGTGATTGCGAGCATGGCGATAGTAGTTTTCATGCGGCCATGCTAACGCCGTCGAAGCTCCGTCGCTCGAATCTTGTGGTAGCCTGCGCGCTCGACTTGACCCGCCTCCACGCACTGCGAATACGTCCCATGAAACGCACATCCATTGGTTCCTGGGCCTACACCATCGGCCCGTACGAGAAGAACCCCGTCGACTTCGAAACCGTCTGCATCCGCTTGAAGGAGCTTGGTTTCGACGGCGTCGAGCTAGGCGGGTTTCCGCCCCACCCGAACCCCGACGATCTGTGCGAGAAGAGCCAGCGAGACGAACTCGTCGGCAAGATGAGCGACTGGGGGTTGTCGTTCTCCGGGCTCGCCGCAAACCTCTGGGGCGAGAAGCTCATCAATACCGACGATCAGAGCCACTACGTCGAGGAGTTCACGAAGAACGCGAAGTTCTGTCAGGACCTCGGCATCGGGGGCATCCGCGTCGACACCGTGCAGCCGCCGACCGTGTTCGACGACGTCGATCGCGACACCGCGTTCCAGCGCGTCTCCACGACGTGGCGCACGTGTTCGGACGTCGCTGCCGACCACGGTCTCTACGTGTGCTGGGAGTTCGAGCCGGGCTTCGCGTTCAACAAGCCGTCCGATGTCGTGCAGATGCTCGAAGCCGTCAACAAGGACAACTTCGGCGTTCTCTACGACACGAGCCACGGTCACATGTGTGGCGTCATCGGCTCGCGGCAGCCGGGCGAGAAGGAGACCCTCGAGGGTGGCCAGGTCGAGTTCGTCCAGATGCTCGACGGGAAGATCAACCACATCCATCTCATCGACTCCGACAACTCCTGCCACAAGGACAAGGACGGTAACGACGAGACGTCCATGCACCTGCCGTTCGGTGAGGGCGTGGTGGATTTCGACCCGATCATCGCCGAACTCAGGAAGCAGAAGCTCTCCCACGATTGGTGGACCGTCGACCTCTGCTTCTGGCCCGAGGCGTGGGACGCGACGGAGGTCTGCGCCCGATTCATGCAGCAGCAGAACGCGGCGGGGAACCTCGGATGAAAGAGCTCAGGGTCGGAATGATCGGCTACGGGTTCATGGGCAAGGCCCACTCGAACGCGTACCGCAAGGTGAACAACTTCTTCCCGGGACTGAAGATCCGCCCGGTGCTCGCGGCGTTGTGCGCCCGCAATCCGCAGAAGGCGGAGGAGTTCGCTGGGACGTGGTGCTACGAGTCGATCGAGTCGCACTGGGAGAAGCTCGTCGAGCGCGACGACATCGACCTCATCGACATCGGCTGCCCGAACCACCTGCACAAGGACATCGCCATCGCAGCCGCGAAGGCGGGCAAGTGGGTCGTATGTGAGAAGCCACTCGCGATGGACTCTGCCGAGGCTGAGGAGATGACGAAGGCCGTGGAGGACGCCGGCGTCCCGAACATGGTCTGGTTCAACTACCGCCGCGTGCCCGCGATCGCGCTCGCGCGCCAGCTCGTCGACGAAGGCCGCGTCGGCAAGCCATACCATTATCGCGCGACCTATCTCCAGGACTGGACCATCGCCGAGGACGTTCCTCAAGGGGGCGCGACGCTGTGGCGCCTCGATGTCGACGTGGCGGGCTCCGGGGTGACGGGCGACCTGCTCGCGCATTCCATCGACACCGCAATGTGGCTCAACGGTCCCATCACCAGGGTGGTCGCCGAGACCGAGACGTTCGTGACCGAGCGCGTTCATCAGGAGACGGGCAAGGTGCAGGCGGTCGGCATCGACGACGCCTGCATGTTCCTCGCCCGCTTCGCTAACGGTGCGATGGGGACGTTCGAATCGACGCGCTATGCGCGCGGCCGCAAGAACTACAACACGTTCGAGCTCAACGGCGCCGACGGTTCCGTTCGCTTCGACCTCGAGGACCCGCAGTACCTGGACTTCTTCGAGTACATGCAGCAGCAGAGCGGGAAGAAGGTCGAGGACCACCTCACCGGTTGGCGCAAGGTGCACGTCACCAACTTCGAGCATCCGTACATGGATCGCTGGTGGGTTCCCGGCTGCACGATCGGGTACGAACACACGTTCATCAACGCACTCGCGGACTTCCTCGAAGCGGCGGCCGACGGCAAGTCGACGCAACCCGACTTTCGCAATGCCTGGCAGACCCAGAAGGTCTGCGACGCCGTGCTCGCCTCGGCAAAGAACGGTCAGTGGACGGACACCGGCGTGGAGCTCTGACGCGATGGGCATGTACGGCTGGCTCCGGAGCCTGAAGGAGGCGGCCATCGAACAGCTCGTCGCAGACCCGTCGCTCTACGACCGGGTGTTTGGCAACGGCAGCGCTGAACAGGTCGGCGGTGCATCCGGCGACCTCGAAATTCCCGGGCTCGGGTCGGTGCAGATCAGCGTGCCGGGCCGGAGCGAGATTCCCGACTTCGCAAAGGACCTCTTCAAGGGCGGGACCCTCACCAACGTGCAGTCTCACGACCCGTCGCCGCCGCCGCCGCCGTTCGACGGCAGTGAGACCTGCGACCTCGATCAGGCCTGGGACGTGCTCGGGTGGACCCTCTCCGGAGGGCGGAAACCCGACTCCGTGTTCAACTTCATCTACGGCGAGGGCGGTCGCCCGGTGTTCCCCGAAGAGGCGGAGATGCCGATTCACGCGTTCGTGAACGCCGACGTCGCCCGCATCGCAGACGCGTTCGTCGACGTCCACGAGGACGTGCTCCGCACGCGTTTCGACCCCGAGAAGATGGCTGCGGCCGATGTCTACCCTGGCGTGTGGGACGAAGACGTCGAGGAGATCGATCTGTTCGTGGAGCGGTTTCGCGAACTGCGGAGGTTCGTCTATCGGACGGCCGACAAAGGTCTCGGCATGGTCGGCGCCATCGAGTGATGCCATGACCGACCGTCGCTATCCCGTTGGTGAATTCGCGCCCCGGCCCAGGCCGACCGCGGAGGAGCGTGCTCCTCTCATCGACGAGATCGAGGGCCTGCCTGCAGCGGTGCGGGCCGCGGTCGATCGCGTGGGCGAAGAACGGCTCGATACCCCGTATCGCGACGGTGGCTGGACTGCGCGCCAGGTCGTTCACCACCTCGCGGACAGCCACATCAATTCGTGGTGTCGGTTCAAGCTCACCGTGACCGAGGATGCTCCCACGATCCGTACCTACGACGAGGCTGCGTGGGGTGAATTGGAGGATGCGCGTTCCGGCCCCGTCGAACTGTCCCTGGCCTTGCTGGATGCCCTCCACGCCCGGTGGGGGTTGTTCCTGCGCTCCCTCGACGACGCGACCTTCGACCGGAAACTGAACCACCCCGAACACGGGCTGATGCGGTTGCACGTACTGCTGCAGATGTACGCCTGGCACGGGACCCACCACGTCGCCCACGTGAATCTGGTGGGGGCGTGACAATCCGCGAACCGCGGCTCGCCCGGCGCGTCTTGACCTGAGGAGGCTGCTTCATGACCGTACGCGTAGTCTGCGTTGCTGCGTTCGCCCTGCTCTGGTGCGCCTGCTCGTCCGGAGGTTCGGAGGAGCGCTCCGAGGTTTCCCCGCCGTCCGGGAGCTCCGTCAAACAGGAGCCGTGGGTGTGCATCGCGACCATCCGCGACCCGTCCCTCTCCGACCGGGGCAACCAGGCCTGGGAGCGGATTTCGACCGTCCTTGATGCCCGCGGCATCCACGCCGTTGCGGCGGGATCGGCCGGCTTCAGCATCAGCGTCGGCGCGTCACGGTCCACCGAGGCCCGGGAGGCGGTCCGGGATCTCATCGCGAAGGAGAAGATCGAGGCCTGGATCTACGAGGGGTGAGCCGACCCGGGCTGCTCTGATCACTGCAGCCCCGCTTCGGCTTCGTCGAAGATCGCAACCCACGGGGTCGCGCCGTAGTCGACCTCCTGCATGTCGGCGCGGTATTCGAGCACCCGTCGGAGGTCGGAGGTCGGAGGTCGGATCGTCGTTGGAGTTGGCGCGCAGGAGCAGTGAGCGAGCGTGCACCATCTGGGCGCGGTTCTGGCAGCCTTCGAGGGTGCGGGCCTTGTCCGCCGCGAGCACCGCCGCTTCGGGATCGTCGGCTCGGACGACGAGCGCTTCGGCGCGGGTGATCCAGGCGTTGTAGTGGAGGCCATCGAGCGCGATGGCCTGGTCCACCGCCTCGATGCAATTCGCGAGGAGCCCGGGTGCGCCCGTGGTCTCGTGCTCCTGGAGCGCGATGCGTCCGCGATAGGCGTGGGCGTCGACGAACTCGGGGTGGATCCGGGTTGCGACGTCGAGCGCCGCGCGTGCATCCTGCGGGCGGCCGGCGCGAGCGAGCGCCGTGGCCTTGGCGAATGCGGCTTCGAAGTAGGTCCGCCGGATGTCGAGGGCGCGGTCGTAGGCCTCGATGGGATCACCGCCGGACATCGCGAGCGCGTCGCCTTGGAGCTTCCACACTTCCTCGAGATCGGGTTCCTGGTCGAGGATCGCGGCGCAGGCAGCGAGGCAGGCGTCGTAGCGTTCCTCGGAGAGGTGTCCGACGGCGCGAGTGAAGTCGAGCTGCCACGCTTCGAGGTCGGCTTGGATCCGGTGCGCCTCCTGGAACGCCACGACCGCCTGCTGCAACCGGTTGCGCACCGCGTCGAGGTGCCAGCGCGTGCCCGCACCCATGAGGTGGCCGCGGGCCGCACTCATCTCTTTGAGATAGAGCGTCAGGTACAACCGGCCGAGTTCGAAGTGGGTCGTGGCGAGGTTGCCGAAGCGGTCGACGGACCGCTCCATGTCGTCGAGTGCTTCGTCGAGCCGGTCGCGTCGGTAGCAGGCCATGCCGCGATGGAACCAGGCCCACATGGCGTCGGGCTTCTCCGCGAGCAGTCCGTCCAGCTGCTCGATGACGCTGTCGAGTCGCGCGAATCCACGGGCCACCGACGAGGACCGGTAGCGGTCCGCGTCTGCGGCGTAGATCTCGCGCGCGATCTCTGCCTGCAGCGGATCTCGCTGATTCGGCTGCGGCGACGGCTTCGCCGGCAGGTCGGGCTGCCCGACCAGCTTGCGGAACCACGCGTTCGACGCGGCGGGTGTCGCGCCGGTCGAGCGACACTTGTCCAGCGCTGCCGCGACTTGACTCATGGTCTGTGGGCGGTCGTCCGGCTTCTTGCGCAGGCAGTCCATCACCACGGCTTCGAGGTTACGGGGAATCGCGGGATCGAAGGCGCGGGGGAGGGTCGGCTGTTCGTAGATCACGGCGTGAAGGACCGCGGCGAGGTTGCCGCCGTGGAACGGATGTCGTCCCGTGAGCTTCGCGTACAACGTCGCTCCGAGCGAGTACACGTCGCTGCGGCCGTCGACCGCGTGCAGCTCGCCTCGCGCCTGCTCCGGCGGCATGAACGCTGGAGTTCCCATGACCATCCCCTCCTGGCTCAGCGTCATGCTGCCGCCCGGGGTGAGATCGCGCGCGATGCCGAAGTCGGTGATGTACGGACGTCCTTTCTTGTTGACCAGGATGTTCTCGGGCTTGATGTCGCGATGGACGACGCCCAGACGGTGCGCGTGGCCGAGCGCCCCTGCCACCTCGCGTGCGATTCGGATGAGCCGGCCGTGATCCAGGTCGACGTCCGTGAGGTTGCCGCCGTCGATGTACTGCATGGCGATGTACCAGTCGCCTTCGAATTCGCCGAGCTCGTACACCTGCACGATCGACTTGCTCTGGAGTCGGGCGGCGAACCGCGCTTCGCGCCGGAAGCGCTCGAGGTCCGCAGGGCGGGCGCCGGTCAGGAACTTGAGCGCGATGTCGCGATCGAGGACTTCATCGTGCGCCTGCCAGACGCTACCGAACCCACCCTGCCCGAGCTTCTCGAGCAGGGGGTACTTCACCGGTGCAGCCGGCGGCGACTCCGCTTCGAGGGGGAGGTCGAGGCCGAAGAGGTCGCACGTGATGGCCTTCTGGATGAGCTCGCGGTCGTCGGTCATCGGGGGATGCGCCATTCTAACGGCGACCGGCGACGGACCCCTGGCGTGCCAGCCCCGGATCGTCCGGATACGATGCCCTCGATGTTCCCGACGACGGTGTGGACGACGATCAAGAAGGCCGGCGAGAGTGATCCCGATTCGCTGGACCACTTCGCGTCACGCTACCGTCAGCCGGTCTTGCGGTTCATCCAGAGTCGGGGATATGCGGCGGCGGATGCCGAAGACCTCTGCCAGGACGTATTCGCCCGCATTCTCACCGGAGGCGTCCTGGAGAAGGCTGACGCGGCTCGGGGACGGTTTCGGGGCCTGATCCTCACCATCGCGGTTCGGGTGATCCAGGATCGTCGTCGCAAGAAGACGGAGACCCCGGTCGAAGACCCGGAGGAGCCGATCGAGGACCGCGATCCCGACTTCGACCAGGGGTGGGTCCTCTATCTTGCCGAACGGGCCATGCGCCGGCTCCGCGAGTCCGGATCGCCCTATTTCGAAGTCCTCCGTGGTCATCTCGAGGGCGAGCCTCAAGCCCGCAACCGGCTGTGGATCGCGCGCAAGAAGCTGTCGGCCTTGATTCGCGACGAGGTGCGCTTTACCTGCGTCGGCGAGGAGCAGTTCGAGGACGAGATGGCCTATCTGGCCAGGTATCTTCGCAACGAAGATTGAGACAGAGTCCGATTGCTCCCGAACGCTGGGACGTCCGAAACCAGGAACCGGAGAACCCCCACGATGTCCGTCACCGCACTCATCGGAACGATCAAGGGAAGCTGGCTCCTCCGCGCTGACGATGCGCGCCAGGTGTGGCGTCTCGAAGGGCCGGCCTTCAAGGGGTGGAAAGTCACCGCCGCCACTCGTGAGGAGGACGGAAGCTACCTGCTGGCGACTGCCAGTGACGTCTACGGACCCGCGCTCCAACGCACCCGGGACTTCAAGGAGTTCGAGCAACTCGAGTCCAGCCCCGCCTGGCCGGAGGAGTCGGGTCGCAAGCTGAAGCAGATCTGGCGGCTGCGCGCGCACGGCGGCTCGATCTTCGCTGGTGTAGACGAGGCGGGCCTGTTCCGAAGTGCGGATGGCGGCGCGACGTGGGAGTCCATCTGTGGCCTCAACGAGCACGAGACCCGGGAGGCCTGGCAACCCGGTTTCGGGGGCTTGTGCCTGCACGAGATCCTCGTCGATCCGACGAACCAAGACCGTATGTGGATCGGCATCTCCGCGGTCGGCGTGTTCCGTACGGACGACGGGGGTGTGACGTGGAATTCCAAAAACGACGGCGTCCCGGTGATCCTCGAAGATCAGGATCACCAGGGCATCGGCTACTGCGTGCACGGGCTCGTGCAGGACCCAGACGATCCGAACAAGATCTACCGGCAGGACCACGTCGGCATGTTCGTCACCGATGACGGAGGCGATTCATGGGTACGTCAGGAGGACGGCCTGCCGTCGACGTTCGGCTTCCCGATCGTCATGGACCCGCACACGAGGCACCTGTTCTGCTTGCCGCTCGAGTCGGACGAGTTCCGCATCCCCGTTGACGGACGGTTCGACATCTACCGGAGTACGGACGCCGCAAGGACGTGGGCGCCGTCATCGACCGGACTGCCGCGATCGGACACGTACGCCGGCGTGCTGCGCCAGGCGATGGCCGTCGACGGATGCAACCCCTGCGGGATCTACGTGGGGACGACCGCGGGGACGATCTACGTCTCCAACGACGTCGGTGAGTCGTGGGCGACGATCCCGTGCCACCTTCCCCGCATCCTCTGTGTCGAAGCGCTCATGGAAGATTGATGCAGATCCAGCTCGAGTTTCCGGCCGCGCTGGCGACCGTGCTAGGCATGCGTGGTCTTCTCATCGACGGCGGTGGCACGTTGCGCGAGACGTTCCGGAGGATCGCGGACGAGTATCCGAAGTTGGGGCTCCACCTGTTCGACGAATCGGGAGGACTGCGCGAGCACGTGCTCTGCTTCTGGAACGGGACGAACACGCGCTGGCTGCCGTCGCTCGACGTGGCGATGACCGAGGGCGACGAGCTGGTCATCATGCAGGCGGCCTCCGGCGGATGAACCGTTCCCGGACCTCGCGCCGAGGACGTGCTGGAGGTCCGCGCTTGCGGGTCGCTACTTCTTCTTCGTCTCTACCGGGAGGAGTCCCTTCGGCGCCGGGATGTCCATGACCGTCAAGAGGCGATTCAGGGCGTTCAGGGTCGGCGCGAAGCCGACCAGGACGAGTGAGTTGTTCGCCGGGACCTCCTGAGCAAACTCCGCCGCGCGGTTGGTCAGGAGCTGGGTGACGGCGCCGCGGACGCTGGAGACGGGTAGGTGCTTGAGCTGGATCGTGGTCATCACGACCCGTCCCGTCTGATCCGCGTACTCGGCGAGCTTCTCGCGCTCGACGAACTCGGCCGTCGTCTTGAGCACGCGCGATGAGTCGATGGGTTCGGCGCGCCGGAGATCCGCGTGACGCGGTCCCACGGGAATGAGCGCGAAGCCTTGGGAGTGGAGGAGCGCCTGGAAGAAGTTGTCCAGCTGTGACTTCTCGACCCGTACGGTGCCGGTGATCATGACCCGGCCCTTCCCGCGGAAGTCGTTCTCCTTGAACGAAAGCGGGCGGTTGGTAGCCTCGCTCCACCATTTGATCATCTCCTCGAGGGTGATGCCGTCCTGGCCGAAGTTGATGTCGACGTACTCGGGATCGGTCGAAATGCCGGGGGTGGGCTGGGCGAGGGCACCCACCAGAATGAGAAGTGAAAGTCCGCTCATGGTGTGTCTCCGTCTGGGGTTCACGGCCTTCGACGGACGGCAGCTGGTCGTTCTTCCTCGAGATTGCTGCTTCATCTCTGGTGGAGGGTCAGTCCCGGCGGCGAATGCCGACAAACGTGAGGTCGTCGCCCACCGACCCGCCGTCCAGATAGTCGTCAACGGCGTCCAGCATGGCCCCGACGACGGCACCCGCGAAGTCATCGGTCGTGCGCCGAAGCACGTCCGCAACGCGCTCTTCACCGAACTGCTCACCGTCAGGCGCTCGGAGCTCTGTGAGCCCGTCGGTGAACGTGAAGAGGAGCTCGCGCGGGGCGAGACGGTCCTTGCCGGATTTCCAGGAGAGACCTTCGACCGCACCAACGACCGGGCCGCCAGCGGCGAGCTCCCGGACCTCCCCTTCCCTATTCACGATCATCGGACGATTGTGCCCGGCGTTGACGAAGCTCAGGGCGCCGGACCGGGGATCGATCTCCGCGATGAACATGGTGACGAAGCGTCCGTCGACGGAGCTGTGGCACAAGACGGAGTTGAGCTCCGGAACGATCTTCTGCGGTGATCGTCCTGCGGCGACGAGCGCACGCAGGGTCGACGTCACCGCCGCCATGGTGAGCGCCGCGGGATAGCCCTTGCCGGCGACGTCCGCGATCATCACGAGCAGCCGTCCGTTCGGGAGCAGGATCAGGTCGAAGGCATCGCCGCCGACCCGTCGCGACGGAACGTACTCCGAGAAGAGCTCGAGCCCTGGGACCTCCGGCAGCTCCTGCGGAATCAGTCGGCGCTGGACGTCGACAGCCGAGGCGAGCTCGCGGTCGATGTTGCGCAGTTTTCCCTCCGCGATGGCGCGGATCTCGACCTCGCCGAGGAGTCGCCGGGCGCGCCGGGCCATGAGCCCGGCGGCGATTCCGATCGCGAGCAGGACAATGCTCTTCATGAGCGTGATGCCCCAGCCGTTGACTTCGTTGGTGGCAAGGTCCGGCTCGGGGATCATCGGGCGCAGGACCAGAGAGTACAGTGCGATGAACTGCCCGCCGGCCAGGATCCCGGTAACGAGACAGAGCTGAGGAGAGATGGTCATGCTCGAGATCGCGACGACGAGCGCGTAGGAGAGCGGCGGCATCGACGACAGTGCGTAGGTGGCGCCTTTCTGCTCCGCGTCGATCCACACGATGCCGGTGACCATGGACACCTGCACGAGTACGTTCGCGTACTTGAACGAGCGGTGGTAGTTTCCGCGCCGGATCACCATCGCGCTTCCGACGAAGAACGCGAACAACGCCGCGGAGGCGGCGACGATCACCGCGCGATGCTCCGCGGTCAGGATCGCGCAGGCCAGCGCGGCGCACGCCAGGATCGTGCCGCCGAGCGTCCAGCAGGTGTGCTCCTGCGAACGCTGCTCGACGCCCAGGAGGGCCTCCTGGTACGCCTGGCTCGGACCGGGTGCGGGCATGTCGCGGTGACGATACCCAGATCAACCGACCGACGTGCGGAGGTCCCCGTCCTGGGCCACCCCCGCCTGGAGCCCGTGACGAGGCGGCCAGGCAGCGCTTTTTCTCGCTGCGTCCTTGACATATATCTATATGGATATATATTGAGGCGCGATGTCACGCCCCGCCGCAGCCGCCGATGTCTTCCTCGCCGTGTCCGACCCGACGCGCAGGAGCATCCTCCAGCTCCTGGCTGAAGGGGAGCGCGCGGTCATGTGGCTCGTCGAGCGGTTTCGCATCTCCCAGCCCGCAATCTCGAAGCACCTGCGGGTGTTGCGAGAGGCGGGGTTGGTGTCGCGGCGCCGCGACGGTCGGCAGCAGCTCTATCGTCTCGAGGCGAATGAGCTGCGCGCCGTCGGCGAGTGGGTCGCCTACTTCGAGAAGTTCTGGGACGAGAGGCTCGACGCGCTCGGGCGCTATCTGGACGAGCAGCCATGACGCCCGCCAAAAGGAAGAAGAGGAGCCTTCGGAAGGAGGTGACCTACCCACATTCCATCGAGAAAGTGTGGGTCGCGCTCACCGATCCTCGCGCCCTGGCCGAGTGGCTGATGCCGAACGACTTCCGGCCCGAGGTCGGGCATCGGTTCGTCTTGCAGGTGGACGGGGCTCCGCGCATGAACTTCTCGGGGCTGAACGAATGCGAGGTGCTCGCATGCGATCCCCCGAACCGGATGGTGTGGAGCTGGGTCGTCGTTCCCGGGAAGGCGGGCCGCGAGCGCCCCGAAGCGATGACGCTCACGTGGTCGCTCTCACCGGTCGGGGAGGGGACCCGTCTCGTTCTGGAGCAGGACGGGCTCGAACACCTGCGCTTCTTCGATCGTATGTCGATGGCGTTTGGCTGGGGGACCATGCTCAAGCGTTGGCTCCCCAGGATCATGGCGCGCATCGGCGGCGATCTGGACTTCTCACCGGGCGCCATTCCGCTCAAGAAACGCTGCTACGGCACCAAGACCATTCCGGACCACCTGGTCCGCTGATTCTCCTACGATTCACTAACGACAGAGACCCTGGGCGGTCCGATTGAAGGACAGCTGCCCGCTTCTTGTGAGAACCCCGATGACCCGCTTCGCACTTCTGACCACCCTGGTTGCCCTCGTTGCCTCCGCTCCTGCCTGTGCACAGAAAAAGCCCACCGGCGTGCAGGACATGGACCCCGCCAAGTTGATGGCGGAGTACATGAAGATGATGCGGGTGCAGAAGCAGCACAAGTTTTTGGTCGGTACGTTTGCTGGTGAGTTCAACGTCGTCCAGACGATCTTCGGGATGGGACCAAAGCCGCAGGTGGTGAAGGGTGCGACCAAGGGCGAGTCGCTCTACGGTGGCCGCTACGTGCGCACGGTCACCAAGGCCAAGATGATGGGGATGCCGACGACCAGCGAGGCGACCCTCGGCTACGACAACGCCTTGAAACGGTTCGATATGACGTGGATCAGCAGCATGTCGACGCAGACCATCCGCTCCGTGGGCAAGCTCTCGGAGGACGGCAAGACGCTCACCTTCACCGGTCACATGGAAGACCCCTTCGTGGGCAAGCGTCCAGTGCGACACGTGTTCACGGTCAAAGACCAGGGTTACGACTTCGTGTCATTCGACACGATGCGGACCGGCCAGGAGTTCAAGGTCATGGAGATGACCTTCACTCGCAAGGCCGCGAAGAAGACGGATGACGGCGCCATCAAGTAGCACCTCCGGCGGGTCCGATTCGGCCTCGAAGGTCCAATCTCCGCGACGCCGATGGCGAGGCCGGCTCATGCGCTGGCTCGGTGTCGGCGTCTTCGTCTACCTCGTTCTCTGTGTCGCGCTGTACTTCGCTCAGGAGAAGCTCCTCTTCTACCCTACGGACGTTTCGATCGAGGAGTTGCGGCGGCGGGCGACGACCCCGGCCGTGTCGATCGTCGAGTTCGCGTGCGATGGCCAGACTCTGCGGGGTCTCCTGGTGAAGCCGGAGGCGGAGGGGCCGACTCCCCTGCTGATCTACTTCGGCGGCAACGCGGAGCGCGTCACCAACCGCATTCACCCGCTGGCGTGGCAAGTGAAGCGTGGTTGGAGCGTGGCTGTCGTCTCCTACCGGGGCTACGACGCATCGACGGGCGAGCCTTCTGCCGACGCGCTCCTCGCGGACGCGCTCGCTGTGTACGACCACCTGTCAGCGCGCGACGACGTCGACCGCGCACGTATCGTCGTACGCGGGCAGAGCCTCGGGACCGGCATCGCGGTCCACGTCGCGCGGCGGCGGCCGGTGGCGGGGGTGATCCTGCTGGCGTCGTACGACCGGCTCTCCGAGGGCGCGTCGGGCCACTATCCCTGGCTGCCGCTTGGCCTGCTGTTGCGGCACGAGATCGCCCCCGTGGATGACGCGCCCGGTATCCGTACGCCGCTCCTCGCTTTTCACGGTGACCGCGATCGGACGATCCCCATCATCCGCGGGCGCGCCCTCAAGGACGCATGGGGCGGCGACGTGACCTGGGTCGAGGTGCCGGGTGGCGGGCATTCCCTCGAGGGGTCGTCCGTCGTCGAGACGAAGGAGCGGGAGTACCTCTCCCGACGGTGACGTCCCGGGCTATGATCGGGGCGCTCGGTGACCCTCGAACGGAGGACCTGGGACATGCGCACGTTCTGCTTGGTTGGCTTCGTGGTGATTGCCGTGACGCTGGCGTGGTGGCTGCTGTGGGACGACGGCGCGCGCGACGATGTCTCGTCGGCCGAGGTCACGGACCCGGTCGGCTCATCGAGCAGTGCCAACTCGCGGAGCGATACGCCTGCCGTGACGACGAGCCCTTACGCCGAGCTGGACCTCGCCGGGAGCGACGAAGCGGGGATCACGTTCGACCCTTCTGATCCGCTCGGCCGCCTCGTCCGCGTGGTCCACAAGGAGACGTACGCGCCCGTGCCCGGTGCGATCGTCGTCATGGGAACGGAAGACGGCGGGACCGGCAACGGGTTACGCCGTGTTCTGACCACGATGCAGTCGCCGTTGGGGCTCCTGCTGCGGAACGGCCGCCACTATCGCTGCGACCAGAACGGCGAGGTCAAGGTGTCGTGGAATCGCCGCTCCTCGGACATCGCCGCGTGGAAAGGGGATCGTTATGGATTCCTCTACTTTCAAGCGGCGGATCCCGTCGTCATCGAGATCAGCCGGGCGCCCGGGATCGAGGTCGTCGTCCACGATCTGTCAGGAGCGCCCGCGGCGAACGTGCCCGTCGGGTTGCGCATCCGCCAGGACAACCACCTGAACTACATGATGAGTCGCGCGACGACGGACGGAGAGGGACGCGCACGCATCGGGTTGGAGGGCAGTCTCCGATCCTCCGGTGGCCGCAAGTTCTCCGACGTGTACGTCGCGCTCGACCTTCCGCTGCCGTTGGCCGTGGAAGTCCCGGTCGACCCGTGGCATCTGCCCGATGATCCGGTGGAGTTGACGCTCCCCGAGACGGGACGGGTGGTCGTGAATCTGATTCCTCCCCGCGGCGGTGCGCTGCCCAAGGTGGTGCGGGTCGTCGTGGTCATGCTGTCACCTCATCAAACCAGGGAAGGGAGCGGGGCGCGCTGCGCCCCGCTTGACGGTTAGGCCGCGATGCTGGCCGCTTCCTGCCGCACCAGGCGGGAAACCGGCTCCCAGATTCCCGGCACCTCAACCAGGGAGAACCGGCCGG
>NZBC01000230.1 GCA_002687715.1 Planctomycetota bacterium | reverse complement strand
GACCTGGAGGTCCGCGCTCCGGCCGCGAAGCTGGGATTCGCAGTGGAGCGTTCTCCCAGCTCGCGACGGACCATGCGTTGCATGGAGTGCGGAGCTCAGGTCCGCGCTCCCAGGGGTCAGCGGCCAGACGGCCGCCGGCCCCCAGCAGAACCCTAGCCGTCGTGCTCCTCGCCTTCCTCGGTCCCGCCGAGCTCGGCCTCGAGGCGCTCCGCCTCCTCTTCGAACGTCATCCAGCTCGGGTCCGGGTTGTCGGGATCGATCTCGACCAGGAGCTTCCGGGTCTGGACGTCCTTGCCGACGGTGAGGCGCACCGTGAAGGTGCCCGGGCGGACGCGCGCGCCGCCACGCCGGAAGCGACGCCCCCGGGATTGGGCGGGCTGGTTGCCCGACGACTTGCGGAGGTTCCAGGCGACGGTGTGGAGTCCCGCGTCGGTCTTGGCGGTCAGGGTGCTGATGACCGCACCTGCGCCATCGATGATCTCCAAGGCGACGGATTCGGCCTTCTTCTTGAGGTGGTAGGTGATCTGGGCCCCGCTGGCGGGGTTCTGCGCCGTGAAGCGACGGTTGGTGCCACCGGTTGAGGGTGACGTCTTCCAGACGATCGCACTGGTCGGCTGGTAGAGGTGAGCGCCCTTGGCCATGACCTCCTTCGTCATCTGCCGGATGGCGCTGACGTTGGTGATCCAAAGGCTGCGGCCATGGGTCCCGGCGACGACCTCACCCGACGGGACATTGACCGCGAATGCGTGGACAGCGACGGTCGGCAGGTTGCCATTGAATCGGGCCCAGTGCTTGCCACGGTCGAGCGAAACGAAGGCCCGGAACTCGGTGCCGAGATAGAGCACGTCACCGTTCGAGGGGTCCTCGCAGATGGTGCGGGTGGACCCGGCACCGACCGGCAGGGTCTCGGTCAACGAACGCCAGGTCTCGCCCGCGTCTTCGGTCATGAACAGGTACGGGGAGTCATCGTCGCTGCGGTGACCGTCGAGCGTCACGTAGGCGCGGTTGGCTTCGAAGCGAGACGCGACGATCTCGCTGACCCAGCGCGGACCCGGGACGAGGGACGCGATCGGGGCCGCGCCGCCCTTCTTGGCCACGAGCTCCTTGACCACCTCTGGCTTGGCTTCTTTCTCGCCACCCTTCACGGCTGCGGGCTTCTCGCCGTTGCTGTCGCCTCCCGCGTTGGCACGCGGCCGGCCGACCAGGAAGCAGTCGGCCCAGTGACGACCGCCGTCACGCGTGACCCACAGCGCCCCGTCATCGGTGCCGACGTAGACGATGTCCGCGTTCCGAGGCGACTCGGTGAGCGCGGTCGCGCTGCCGCGGTCCGTGTTGGTGATGTCGGGCGAGATCGGCTTCATGCCGGCGCCACGGTTCAGCGACTTGAAGACGACGTTGCCCGCCGTGTACACGATCTTCGGGTTGTGCCCCGACAGGACGTAGGGCGTCTCCCAGTTGTAACGCGTCCGTTGCCCACCACCGGCACCACGGCCACCGCCGCGGCCGCCGCGCGCACGCAGGCTTCCGCGCTGTCCTGTTTCGAGGTTGCGCCAGCTCGGTGGCCCGTTCTGGCTCTGGGAGTACACGACATCGGGATCATCCGGATCGACGAGGCAGCGGAAGCCATCACCGCCCCCGACGCGGATCCAGTCCTGGTTGCGAGCACCGAGGCCCGCGGTGCGGCTGGGGCCGCCCCAGCTGCCGTTGTCCTGCAAGCCGCCGTAGATGCGGTAGTTGCGCCGCGGACCGACCCCGACGTGATAGAACTGGCCGATCGCGACGTGGTTCAGGTGGTCCCAGTTCTTGCAGGCGTCGTACGTCACGTAGATGCCGCCGTCGCTGCCGTGAATGATGTGGTCCCCGTTGTTCGGGTCGATCCACTCGGCATGATGATCGGAGTGCACGCCGCGCCCCGCGTTTCGGCCAAACGTCTTGCCGCCGTCGGTTGACCGATAGAGCGACGTCCCGAGCACCATGACGTTGTCGGAGTTGGTCGGGTCGATGCGGATCTGGCTGTAGTACATCGGACGCGGGTTCAGCGAGTTCACGCGCGCCCAGGTCTCACCGCCGTCCTCGGACTTGTAGACGCCGCCGTACTCGTGGCCGTTGGGCCCCTGACGATCCTGGAGGTTGGCAGCCTGGCCGCCCAGCGTGCCGGTGAACGGTGAACGGGCGTTCTTCGGCTGGTTGCCGAACGTAACGGCGACCTCGACGTCCTTGCGGTCGCGCACGACCTTGAACGCCACCTTGTCGCTGGCCTTGTGGCGGCGACTCTCGCGATCGACGTCGTCCACGGTGTGGACCCGCTTGCCGCCGATGGTCAGGATGACGTCACCCTTCTTCAAACCGGACTTCTGAGCGGGAGTGTCGGTCGGCGGCGTCTCCGGAGCCGGAGCAGTGCCCCGACCCCGACGACCGCGGCCGCGGGTTTGGCCGAACTCGGTGATCTTCACGCCGGCGTCAACCGCCTCGAGACGTGCGCCCAGGTACGGCGCGTCCTCGGGTTGCTTCGCGATGATCTCGCTCTCGACCATCGCCATCAGGACCTTCGGGTCCTTGCGGTAGTAGTCGATGCCGACACGACCGAGATTGCACGACGGCAGGCCGGCCTCGACCCGCTTCCACGTCTCGCCGCCGTCGGTCGTCTTCCAGATCGCGCTGCCCGGCCCGTACTTCTTCGAGGGGTCGTTGGTGTCGAAGCCATCACGCTCGCGCTCGTAGGTCGCGACCATGAGTGTGTTCGGGTCCGCGGGATGCATGTCGACGTCGATGACGCCGGTCTTCTCGTCGACGTAGAGGATCTTCGACCATGTCTTCCCGGCGTCAGTCGTCTTGTACAGGCCGCGCTCTTCGTTGGGGCCATACAGTCGCCCGAGCGCGCCCACGTACACGATGTCGGGATTCGTCGGGTGGATGGAGATGCGACCGGTCTGGAAGCTCTTGTGGAGCCCCATGTTGGTCCACGACTTTCCACCATCCGTCGACTTGTAGACGCCGTCGCCATAGGAGACCGAGTTCCGCGGGTTCCCTTCCCCGGTGCCGACCCAGACCACGTTCTTGTCCGACTGCGACACTGCGACGTTGCCGATGGACACTGTCGACTCGCGGTCGAACTGATGCTCGAACGTGATGCCGTTGTTCGACGTCTTCAACAGGCCGCCGGAGGCCGTGGCGGCCCACCACGTACTCGGCTCCTTCTCATAGACGGCGAGGCTGATGATCCGCCCGCCCATGGCTGCGGGTCCGATGCTGCGCCAGTGCAGGCTGTCGGCCCATTCCTGCGGAAGTTGTTGAGCGGGGGCGACGACGGCGAGCGTCACGACGACGAGGGCAAATGACAACCGGAACATGATCTCTCCAGGGGCAACGACTGTGGGACCTCGCGCGCAAGCGAGACGTGTCCATCCTACCCCCAATGAACCGCGATCGTCGCCCCGTCAGTCCACCGTGATCAGCAAAAGCTCAGTCGCCGGCCCCGACACCGTTGCGGCACCCGCGAACCCCTTCGGAATCACGCACGCATCGCCCCGGGAAAGCGCCGTGGTCTCGACGGCGTCCCCCGCCCGTCCCACCGCCAGCATCAGGCCACCCTGCAGGACGAAACCGAACCGTAGCTCTGCGTCGGCGGGCTCCAGATCGACCCGGGCCGACTCCTCGCCGCGCAGGACCCGCGCGTCCACGAGGCGCCCCGTCGCCGCGGCCATCCCGAGGTCTCGAGCCTGGAAACCGCGCCCGGGCTCGTCATCCCACTCCGCGTCGGCCGCGACATGCAGCAGGAAACGCTGCCCGTCGAAGTCGCGCGACGGATCGGCCGACAGGGTGGGGAGCGCACATCCAGGATCAGCGAAGGTCTCGTGCTCGGCAGGAGACCCGATCTCCACGACCTCGAGATCCGGTGAGCTCTCGAGCACCCGGTGGCGAATGCGGGGCGGTTGAAGGACGCAATCGCCGGCCTGCATCGTGAACGGCGACCCCTGATCCTCGTACACGACCTTCACCCACCCGCGGTAGCAATAGATGAGCTGGAAGCGCACGCGGTGATAGTGGACGTAGTCCGGTACCGGCCCGCCGTCCGGGATGTGGATGTGCGACGCGATGATCCGACCGCCCTGCCGATCCGGGATCAGGTCCCGGTACCGCATGCCGGCCCGCCCCGGATGGAACGCGCCGTCGTCGAACCGGGTCACGACGAAGGATGTGGCGAGCGGCGGCAGGACCAGGGGTGGGTCGGTCGCCACCAGGTCGATGCGCGTGCCGTTGGGGGCCTCCAGGCGGGTCGGCCCGTCCGCGAGGGTCGGGTCGGCGCACCCCAAGCGGAGGCGCCCCGGGTCGCCAGTGGCGTCCCGGTCGAGCCGCACTCGCAATCCGCCGGCCGACAGGATCACGGTCCGGGGCGAATCAGCCGGAAACACGGCCTCGACGCGGAAGCCCAGGCGGTCGGTGAAGAACGCGAGCGCAGGGCCGAGGTCCCGGCACGGAAGCACGACCTCGGCCTCCTCGATCCGTTTCGGTCGGGAAGTGGACATTTCCCGGATCACGGTACTCGAATTGGGCATCCGGGCGGATTGGAGTGATCCTCGGCCCGAAAGCTCCGTTACAACGGTGGAAACCCGAGGTCCGTCGGAGCGCGAGCCTGCCCGACGACCCCACCACCGGACGACCCGCTCGAGGCCCCATCATGCGCTTTTCGATCCTCACCGTCGTGTCTCTTCTGCTCGCGATCTCCGCTTGGACTCCGCTCCGCGGCCAGGGGGCGAGCGTTGGGTTCGCAGAGGACTTCGCCCTCGCCGACGTCCGAGCCGAGGTGCTCACCCAGCTCATTCCGGGGACCAGGACGTTCTACTACTACCAGTGCATCGAGCGCCAGCACGCGGGCAAGTTCGGCGAGGTGGCGCCGCTGCTCGCGACCTGGATAGAGCGCCACGGGCGGAGCCGTCAGGTCGAGGAGATCGAGAACCGGCAGGCGCTCCTCACCCAGGCCAAGGACCCGTCAGCGACGTATGAGTACCTGCGCAAACGTCTGGGGCTGCAGTATGACCATCACCGGAACGTACCCGGCGCCACGCCGGCGCTCCCGACGCGGTTGGACCCTGAGCTCCTGTCTCGCAAACGACTCACGGAACGCGCTCTCACGGCGCACCCGGGTTCGTTGAGCGGGTTCTCGACCTCAGCTCTCGAGTCGCTCGCAGCGGCCGAACTGGACGCCCCGCGCCTGGCCAATCTGCTCGATCGGCTCCGGCGCCCCGACGTCCCCAACCTGGCCGCCCTCGTCGTACGGGATCTCGAAACGACGCGCAGCCGCGGGTTCGGCTCGCGCCAGATTCACGAACGCCTCTTGCTCGCCCAGCTCGAGGAGTGCGCCCGCCTGCGCCCCGCACTCCTGCAGGAGGGCAAGTTCATCAACGCTTGGCTCACTCGCCTCCAACCCGGCGCTGACGTCGAGTGGCGCCGCGACGCCCAGGCCCGGCAGGCGTATCTCGACCGCCTCGAGTCATTCGTGGCGCGGCTCTCCCCCGCGCAAAACTCACTCAAGGCCCACGTCATCCATCACCGGCTCACTCATGATCTCGCCCAAGGGCGTCACGACAAGAAGCGCTTCATGGCGTGGCTCCGACTGCCCCGGCGCAGCGGCTACGTACGCCGCGACTACCTGGGACGCCACAAGCGTGAAGAGGTCGTCGACCCACGCCGCTCCTATCCGACCAAGCTCGGCAGCCCGAGCAGCGACGAAGCACTGCTGCGTACGTACCTCGGACAGTTCTTCGTCACGGAGGCGACCGTCGATCCGTACGCGGACTTCGTCAAACGAGACTATCTCGAACGCGTGTTCGCCGAGACCAAGATCCTGGCCGGGGTCGGCGACATGGAGCGCTGGTACTCGCTCCTCGACGACCCGGCGTACTACGAGCAGCTCAAGGATCGCGTGGAGATCTCGTTCGCGCTGGACCGTCGGCGCTACTACGGAGCCGCCGACGCGGTCTCGCTCGACGTCGACATCAAGAACGTCGACACGCTCCTGGTGAAGGTCTTCGAGGTCAACACGCCTAACTACTACGCAGACACCGGCAAGGAGGTCGACGCGACCCTGCCGATCGAAGGGCTCGTGGCCAGCGAGGAGACGACCCACACCTACCAGGTCAGTCCGTTCCGCCGGGTCCGCCGGACCTTCAAGTTCCCCAGCCTGAACCGGCCCGGGGTCTTCATCATCGACTTCATCGGCAACGGCCGATCAAGCCGCGCCGTCATCAACAAGGGTCGGCTCTCGCATCAGGTCCGCGGCGGCGCCGCCGGCCACGTATTCCGTGTCCTGGATCACGGCGGCCGCCACCTGAAGGACGCCTCGATCCGCCTGGGCGCCAAACGTTTCGGGGCGGACGAGAGCGGTGAGATCCTCGTCCCCTATTCGACCCGACCGGCGACGAAGAAGATCGTGCTGCGCCACGGCGAGTTCGCATCGCTCGGGAGTTTCCAGCATGAAGCGGAGTCGTACCGGCTCGACCCGGGCTTCTACGTCGATCGCGAGGCGCTCGTCGCCAACGGCAAGGCCCAGATCCTGCTGCGACCAGCCCTGTTGCTCAACGGCCAACCGGTCAGCCTCGCGCTGCTCGAGGACCCCGTGCTGACCATCAGGTCGGAGACCCGCCGGGGCATCGCATCGACGCTGGAGGTACGTGACATCGTGCTCCATGAGGATCAGGAGACGGTGCACGAGATCAACGTGCCCGACGGTCTCAAGGGACTCTCGGTCCGCCTTCGGGGCCGCGTCACGAGCATCAGCCTGGACGACAAGGTGAGCGTGGCAAGTTCGGAGGTGCGGTTTCGCCTGAACCTCATGGACAGCACCGCGCGAACCATGAGCCCGCTGCTCGTCCGCACGCCGGGCGGGTACGTCCTCGACTTCCTGGGCAAGAACGGAGAACCCGTCGGCGACCACGCGGTCACCTTGAGTCTCACCCATCGCCACTTCGCCGATCGGGTCGACGTGAGCCTCAAGACCAATGCGAACGGGCGGATCGAGCTCGGCCCCCTGACCGACGTCACGCACCTGACCCTGCCGAGCCTTCCCGCGGGGTATCGGTCGTGGGCACTCCCGCGTGACCAGCGCACCTACCCCGAGCACATCCACGCTCCCGCCGGTGTCGCGATCCGCGTTCCGTATCAGGGCGCCGCCAAGGTCACCTCGCGCGCGGTCGTCTCCCTGCTCGAGCGCCGCGGTGGAGTGTTCGTCCGTGACGGGATCGAGCACGTCACGATCAAGGATGGGTTCGTCGAACTCCGCGGCCTGACTGCGGGCGACTACGATCTGTGGCTGAAGGAGGCCGACCGCCACGCCGCCATCTCCGTCGGTGCAGGCCGGGTCGAGAACGGCTGGGTAATGGGCAAGGACCGCATGCTGCGGGTGTCCGGCCTCCGGCCCCTCCACGTCACGAAGGTAGCGGCCCAAGGCAAGAACCTCGTGGTCGAGTGCGAGAACACCTCCCCGGAGACCCGGGTCCATGTGTTCGCGACCCGGTACGTCGCGCCCTACGAGGCGCTGAGCCATCTCGGCGCGTCGACGCGCCCCGCACCCCCGGCCTACGCCGTCCGCCACCCCGAATCCGTCTACGCATCGGGCCGCCGGCTCGACGACGAGCACCGCTACATCCTCGAACGTCGCTACGCCAAGAAGTTCCCCGGCAACATGTTGAAGCGGCCGAGCATCCTGCTGAATCCGTGGGCGCTACGCGAAGCCAACGATGTCATCGGCCTCGGTGGCGGTGCCGGGGGCGCATTCGGCGGCCGCCGGGGTGGAAAACGCAACCTGCGCGCCCGCGGTGGCGGCGGCAAGCGTCACTCGGACGTCGCGCCGGGGATCTTCGCGAGCGTCGACTTCCTGCCCGCGTCGAACCGGGTCCTCGCGAACTTGCGCCCCGATGCGAATGGTCGGATCAGCATCCCGCTCGACCAGCTCGGGAACGGCCACCTCGTGCACGTGGTCGCCTTGGATGGCGGCGCCACGGTCACGCGCACCCTCGCCTTGCCCCCGAAGCCACTGCAAGCCCGGGACCGCCGCCTCGAAAAGGGGCTGGACCCGAAGAAACACTTCGCGGAGCAGAAGATCATCGAGTTCGTGGACGCCGGCAAGTCCGTCGTCATCCCTGACGTCGCGACCAGCTCCGCTCGGACCTACGACTCGCTCGCGTCGGTGTTCCAGCTCTACCAGACCCTCGGCGGAGGTCCCGCCCTGGCGAAGTTCGCGTTCCTGCTGGAGTGGCCGAAGCTTGATCAGGGCGCGAAGCGATCCCTGTACTCCGAGCACGCGTGTCACGAGCTCCACTTCTTCCTCCACGAGAAGGACCCGGCCTTCTTCGCCGCGGTCATCAAGCCGTACATCGCGAACAAGGCGCACCGGACGTTCCTCGACCACTGGCTGCTCGGGGACGACCTGAAGCGCTACCTCGACCCCTGGCGGTTCGGGAAGTTGAACGTCTTCGAACGCATCCTGCTCTCTAAGCGCGTCGACGGGCAGGCCGGCGCCGGAGCCCGGCACGTCCGAGAGCTCTGGGAGCTCCTGCCGCCGAGGGCGAGCCAGCTCGACCAGCTGTTCGACCGCATCGTCCACAGCGATGATCTGTATCGCCATGCACGGGGCACAGGATTCGGTTTGTCGACCACCCCGGATGCGTCCAAGAAGCGCCCGAGCAGTCCCAAGCGGACCGCTCGAGACAAGAGCCGCGACGGGAAGGCCCAGAAGGAGGCTGCGCCCGAGGAGGAGGTCGAAGAGGAGGAGATGGACGAGAAGGTCAACGACGAGCCCGTCGCGAAGGACACAGAGGTCTTCGATCACAACGAAAGCCCCAACTACAAACGCGAGGACCTCGAGCGCAGGCGCAAAGTCGTGCGCCATTACCGGGCGCCCAAGCAGACCCGCCGCTACGCGGAGCGCACGTACCTCACCCAGGCATTCCGCACGCACGCAACCGACCTCGTCCGGGCCAACACGTTCTGGCGGGACTACGCAGACCATCGGGGCGCCGCGCCGTTCTTCTCATCGAACTTCGCCGAGGCCGCGGACCACGTCACGGAGATGCTGCTCGCACTCGCGGTGCTCGACCTTCCGTTCGAAGCGGAGGCCCACGAGTCCATCCCGGACGGCCCTCGGGTCACCCTCAAGGCGAGCACTCCGCTGCTCCTCGTACGCAGGGAAACCAAGGAGACCACGCCGCTTCCCGATGCGGCTCCGCTGTTGGTCACGCAGGCGTTGCTCCAGCTCGACGACCGCTACCGGTTCGAAGGTGGCGAGCGCCGGGACAAGTACGTCACGGACGAGCTGCTCAAGGGAGTCGCCTATGGCTGCCGCGTCGTGGTCACCAATCCGACACCCACGCCCCGCAAGCTCGAGCTCCTGATGCAGATCCCGCAGGGCGCGATCCCCGTCAAGGGAGGCTTCGTCAAGCGGGGACATCCGGCCCGGATCGCCGCGTTCGCGTCCTTGACCGTCGAGTACGCGTTCTACTTCCCCACTGCCGGTTCGTATTCGCACTATCCAGTGCACGCGAGCCAGGACGGCAAGCTCGTCGCGTCCGCGCAGGCCACTGTCCTCAAAGTCGTCAACGAACCGACCAGGATCGACACCGAGTCCTGGGAGCATCTCTCCCAGAGCGGGTCGTTGGCCCAGGTCCTCACCTTTCTGGGGCGCCACAACGCCCACCGGCTCGACCTGACGAAGATCGCATGGCGAATGAAGGACGCGGCCGCATTCCGAGCGGTCGTCTCTCATCTCCGTGCCCGGCATCACTACGAAAACACCCTGTGGTCCTACGCGCTCCTCCACGAGGACGCTGACGGCGCGCGCGAGTATCTCAGCCACGCCGAGCGGTTCCTCGGCCGTTGCGGCACCTACCTCGAGTCGACGCTCGTCAAGAAGGACCCGGTCGAGCGCAAGTCCTACTCCCACATCGAGTACTCCCCGCTCTTCAACTCCCGCGCCCACACCTTCGGCAGCCGCCACGTGATCCCGAACGTGGATCTCGCGGGCCAGTATCGGCAATTGATCCGCGTGCTCGGCCTCCGCCCCAAGCTCGACGACGCCGATCGGATGAGCGTGACGTACTACCTGCTGCTGCAGGACCGCATCGAGGCGGCGCGGAGGACATTCGCCCGGATCGACCCGAAGCAGCTCGACAGCACACTTCAGTACGACTACATGCGGGCGTACCTCGACTTCTTCACTGACGACCACGCCGTCGCCCGCGGAATCGCCGAGCGCTACAAGGAGCACCCCGTGACGCGGTGGCGCACGCTCTTCCAGAACGTCATCAATCAGCTCGACGAGGCTGAAGGACGCGACCTCGCCGCCGCCGACGCCTCGGACCGGGTGCAGCGTCAAACCGAGCTCGCGGCGAAGCAACCCTCGCTCGACCTCGCGGTCGAAGCGCGGCGCGTGAAGCTCTCGTACCAGAACCTCGAACGTTGCGAGGTCGCGTACTACGAGATGGACATCGAGTTCCTCTTCTCGAGCTCTCCGTTCGTGCAACGGGGGTCGGGCGCGTTCGCGCACCTCCGCCCCAACCGCAAGATCACGGTCGATCTCCCGAAGGGCGCAACCACGCACAGCTTCGACCTCCCCGCTGCATACGCGAACAAGAACGTGCTCGTCGAGGTCTCCGCCGGGGGCATCGTCAAGCGTCAGAGCTACTATGCCAACTCCCTCTCGGTGCGCGTCATCGAGAGCTACGGCCAGCTCAAGATCACTCACGCCGAAAGCCGCAAGCCGATGTCGAAGGTCTACGTGAAGGTGTTCGCCCGCACCGCGGGAGGCGTTCGCTTCCACAAGGACGGCTACACCGACCTGCGCGGGCGGTTCGACTACGCCTCGCTTTCCGGTCCCAACGGGAGCGGCGTCACCCGGTACGCGATCCTGGTTCTGAGCGAGAAGGACGGGGCGGTCATCCGGGAGGTTGCACCGCCGGTCGAGTAGCGACAGCACGGGAGGCCGAGCGAGCGTCACGACGGGTCACGGTCTCTCCCCTTGAATCACGGACGGGTTGCAGCGGGTGCTTCCGGCGCATCTCGCTGCACTCCAACCGGATAGTCACCAGCAGTGACGTCAATCCAGGTTGCCTCCGGTCTCCGTCATGTCGGGTCGCTCATTCCTGGCGTAGGATGGAGGGGTTCTCCCGATCGGTCCAATCACGGACCGAGGTTCTTCCATCCCCTATCCCGAGATTGGAATCCAACCATGAATCCGCGAACCATTGGTTTGTTCATGGTCGTTGCGACTGTCGCCACGCTCGTTCCACTGTCGCCCGCCCAGATCAACTACCCGTCTTTCGCCTCCACGGCCGGAATGGTGCTCAATGGCACCGCCACCCAGTCCGGCAACGTCCTCGAGCTCAATCCCGCGACCGGCTTCGCGGTCGGCACCGCGTGGTTCCAGACCCAGCAACCCGTGACGGGCGGGTTCGTGACGACCTTCGCGTTCCGCATGTCGCCAGCAGGCGCGGACGGGATGACGTTCATCATCCACAACGACGCCGCTGGCACGGGGGCGATCGCTCAGGCGGGCGGGTCGCTCGGCTGGACGTCGGAACCCCTCGTCGCCGCCAACACGATGATCAATCTCCTCGTGATCGAACTCGACACCTGGCAAAACGGGAACTTCGGCGACCCCGACAACAACCACATCAGCGTCCACCTCGTACCGACGCTTCCGACGACGGTAAACGGGGCCGACGAGTTCTACTCGATCGGCCGGGTAACCCCGCCCTTCACCATGGCCGACGGTCAGATCCATACGCTGTGCATCACCTACACTCCCGGAACGCTGGAGCTCTTTCTCGACGGTTCCATCACGCCGACGCTATCGATCCCATTCGATTTCGCCACCGGTGCGATGAACCTCACCGGCACACAGCTCGCTGGCCTCAATCTCCCCAACGGGACGGCCTACATGGGCTTCACCGGCGCCACCGGCGGCGCGCTCCAGACCAACGAGGTCTTTGCCTGGACGATGGGTGGCGCAGGTCCCTGCGGGACCCTGGCGGGACCCTACGAGACCAACAACGCCGTGTCCTCGCTGGATTTCGACGGCGCGCAGGGGACGTCGTTCGTCCCGGCCATCACCGCGGGCTGCGTCGGTGGCACCTTCACGGCGAACTCTTCCGCGACCGTGGCCGCCCCCTTCGACATCCTCTACGCGCTGGATAGCATCATCTCGGGGTTCCCGACCCCGGCCGGACAGCGAGTGAACATCAATCTCGCGAGCCCGTCGTTGGCCAACGTGAACGGTGGAGGCCTCTTCCTCAACCTCGTCCCTCATCCGGGCACGTTCGTCCTCCCACTCACGATTGCCTTCCCGGTGACCCTGTCCGCGCAGCAAGTGGTGGCCGACGTCACTCATCCGGACACTTTTCAGCTCTCGCAAGCACCGGAGCTCTCCACCGTTGCCGCCGCCGCCATTTTGCTCACCCTGGGCGACGACAACTTCGTCGAGGTGCCATTCGCGGCACCGCTCTGTGCACCGATGAGCAGCTTCTCGTTCTACGGAACGGCGTACACGTCCATCTTCGTCAACTCCAACGGGTCGGTAGGCTTCGGCTCCGGCGACGGCGACTTCACCGCTACGGTGCCCGAGTTCCAGAACGGCAGTCCTCGAGCGGCCGGCCTGTGGACCGATCTGTCGCCGAACGCCGGTGGCAGCGTCACCGTCTCCAGCTCCGCCCTGGGGGTCACGGTATCGTTCCTCGGCGTCCCGCAGTTCGGAACCGGCAACAGCAACAGCTTCGACATCTTGCTGGACATCGCGGGGCAGACCTCGATCAGCAACTACGCGGCGCCGGCGCTCACCGTCGCGTCCATCGTCGGCCTCACCCCGGGCGGAGGCGCGACCGATCCGACCGGGGGCCTCGGGCTCAGCTGGGACGCGCTCGCCGGATCGGGGCCACAGGCTGGTCTCGCGACGG
>NZBC01000229.1 GCA_002687715.1 Planctomycetota bacterium | reverse complement strand
CCCTCACCTCGGGGGAGTACCTGCTTGGTCTTGCCATCGCTCCATCCTCTCAAGGAATGGAGCCTCCGGGAATCCCGGGGCGGTTCAGGGCCTGCGAAACGACCGAGTCTGATGTGGGTCCAGGCGAGCGGCTCAAGAACGGCGCTGAAGTCCTCCAGCTCCCCTTCGGGGGAGTCGTCCAGGATGGCCAGGGCGCGCCGGAGCTGGGCTTCTGCCTTGTGCAAGTCGTCGTGGTTGAGGTAGGCCTCCCCCAGCATCGTTCGCGCACGGGCCTCGGCCAGGGGCTGCCCCCGGAGGTCGTCAGCGATCCGGCTCGCCGCCCGGTCGAGCAACGCCCCGACCGTGGTGTCTCCGGTGAGCGAGGTCCTGGGGTTCGCCTCGGCCAGGATCCCATGGAGGAAGTCCGTGACGGCCTGGGCCCGCCCCGCCTCTTTCTCGGCTCGGGTTCGGTTCTTCCGTTCGTCGGCGCGAGCCTTGGTGGCTACTTCGCGAAGTGCGCGCTCCGCATCACGGGCCGCGCGGGCCTCGAGCAGCGCCAGCGTGGTGCCAACGGTAGCTCCAGCGAGGGCCAGGAAGATGAGGATGCCCGCCGTGACGGCCGATCGGTTCCTTCGGGCGAACTTGAGCAGGCGGTAGATCTCGCCGGGCGGTGCGGCCAGCACGGGCTCGTGCCTCAGGTGACGCTGGATGTCCGCGGCGAACTCCGAGGCCGATGCGTAGCGGCGCGTGCGCTCCTTCTCCATCGCCTTGAGCGTGATCCAGTCCAGGTCACCCCTGAGCTCGCTCTTGAGGGTCCGCGCATCGGTGGCACGCCGTTTCGCGATGTCGATGGACGTATCGCCCAGCCGGTCGATCCGGGTGCTGGGCCGGAGAGGATCCTGCTCGCGGATCAGCCGCTGCACGTCGGAATAGGGCTTCCCCTCGAACGTCTCCTGGTCGAAGGGCAAGACGCCGGTCACGAGTTGGTAGAGGAGCACTCCGAGCGAGTAGATGTCCGTGCGGCTGTCCACATCGATCCCCATGGGATCGGCCTGCTCGGGGCTCATGTAGTGGAAGGTGCCGATGACCTCCGAGCGCCGCGTGTGCAGGGTCTTGTCGGTCAGGCGCTGAGTCGTGGCCCGGGCGATCCCGAAGTCGATGATCTTGGGCTGACCGCCAGCTTCTCCGGGCATGACCAGGATGTTCCCCGGTTTGAGGTCGCGGTGGATGATGCCCTTCTGGTGCGCGTGCTGGATCGCCTCGCAGACCTCGGAGAAGAGCCTCAAGCGATCCTCGATCGACAGTCGGTGGTGGTCGCACCACTCGGTAATATCCACGCCGGGGACGTGCTCCATGACGAAGAAGGGCCGCCCGTGTTCGGTGGCGCCGCCGTCGTAGATGGTGGCAATCCCCGGATGGTCCATGAGCGCGAGCGCCTGCCGCTCGGCCTCGAAACGCGCCACCACCTGGTGCGTGTCCATACCGAGCTTGACGATCTTGAGTGCGACCTTGCGGTGGACGGGCTCCGTCTGCTCCGCGAGATAGACGATCCCCATCCCGCCCTCTCCGATTCGCTCGAGGATCTTGTAGCGCCCGATGCGATCGGGATCGGGAGGATGCGCAAGGAACGCACTCCCATCCGGATGGCCGCTCGCGTCACCGAGGAAGGAAGAGCACCAATTCCCCGCCGAGCAGGTGGAGGAGGAGATCACCGGTTCGTCGAGGAAACTACCCGTGTCCTGATCATCCTCGCTGAGCATGAGCTCGAGCTTTGAACGGAGTCCGATGTCGTCGCCGCAGTGGCGCTCCAGGAAGTCCGCGCGCTCTGAAGTCGCAAGCTCGAGTGCGAGTTGAAAGAGCTCCTCGAGCCTCTTCTCCCGTACGCCCTCGTCCATTGCTCAGGGCTCCTTCTCGGGCGATGAGCCGGTCATCTCCACCTGGAGCCAGGCCCGGGCGAAGCGCCATTCACGCTCGACGGTTCTGAGAGGCCGGTCCAGGACACCGGCGATCTCCGGCATGGGCAGTCCGCCGAAGAAGCGGAGCATCACGATCTCGGCCTTGAGGGGGTGGTGGTGACCCAGGCGCACCAGCGCCTCATCGAGCCCGAGCATGTCGTGGGAGGGAGGCGCGATCGCCGCCTCCGGTTCCGACACGTGTATCCTGTCCCCGCCCCGCTTCCTGGCCGCCTTGCGCCGCGCCTGGTCCACCAGGATGTTGCGCATCGCCCTCGCGGCCGCCCCAAAGAAATGGGCCCGGCTGTCCCATCCGGGCTGCGTCGTATTGGCGATCTTGACCCAGGCGTCATGCACGAGAGCCGTGGCCTGCAAGGTCTGTCCGGGAGCGAGCCCGGCCAGCCTCTCCTTGGCCATCTGCCGGAGTTCCTCATAGACCAGCGAAAGCAGACGTTCCCTCGCGCCGTCCTCGCCACGGCCGACGGCATCCAGGACACGGGTGACCTCGCGTGGCCCCACTTTGGGCTTGGAAGAAGGCACCCCAGCAGTCTATGCGAGATGCCGTTCCAGCGTTGGTCATCACAACCCGCCCGCCGAACTGCCAGCCGCGACATTCTGCAGTTCCCGTGCGAGCTCTCCTCACCTGAGGGCGTTTCTCCCGGTGCTTGCGTTCACCGCCGACTCGAGACTCAGCCGTCGCCGATGATGGGGAGATGGCCATTCTCAGAAGACCTGCGATCTCCGAAGACCTACGACCACCGGCACCGTGAATCGGCGCGGCGGACGCGGGACGTGATCACCGCGTCGTGAACGTCAATGCAGGTCGGACCTTCAAGACCGGTACGAGACCGGCGAGCCCGATCGCGATTCGACAGCTGGTACCCTGATGGCCCGACCCTTGACCCTACGGGGGTGACGACGATTGAGTCGTCGTCAGTGATCCGCGCTCCCCGTGTTCCTCCATCGTCATACCGCGTGGGCCCCGCCTTCTCTCCTTGCGCACTCAGGTACTCATGAAACCCATCACCCTGGTCTTCCTCTTCGTCGTCGGCGCGGCGAGCAGCCTCGCCGGACAGGATCGTCCGAACATCGTGTTCATGTTCAGTGACGACCTGACCACGCAGGCGATCTCCGCGTACAGGTACGGCCTCGACCTGCCAAGCACACCCAACCTCGATCGCCTCGCGAATCAGGGGATGCTCTTCGAGAACAGCTTCTGCGGCAACAGCATCTGCACGCCATCGCGGTGCACGGTGATGACGGGGTTGCACAGCCACAAGAACGGCATCGTTCATCTCGGTGGCGCTCTGGATCCCCGTCGGCCGACCTGGCCCAAGGCGCTCCAGAAGAGCGGCTACACCACGGCGGTCTTTGGCAAGTGGCACATGAAGACCAAGCCGTCCGGGTTCGACGAGTGGGCAGTGTTCAGTGGTCAGGGCAGCTACTACAACCCCGACCTGTTCACCTCGGCGGGTCCGCGACGCCGCATCGTTGGCCACTCGACCGAGGTGGTGACGGATCTGGCACTCGACTGGTTGAAGCGCCGGAACAAGTCGAAGCCCTTCGTGTTGATGCTGCAGCACAAGGCGCCGCACCGGAACTGGAAGCCGAGCTTGCAAGACCTGAAGCTCTACCAGGACATCACTCTTCCCGAGCCCGCGACGCTGTTCGATGACTACTCCGGACGGGTCGCGGCGGCCTCTCACAAGATGGGGATCGACGGCCACATGCGGATGGGCTCCGACCTGATGATGTTCGGGAATGAGAAGGAGGTTGCGAATGTGCTCCGACGCCTGACGCCCGTTCAGCTGGAGTCCTACCTGCAGGCCTTCGAGAAGGAGAACGCAGCGTTTCTCGCCGAGCGCCCCACGGGCAAGGCACTCGTGCGCTGGAAGTACCAGCGCTACATGAAGAACTACCTGCGTTGTGTCGCTGGCGTCGATCGCAGCGTCGGTCGGGTGCTCGATCACCTCGACAAGTCCGGGTTGAGCAAGAACACCCTGGTGGTCTACTGCGCCGACCAGGGGTTCTACCTCGGCGAGCACGGGTGGTTCGACAAGCGCTGGGCCTACGAAGAGTCACTGAAGATGCCGCTGATCATCCGCTGGCCGGGCAAGGTGAAGCCCGGGACGCGAGCCACCGCGATGGTGCAGAACATCGACTACGCCTCGACCCTCCTGGATGCCGCGGGGATGAAGCCTGACTGGCAGGTGCACGGCATCAGCTTCCTGTCCGTCCTGTTGAACGGCGGGGCTACCCCGAAGGGCTGGCGCGACACGATCTACTACCGCTACATCGACGGGGGCCACGGCGTCGCCCGGCACAGCGCGATCCGCACCAACGAGCTCAAGCTGCTCTACTTCGATCGTCCCAGGAACCAGGCCGAAGAGGAGCACCGGTGGGAGCTCTTCGATCTGCGGCAGGACCCCCAGGAGATGCACAACCTGGCCGGCGATCCGAAACACGCGCCGCAGCTCGCGCAAATGAAGGCGCGGTTCTGGAAGACCCGCAAGCACTACGACGACACCGATGAGAGTGTGTGGAAGCCGGGCGGCGGAAGACGGTTCCGTCCCGAGGACTACATCCGGCCGCCGAGGAATCGCAGGAGGTAAACGACCGTGAACCGCTTCACACTCGTCCTCGCGGGCCTGGCCTTCGTCCTCCCGCTCCCCGCCCAGGAGCGTTCGAAGACCGTCCAGGCGCCGCCCAACGTCATCCTCATCATGGCGGACGACTCCGCCGCCGATAACTACGGGTGCTACGGCAGCACCTTCTTCAAGACCCCGCGACTCGACGCGCTGGCCCGCGGCGGCGCCAGGTTCACGCACTGCTACTCCGAACCCGTCTGCACGTCCAGCCGGGTGAAGATCATGACCGGTCGCGACGGCATCCGGAACTACGTCGCCTTCGGGACGCTCGACCAGGACGAGATCACGTTTGGCAGCATGATCAAGAAGGCTGGCTACACCACTGCGATCGCCGGGAAGTGGCAGCTCCACGGCGGCAACCGCGGCTCGCTCGCGCCAGGCTGCGGGTTCGACACCCACTGCCTCTGGAACTACCCCGGCACGAGCCGACCGCGCTATTGGAAGCCGAGCATCATGCGCGACGGCACGCTGCTGAAGACCACCGAGAAGGACTACGGCCCGGACATCTTCACCGACTTCCTGATCGAGTTCATCGGCAAGAACAAGGATCGCCCGTTCTTCGCCTACTATCCGATGGTGCTCGTGCACTCGCCATTCCCGAAGACGCCAGACAGCAAGCCCGGCGACGGGAAGATCGCAGTCAAGCTGAAGAACTTCCGCGACATGACGCTCTACGCCGACAAGTGCGTCGGGAGGATCATCGATGCGCTGGAGAAGAACGGCCTCCGCAAGAACACGGTCGTGATCTTCACCACCGACAACGGGACCGGCCGGAGCCTCACCTATCCCTATCGCGGTGAGCAGCGCAAAGGCGAGAAGGCCTACGCCACGGACGGGGGCACCCACGCGCCGCTGATCGTCAACTGCCCGGGCACCGTGCCCGCCGGCACCGTCAGCGATGACCTCGTCGACTTCTCCGACGTGCTGCCGACCCTCGCCGAGATGACCGGCGCCAAGCTCCCCGGCGTCGAGCTCGACGGCCGCAGCTTCTGGCCACAATGCCTGGGCAAACCGGGCAACCCGCGGAAGTGGATCTTCCAGTACTACTTCCCCAAGTTCGCGAAGGCCGCGAAGAAGCACGGGCAGGGCATCCGCGGTCGGGAGATCATCTGGGCGCAGAACCAGCACTACAAGCTCTACCGGGACGGCACGCTCTACGCCGTCAAGGATCGCTACGAGACCGCTCCGATCCAGTCCGGTGCGAACCCGGCCGCCGACTCGACCCGCGAGCTGCTCCAGAACGCACTCGACTCGATGCCGAAGAAGGCCGCGAAGCTCCGGACCCGCAGGTCCGGCCGGGAGTAGGGACTCTTCCCTGTCCTCGTCGGCGGTTCCGCTCGAGCGGACGCTGAGGCTGCGCTTCGTTAGTTGGTCGTCTCGACCGCGTAGTTGATCGCGGCACTGTCGACCCGCAGATTGATGCGTTCGCGCGGCGTGCCGCGTACCGTGACGCGGCCGAGAGCGACCCGGGCACGACGCGACCGTCCCCCCGGTTTCCTGGGGGCGAGACTCAGCTCGAGGCGGGCGTCGTAGGTGCCGGGATAGACGTCGATGTACTCCGCGCGGTCCGGACGCGAACGAATACGCGTGCGCTCGAGACGGAGCTCGCCCGGCTTGGGTTTCCTCGGGGCGCCACCGACCGGCTCGAGCGCGATGTCGTATCGCCGTATCGCCGCGTACCGGGGAAGCGCGCCGTCGAAGATGACGATGAGCGGAGGTGCGTACGGTTTGTAGTCGCCCTTGGCAGAGACCGGGTTCGGATCGTTCAGCCCCACGGTCACATGAAGGGGGAACGCCGGATTGCGAAACCGGCGGCTCCAACCCTTCGCCCGAACGTACACGTCCAGGGGGACCCCCGAGCGCCAGGCGATCGTCGCTTCGCCATCCTGGTCGGTCGAGACGGACTGGGGCCGAGCTCGCTTCTCGACCTCGCGTTCGCGCGTCGAAACCCGCGCCTTGGGTGCCGGCGCGCCCAACCTGTCGCGGACGATGACCAGCCCGCTGCGGAAGCCCTGCCCGAGGATGAGGTCGGCGATGGGCCCAGGAGTGACCGTCTTCCCTTCAGGGACCTGAACGCCGTGAAGGTCCAGCGCCTCGAGTCCGCCTGCGTAGACGCGAATCCGGTAGACCCCAGAGATCAGATTCCTCGCGTGCACCTCCCCCCGTCCGTCTCGGTTCACGCTCACGCGTTTGGGCTCGGGAAGGTCCTCCCGCTCCGCGATGACATCGACGCGAAGCGGAAGCGTTCGATCGGCGAGCCGCACGCGCCCCCTGATACCGCCGTAGCGCATGAACTGCAGGCGAAGATCGCGCACACCGAGGCTGATCGGGAAGGACGGCACCTTGCCTTCACCGTTGCGTGCTCCGATGCGGAGAGCGCCCGGTCCAGGAGACTCACCGAGGAGGGTGAAAGCACCTTCGCTGTCGGTTGTGGCGAGGCCAATGACCGGGGGCCGAGGTCGTTTCTTCTTCGACTGGGGAGTCGGTGGTGCTTCGAGCACGACGCCGACCCTGATGCCGTGAACTGGTGCACCGTCGGCGTAGAGCACGTGTCCGGCGGCGAGCACGCGATACCAGGGCAGCGTGATCAACCCCGCGTCATGCGTAGCTCCTTCATCGATCGCAGGGAACGGGATGACGGCTTCCGGAGGAGCCGTGGAAGCAGGCCTTTTCGACCCTTTGCCATGAGAGGTGAACACCACGATCTCGCCGCCGACGGCCGCGCGGACGTCGAGTGAGATCCCGCCTTCGCGGTTGGTCCGCGTCCTCCGGGAGCGCTGCTGCTTCCATATCGGATCGAGCTCGACCATGCGTGCAGCGACGGCCTCGTCGTCGGATTGCCTGACCTCGACGCGGAACTCACGACGAGGCAAGACCTCGCCCTCGACCGTCGTCAAGATGACGTTGAGCTTGGACCCACGAGGGCCCAGTCTCAAGACGACGTCCTGTGAGACACCGGCGGGGTCGACGTCCACTGCTGCGTACGAAGCCTCCCGATTG
>NZBC01000228.1 GCA_002687715.1 Planctomycetota bacterium | reverse complement strand
GGCGACCGACGATGCGATCTGCGCCGGCGCCAGCGCCAGAAACCACGCGGTCGCGGTCGCGGCCCGGTCACCGCCGAGCCGCCGCGCGAGACGCCACCCCAGCACGATCACGGCGAGGCCTCCGGCCAACGAGAGCAGGCGACCAGCGGTGACCGGGTCGAGGCCCGTCGCAGCAAGTGCGGCGATCCCCGCCGGATACAGCGGCGGGAACATCACCTCGGGTCCCGGGACCAGCCCTTCGTAGGCTCCGTCGCTGAGACGCTCCGCGAGACGCGCGTACCAGGCGCCGTCGATCTCCACGACTCGCACACAGCAGAGCCAACGCGCCAACCTCGCCATGAGGCCCACGAGCAAGGCGAGCAGGACGCCATGCGGAGCGCGCGAACGGAGCTCACCGAGGTTGCGCATCGAGCCTCTCTACTTCAAGAAACCAGGCCACGATGGCTCGCCGCAGCCGTTCGGGTGGGCCGGGATCCAGCACGATGGCATCCGTGCCGTCGGGCCACGCGATCGTCGCCACCCGCTTGACCACGCCCCCAAACGGCGACGCGGGGTCGAGCAGCGCTGCGTTCAGACGAACGCCCCACTGCTGCAGGTCAGGAACGTACGCGCTCAAGCGGTCGTGGCTTCGACCTGACTTCGTGACGATTCGATGAGCGTCCAGCAGCGGCGACACAGGAAACGGCCGACGGCGAGCATGTCCGGGTGGGAACCACAGAGGGGCCTCGTACAACTCGACGCTCCACCCCGACCGTCCAGCCACGTGGTCGAGCCCCTCAGCGGTGAGCGGTGTCGCCGCACAGGCGACATACACGCGCGGCGTTCCGTTCACCTCGGCCGTGGCCGCAGTGAGGACCTCGTCGAGAGGCCACGATGTCGCATCAGGAGCCCCTGGCGGCTCGGGGAGAGCGAAGCAGGGGATGCGAGCGATCCCGATGTTCCAACGCATCTGCGGGCCTTCCGCGAAGGACGCCAGGCCAGCTGCCACTCCGACGTGCGCAAATACGACGAAAGCCGCGACTCGGCGCCAGGCCACCCAGCGACAGCGCCACAAAGCCAGTCCGGCGACAACGGGCAGCAGGGGCATCACCGGGAGGAGGTGACGCATCTGCTTGGTATGGACGAAGCTCAGGACCCCGATGGGTAAGAGGGCACCGCACAGCAACCCCCATCCACTCCGCGGCAACCATATGGTCCCGGTTACCACGACGGCAGCGAGCGGGATGCCGAGGCCGGCGTACACGATGCTCCTTGCGTACCACCACCACGGGCGTGCGCTCACCCACGCCCAGTCTCCGGCCAGGATTCCGCGCTCCAGGTGGTCCACCACGTCTCGATGATGCTCGACATACCACCATCCGCAAATGACGACACCGGTTGCCAGCGCGACGAGCCCGACCCGCGGTGAGCGGCGCGCGAACACGAGCACCGGAAGACCCACGTAGAGCGGGAATGTCCACTTCGTGAGGCAACCCAGACCCAGGATCACCCCAAGCAGCAACCCTCGGCCGCGAGAGAGAGGAGCCGGGCTCCCCGAAGGCCAGGCGATGACCCATACCGCCAACACCAGCGGAACCAGCAGGTTCTCCGACAAGTAGAGATGCGCCCCCGCGAATCCCGCCGGGAGGGAAGCAGCAAGGAGCGCGCACCACGCGGCGCCGGTGACTGGTAACAGCGGACGCGCAATCAGGAACGTCAGCAGCGCAGAGATGACGGCCAGGGGAACGTTCACCCATCTGGTCACGGGCGCGTCGGGCTTCCCCGTGACCTTCGCGGCCAGTGCACCCAACGCCGGATACGCAGGCGGGTAGGGAGACGAGGACACCCCGGCGATGCGGGTGCGACCGTCCTGTCCGAGCAACGAGCGGGTCGCAGCAGAGAATCGGACCTCATCCCAGCGCGCCGGACGATCATCGTGGGAAAGCCAGATCGCGTGCGCAACGATGACACCGGCGATGCCGATGATCAGGCACGAAACCCCCGCTCTCCACTCGCGCGTCATATGTATCCCTCGAACGCGCGCGCGCACGGGGACAGCGGACGTTCGTTGATGGCGTCGACCTCCGTCAGAAGTGCTCGATGGGCACGACGCCAGGACGACGCACGGCCGGTGTCGCTCCGGAGTCGTACGACTCCGACCAGGGGATCGTCCTGATACGACCGGATATCGGGGAAGGCGGAGCCATTTCGAATGAGGTCCCGGTGGACCTCGGTCCCTATCTGCATCGCGAACCGGTTGACCTGCACGCGATCCATCCGGTCGCGATGAGATCGCACGAAACCCACCGTAGCCTCCAGGTCGTCGGCGCCCTCTTCGGGATAGCCCGTGATCAGGGTCACTCTCACGCTGATGCCCGCCGACTTTGCGCGCTCGAGGAACCCCGCGGTCCGATCCAGGTCGGTCCCCTTGTGCATCCGCTGCAGCACTGCCGCGCTCCCTGACTCCACGCCCGTCGTCAAGCGTACGAGACCGGCACACCGAGCCGCCCGGAGATCGTCCAAGCCCAGCCCGTTGTCGGTTCGGCCGTCGACATGGACGGCGCCGGCCCATTGTGCATCCGGAATCCGCGTCGGGATCCCGTCGTGCAGGCCACGCCACAGGTCGAGATCGCCGTTCAGCTTCAGGTCCACGAACAGGAAACGCGAGGTCTGGTATCGCTCCGCTTGATGCTCCATCTCTTGGAGAACCGCCGCCGCCCGACGCGGCCGAAAACCGCGGCCATTCGCGGCGAGCACGTCAGAGCAGAACGCGCACACACCGTGCGAACAGCCTCGAGCAGCGAGCATGGGGATGATCGGTCGCTCATACCGATTCCAGGGAAAGTCGTCGTAGTCCGGGAAGGGAATCTCGTCGAGCGACGTCAACGGCACTGGCGCGGGACCTCGACGGCCGTCCGGAAGCCACGCGCCCGGAAAGGCTGACAAATCGCCCCCTTCGATGGTCGTTTTCACGAGCTCGGCCACGAACGGCTCGGACTCCGCGCCGACGAGCACGGCGAGCCCGGGCAGCTCGAGCCACTGAGCCGCGATCGCAGGGTCCGTGAACGCTTGCCCCCCCACGATCATCGGGACCCCCTGGGCCTGGGCGGACCGCCCGATAGCCCCACAAACGTCGCGGTGTTCCAGATAGCTGGAGACGAGGACAACGTCGACGCCGGCAACCAGACGCGACGCCTCGCGCACGATCCGCCGTCGCGTTCGTGTTGCCCAAGCCACACGCATCCTCGTCAGCATACGGCGGCCCGCTACCAGCGTCGGTCGAGTCGAGTGGTAGATGCGGTTTTCGAGTCGGTTCGTCCAGGTCGGACGCGGCTCGCGATCATTGAAGGCGACCCCCAACGCCAGAGGTGACAGCACCGACGTCATGATGCCCTCAGACCTCAGGGCAGCGACCAGATAGCCCAGGCCGATCGTCGGATAGTGACCGAAGTTGTTGAGGTCGATGACGAGGACATTCACGAAGACGGCGATCAGGGCAACCGGCGCAGGTGCCGCAGCCACCCCCGGCGAAACGACTCCGCCTTCTTGCCAGCCTCGGCGCCGAAGGAAGCCTGGTAGGCCTCGTCGCCGGTCTTGCCTTCGAGGATGGCCTTGGCGTAGGTGCGGAAGAGGTCGCGGGCCTTGCCGCGGGTGCCCGTCATGAAGTAGTGGCAGAGAGACCACGCGACTGCGTAGTGCAGCGAGACGGTGTCGCGATCGTAGAAAGCTACCTTGGTCATTCTCAGGAGGTCGTCCAAATCCGGAATGCTCTCGGGTTCGTCGATGAGAGTGTGGCGGAGTTCACGGAGCCGCCCGACGTGGAGACCGAGACCCTTGACGCCGTTGTCGTCGACCTCGAGCGCGCCGAAGAGCTCGGCCATGCCCTCGTTGAACCAGATCGGCGGAGAGGCGTTGACGCGGTCGAGGTACTGGTGGAACGCCTCGTGGAAGAGCGTGTCAAAAGTCGATTCGCGGTCGACGTCGTCAAAGAGGAGGAGGGTGCGGATCGCGGGGTGGTAGACCCCGGCCGTGCTCTCCGCAGTACGGGACATGAGCGTACCCGCGAAGACGTTGTACTGACCGCGCGCGTCGAATATCCACACCGGTGAACGACCCGTGCGAGCCGACTCCGGCAGCGGACAGACCTCGGCGAGGAAGTCGCGGTAGATCTCGAGTCGGCGCGCAACCCGTTTGGCGAACTTCTCGCCCACGTTCGTCGACACCTCGTAGTGCTCAGTCTCCTCGGTGTACTTGATCTCCCACTCGGGCGGAGTCTTGAGCCGCTTGACGACGCGCTGCAGCGCCGAATACGCCTCCTCAGCAGGCTTGATCGCCCTCGCCTCCTCATAGAGGGCGAGCGCCTCATCGAGCTTGCCCTGACCTTGCAGGAGCATGCCTTTCAGGGCGTATCCGAGAGCGTTCTCGGGGTCGAGGTCGATGGACTTGTCGAACGCCGCAAGTGCACCGACGTCGTGTTCGAGCAGGTGGTTCAGCGCGCCGAGATCGCGCCAGGCCACGGCGAGCTCGTCGTCCTTCTTCAGCGCTGCCTCGTACGCCTTCAACGCAAGCTCGTACTCGCCCGAGAAGCTGAGGTTCCAGCCGGCCCGCCACAGGATGATCGCGGAGTCGGGCGCGATCATCGACGCCTCCTGCAGCAACAGTGCCGCGTCCTCGAAGTCACGGCTGCCCTCCGCCTTGCGCGCGCGTGCTACGAGCTTGCGCGCACCCGGCTCGAGATCGCGTAGGGTGCGGCGCAACTCGCGCGAGAATGGCTCGTCGAGGCGCGCGACCGCCATCGCAACGCCCGCGGTCCGACCTTCCTCGAGGCGCTTCGCGGCATCCGAGTCCTCCGCTCGCTCGCCCAGCACGAGCTTGCGCAGCGACGACGGCACCGGCCGGCCGTGAATGCGAAGGTCGTCGACCTCGACGCCCGCGCCACCGGGTCCGAAGAAGAACGAGAACGACCCATGAGTGAAGAGAGGGTCGTTGAAGAGCTTCCGTCCACCGACGGTCACGGTCATCTCGCCGCCTCGGATTTCGATGGCGACCTCGAGAGGCTTCCCGGCCTCGACCCGTTGCGTTCGCGGGCCCGCAATCGGTACGGCGCCCGCACCCGCCCGCGTACGGAAGATCCCGAAGATGCGGTCTCCCGGTTCCTTGCCCACGGGCGCATTCAGCAGGATCCACGTCTGCCCTCCGCGCGCCTTGGTATCGACGAGACCGAGCACCAATCCGGCATTGTCGAACTTCGGCGTCATCTGGAGCCGAACGGAGAACGGCGGCTGGAAGTGGAGGTGGTCGAGCCGCGCGAAGGGGCTCTCGTCGTCTTTACCCTGCTCGAGGAACAGACGTCCGTTCTCGACCCGTCGCGAAACCGGCGAGAACCCACGCGTGTCGAAGTCATCGAGCTCGGCGGCCGCGTCGAACGGCCAGCGCAGGGACAGCACGCCGTCGGACCACGCTTCCACGCGCCCCTTCAACGCCTTGTCCAGCGTCTTCTTGTCCGGGGTCTTGCCCTGGGCACAAACCACACCCGCCAGCAGACCGAGAACCAGCCACCTCATATCCGTACTCCCCGAAGCAGGATCCCGAGCGTACGCTTGGCGGCGACAGCACGTCAATCGAGGTGCCGCCGAGCGACCACCGGATGCCGTCCTCTAACTGGTACGACGATGCCGAGGCCTACGACCTGGCTTTCGGGTTCCCACCTGGACGCGAGGCTGCGTTCCTCCTGGAGCTGCTACACCGCCACGACGTCGCCCCCCCGGCACGCCTCCTGGAGCCCATGGTCGGTACGGGACGTCTCGTCCTCCCCCTCGTCGACGCCGGCTATCGGGTGACCGGCTTCGACCTCGCGCCGGCCATGCTTCGGCTCGCACGCGCTCACGCCCCCGGAGCCACGTTCTTCCGCGCGGACGCCGCCCGCTTCGCCTGTGCGACAGCGTTCGCCGCTGCCCACTGCCTGATCGACTCGTTCCGCTACCTGCCCACCGAGGATGACGCCGCCCGCTTCTTCGCCGCCGTCGCCACCGCGCTGACTCCAGGCGCACCGTTCGCGATCGGACTCGAGCTCCACACTCCGGGCGAACCCACGCCCGAATCGTGGACCACCACCCGGGACGGCCTCACCGCCAAGACCACGATCCTCTCCCACGGCGACGCCGGCGACGGCCTCGAGTGGATGGACGCAGCCGTCGAGATCGCCAGCGACGACCCCGCGCAGAGCCGCACGGTGAAATCACGCATGCGCCAGCGAATCTGGACCCCTCCGGCATTCTGCGCGTTCCTCGACCGCCAGGACGCCTTCGACGTCGCGGGCATCTGGCGCAGGTCACAGGAGCTGCACGACCCGCTCGACGCGTTCCCGCCCCGCGGCGGCCCGATCACCGTCGTGCTCGTACGCAACTGACGCGCGCACCAACCGCCAGTGAAGCCGAACCTGACGGGAGCGCGGACCTCCCGTCAGAGGGCCCCACGCGCTCTCGCAGCTAAGCGTAGAGCTCCTTGAAGCCGTCTGGAATGGGCACCGGCTGGGTCATGGTGGGGTCGGTGAACACGATGACGCACTGCCCGGCGCCGGCGAGGGTCCGGGACCCGTCGGGATCGCGACGGACGATCTGCTGCTGCAACGTCACGGACGTGCGTCCGAACCGGGCCACCGTGGTCGTCACCTCGACGTCGTCGTCGAGTAGCAGGCTGGCCTTGTAGTCGATCTTCACTGAGGCCGTGACGAAACGCACGCCCCATCGGTCCTCGACGTTGGTGAAGTCGAACCCCTTGTCTTGGAGCAGCCGGCTGCGGCCGTGCTCGAGCCACTGCATGTGGACGGCGTTGTTGACGTGGCCGTACGGATCGAGCTCGTAGCTCCGGACGTGGTGGCGAAAGGACGAGACAAAGGCCATGGGCGCGCACTCTAACCCACTGGACCGACGTGAATAGTCGCGCGGAGATTGCTAACTCATGCGACCCCATGGCGTGGCTCGGCGATGACGATTTCCTCATTCCCTTCACGGATGCGACGAAGGATGAAGGGCAGCGGCTTCACGAGGAAGGCGATGTAAGCCTCCTCGAGTCGTGCGAGGGCGACTTCTACGAGGCGCACGTCCGCTTCTTCCGGCGCCATCACGCCGTGTGGCTGGAGAGGAAGGACGGCGGCTGCGAGCACGAGTGCACGTGCGCATGGTTCGAGAACGAAGGATCGGGATGTGCCCATCTCTGGGCACTCGTCCTCGCCTCGAACCAGACCCGCCGGACAGACGAATGGGGGGACGACGGCCCGCCAGCGATCATCCCGACGTGGCTGATGGTCCGGGCCCGCAAGCGCGTCCGATTGGCCGCACGGTGGACCGGCGAGGCCGACGACGAAGGCGGCGAGCGCCCGCTGCTCGCCGACGCCGAGCACCTCGAACGCGTCACCGACCCGCGCGACGTTGCGCTCATCAAGCTGTTGGAACCGATCGCGGGCGGGCGCCGCAACCTCCTCGACGGCGGCGGATTCATGGACCCCGACGGTCCCTGGGAGATCCCGCCCGAGTCCCGAGCCGAGGTTCTGCAGGCGGCCGCACGGACGGAGCGGTTGTTCTTCGAGACGTCGGACGAGAAGATCCGACCCCTCGTCATCGACGACGACGTCGCGACCCATGACCTGCTCCTGGGGTTCGATGAGGATGAAGCCGTGGCGGGGCGGCTTCGGCTCGCGGGCTGGCTCATCGCCGCCGACGACACCCGACGGGCGCTCGACGACGCCGACCTGCTCATCCGCGGCGCCGCGCCGGTCGCCGTGCTCGACGGCCGGCTCGTGAAAGTCGAGACGTTCGGCGCCGATGAATGGCTGACGTTGCTGGCCAAGGGCAAGACGTTCCCCGTCGATCCCGACGAGACGGCGTCGGTGATGGAACGGCTCGCGACGTCCGGACCGTTGCCACGCATCGCCCTGTCTCCCGACACGCCGCCGCTGCCGCTGGAACGCACGGCGCCAATCGGCCGCGCCGTCATCACGCGCATGCGTCGCGATCTCGTCTGTGACCTGAAGCTGCGCTACGGCCCCCAGGAGCTGCCACCGGAGAGCGGGGCCCGCTGCGTGCTCGACGTGGCCCGTGGTTGTCAGTGGAGCCGCGACCTCGACGGCGAAGCCGCCCTCGCCAGCCGCCTTGACGTGCAGGAAGGCCTCCTGCCCGACGAGGGGGTCTACGGACGCTGGTGGGTCGACCCCGATCGCTTCGAGGACGTCGCTGCAGACCTGCTCGAGGCGGGCTTCGAAGTCATCGCGGAGGACCGACCGTATCGGCAATCCGGCGCGCCCGCGCTCCTGCTCAGCTCCGGTTTGGATTGGTTCGATCTCGAAGGTGGCGTCTCGTTCGAGGGAGCGGAGACGGTCTCTCTCCCCCGGCTGGTCGCGGCACTTCGGGCCGGTAAACGCTTCGTCGACCTCGCGGACGGCGGACGGGGCCTGCTGCCCGCCGCTTGGCTGGAAAAGGTCCGGGGCGTTCTGGAACTCGGCCGTACCGAGGGCGACGCCGTCCGGTTCTCGCGTGCTCAGGCGCTCATGCTCGAGCCACTCGCCGAGAGCGGCGACGTCGACGCGTCCACCGGCGACCTCGTCGCGCTGCGTGATGCCCTCTCGACACTCGCGGAGCCGCCGGAGCACGCTGCCCCCTCTCGCTTCGGAGGCGAACTGCGCCCGTACCAGCACCGCGGGCTCGGGTGGCTGCGAACCCTCTCCGAGGCGCGCCTGGGCGGCTGCCTTGCCGACGACATGGGCCTCGGAAAGACGGTGCAGGTCCTCGCGTTCCTCCAGTCGCTCGGGACCGATCCCATCGAGGGAGTCGCTGCGGCACCGGTGCTGATCGTCGTTCCCCGGTCGCTACTCTGGAACTGGCAGCGCGAGGCCGCGCGCTTCACGCCGGACCTCGACGTCTATATTCACCACGGACCGAAGCGGCGCCGCGACGCACCCGCCGTCTCATCGACGACGCTCGTACTGACCACGTACGGCACTCTCCAACGCGACCTCGAGCTCTTCGCCGCCGTGCCGTGGGCCGTCGTCGTCCTGGACGAGTCGCAGGCCGTGAAGAACCCGCGGTCGAAGAACGCCCTGGCGGTGCGCACGCTCCAGGCAGCGGTTCGCGTGAGCCTCACGGGAACGCCCGTCGAGAACCATGCCCGCGATCTGTGGTCGCAAATGGAGTTCCTGAATCCGGGGCTCCTGGGGACCGAGAAGCGGTTCCTCGAGATGACGGGGGCGGGCGGCGACGGCGGCACCCGCGCGTTGCTCGCTCGCGCGTTACGCCCGCTGATCCTGCGGCGAACCAAAGAGGAAGTAGCTCCCGATCTGCCCGACCGGATCGAGCAGACGGTCCTCACACCAATGGGCGACGAGCAGGAGGCGCTCTACGCGCGTTTGCGCGACGAGTCCGCCAGGTCGCTCGGCCAGCGGGTCGACAGCGAGGGCATCGGCGGACTCAAACTCCACGTCCTGGAGGCGCTGCTGCGCCTACGGCAGGTCGCGTGCCACCCGGGTCTCGTCGACCCGGCGCTGCGCGGCGCGGCGTCCGGCAAGATCGATCTGCTGTGCGACGAACTCTCGCAGGTCGCGGGCAGCGGTCACAAGGCGCTCGTGTTCTCCCAGTTCACAGGCCTGCTCGGGATCGTACGGGAGCGACTCGACGCCGAAGAACTCACCTACGCCTATCTCGACGGCAAGACTCGCGACCGCGAGGCGCCCGTCACACGGTTCCAGGAAGATGCGGCGTGCCCGCTCTTTCTCATCAGCCTCAAGGCCGGTGGGCATGGGCTGAACCTGACCGCCGCCGACTACGTCTTCCTGCTCGACCCGTGGTGGAATCCCGCCGTCGAGGCCCAGGCCATCGACCGTGCGCACCGTATCGGACGTAAGAGCAAGGTCGTCGCGTATCGACTCGTCGCACGCGGGACGGTGGAGGAACGCATCCTCGAGCTACAGCAGCGCAAGCGCGAGCTCGCCGACGCCCTGCTGGCGGAGACGGAGGGCCCCCTGGGGTCGCTCACCGAAGAGGATCTGCGCCTCCTCCTGGGATGAGTGAGCATCGGTCCGTGACTTCGCCCGACGCGTCGACCCACAGATCCTCGGCCTCGAGCAGCGCGCCGCCCTCGATCACGACGCGGACGTAGTGAGATTCGCGTCCGCCGTTCGTCGCGCGGTGGCGCGGCACGACCGCGGCGTTGACATGGAGCGTTTTTCCGTCGATCGCCGTGCGCCGACGCACGCCGGATCCTCCCTTGAGCCGATCGTGCATGTGGCCGGCGACGACGAGCGGCACGCTCCGCCCGGCCGTCCGTAATCGATCGAGCGCCAGCCGGAGGTCGTCGTCCCCGAAGTCCTCGTACGGCGGGCGGAAGTCGCGCCCGTAGATCGCATCGGGCCCCTCACCCAATCCCGACGGTCCGTTGTGCGCCACGCCAATCAGGACGTCGGTCGCCGGCGCACCGGCGACGGCCTTCATGATGCGATCGGCGGACCCTGCTATTCCGTTGACCCCGAAGTGCTCGCGGTAGAACCACGCATGGTTGCCGATCTCGCCACCCCACGAGAACGGCCGCGCACCGATCAGCGTCACGCCGCCGCCGAGCGACCGGGCCCGCCACGCGAGGTGGTCGTCGCCCAGCAGGTCGAGCGACGCGCGCAAACCCCTTCCGCTGCCGCCGCGCATTGCACGCCACGCGTCGTGGTTGCCGAGAATGACCACCTTCTCACAGGTGAGGGTCGCGATCCGACGCACGAAGCTCGCGTCCTCGTCGGCCAGGTCACCGACGAAGACCACGATGCGTTGAGAGCCCGCTTCGACGAACGCCGTGTCCGCCTCATCCCATCGGCCGTGGACGTCCCCGACGAACAACAACTCCACGGATGCGTACCCCCTTGTTCGCGAACGACTTGGGTCGAACGCCGCCGCCGAATTGAGATTCGGTCTCAAGTGACTGAACCTCTTGAACCTTGGCGCGAATGCGGCCACTGTACGGACAACCCGGACAACATGGGTTCGGCCTTCTGTCGGACCCCGGGGTGGGAAAACAGGCGCGCCGGACTGCATCGGTCCACAGGCGTGTCGCTCTCGAGGCTCTCAAGGAGTTGACCATGACGTGGGTCGTGACCCGACTTTGCAACGACAACATCGATACGGCTTGCGTCGCCGAGTGCCCGGTGGACTGCTTCTACAAGCCCACGGGCGGCGATTACGCGCAGATGCTCTACATCTCGCCTGACGAGTGCATCGACTGCGGGGCCTGTGAGCCTGCCTGCCCCTGGGAGGCCATCTTCCAAGACGACTCGGTGCCGGACGTGTTCTCCGACGACATCGAGCTGAACACCAAGTGCGACGAGGATCGCGACAACTTCGAGGTCGCCGAAAACAACCCCGAGACCCACAAGCCGTCACCCGAAGAGGTCACGGCGAACAAGGAAAAGCACGGCTACTCCTGACCCGAACCGGATTCCGGTGCCCGCCCGATGATCGGGGCGGGCGCCTGGAGATCCCTCCGAAGGCCGATTCCCCTCCTCGAGCGGCCGCGTTTGCGCCCCACCAGTTATAGAGCCGCCATACCTGCACGACCTGTCTCTCGAGACCGACACAATGGCCCAAGCGAAGTCCAGCAACTCTCCCGCAATGGCCTTCATCATGGATTATCTCCAGGAGCATGGAGATACGGTGTATGCGGAAGTGAAGGCCGCGGCGGAGGCAGACGGTCACTCCATCTATCCGATCATGTACGGGCGGGCGAAGACGCTCCTCGGCATGATCACCGAAGAGAACAGGAGCCGCCGGCGGCGTCGCAAGGCTCCCAAGGACGACGGCAAGCCCGCACGTTTACGGCAGGGTGCATCGGGTGCGGACTCCACCGCCAACGAGCTCTCATCGTTCCTTGAACGGTTCCGGGAACTGGAAGAGGAGCGCAACCGCTATCGGGCTGCACTCCTCTCCGTCGAGAAGCTGCTGCGCGACGCGCTCGCCAGCGCATCGAGCTGAACCGGGGCGGACGGCCGCCTACTTGCGGTTCTTCTTGAGCTTCTGGAGTTCCGCCTGCAGCGCGGCGTTGCGCGCGGCGAGCATCTTCAGCTCGGCTTTGACATCGGCCTGCCGCTGGGCCTGCCGGTCGCGCTGCATGAGCTGGTTGCGAAGCTGCTCCATCTGTGCCTCGCGCTCTGCGATGTGGGCCTGGCTTCGGTGGACCCGGTTCTCCATGTCGGCGAGCCGATCGCGGAACATCTGCGCACGCTTGGCATGATCCGCGAGCTCGGTCTGCGCGGCCGTGCGCGCCAGGAGTGCCTGCTCGTAGACGGTTTCCAGATCCGCCAGACGGCTCTGGAGTCGCGCGGCGTCGCTGTTGCGAACGTCCTTCGAACGACGCTCCTTCGCTCGGGCGGAGTCTTGCGTCGCCCGCATCTTGTCGATTCTGGCCGAGAGTTCGGCCACGACGGCCTCGAGCTGCTTGTTGCGATCACGCAGCTCGGTGGCTTTCTCGCTCGCCTTCCGGCCTTTCTCGTGGCCGCGATCCTGCAAGTCGGCCACAACCTGATGCAGGTGGTCGACCATCTTGCGCAGCTCGGCGAGCTCCCGGTCCCGGCCATCGGTCCGGTTCCGATTCTCGTTCTGACGACGACCACGCCGACCCCCGCGCTCCCCGCCACGCCGGCCGCCGCGCTGGGTCAGCTCCTCGATGAGTCGCGACATCTCGGCCATGCGATCCGTGGACCGCGCGATCACCTCTTCCAGGCGGTGGAGCCGTTCCGACAGCTCACGCATCCGGTCGTTTTCGCGACGCTCACCACCGCGCTGGGCAGGAACGGCCACCGCCGTCACAACGACGGCCGCGAGAATCAGTCCGAGAACGTTCAGTCGACGCATGTTCTTCCTCCGTGCAAGGGGTGTCGATTGTATCGGCCAGATCCGGCGGGCAGGGGTCAGGGGGATGTCAAAACCGTCTTGGACACCTGGGCGATGGGCGATCAGGAGATCAGATGTGAAAAGGAGAACCCAGGAATCATGTCTTGGGAGCAACCAGGATCTGGCAGGTCTGTCTCCTGCTCCTGGGTTCTCCTTTCGGTCCGCCCTCCGCGCGCGCGAGAAGCGCCCCGCTACTTCTCGAGATCGACCGCGCGAACCGTGTGCGCCCACTTCAAGTCGCCCGCCTTCCCGCGGCATTCGAAGGTCAGGGAGCGCGTGGCGCCCTCCCCCCGGAAGAGGAGCCGCCCGAAGTTGCGATCCGTATCGAAGAGGGTGTCGGGGACCCGCCGGGGGTTGTGCCGCTCGTGGGGCGTCAGGACGTGCAGGCCAGAGAGTAGCGGGGAGCTGGTGAAATCATAGAGGGGATAGCGACCGGGCCAGGCGCCCGACGGACGGCGAAGCAGCTCCGAGTAGTGACGGTCGCCGGAGAGGAACACGACACCCGTCACCTTGCGGCGTGCGATCTCCGAGAGGAGCTCGTTCAGTTCGTGGGGGTACCTGGTCGCCGACTCCTTCTGCGCGATCTCGTTCAACACCTGATTGCCGTTGGCGATGATCTTGAAGCGGTGTTCGCTGCTGACGAGAGAGTCGACGAGCCAGCGCAACTGCTCGCGTCCCCACATGCGCTTGTCGGGACCAACGGGGGCGCGATTGGGTGAACGGTGGTAACGGTCGTCGAGCAGGAAGAACTCCGCGTCGTTCCAGGTGAAGCGTGTGAACACGCCCGGAACGCCGTCGAGACCGGCGGTCGGATTGGCCCAGTAGAGGTTGAACGCCCGCAGCGATGCACGCCGAAACGGATAGGTCCAGTCGGAGTCGTTGGGACCGTAGTCATGGTCGTCCCACATCGCGTAGTGGTGGACCGAAGCGAGCAACGGCTGCAGCTCTTTCGTCGCCCGCGATCGGGCATAGCGCGCGCGGATGCCATGCGCGGACGACCAGTCGGGTTCGCGAAGGTACATGTTGTCGCCAAGCCACAACATGAACTCGGGTCGCGTACGCGCGATCGTGCGGAAGATCCCGTACTCGGTGTCACCATAGGGAACGCCGGGACGGTCCGACGGCGGGTCATTGAAGTAAGCGCACGACCCGGTCGCGACCGTGAAGTCCGGCGGCGGCTCGCGCCAACGCCAGTGGACCTGCGTACGAAACGACGTCTCGTACGGTAGCGCCACCTCCGAGCCGTTGAGATGGATCGCGTACCGGAACCGACCGCCGTAGGGCAGTCCGCCGATGATCACGTGCGCGCAGAAGTCCCGTTCGCGCGTCGTGGTGACGGCGTCGGACCACGCAGCCTGATCGGGATGCGCAGACGGCCAGTATCGAAAGCGAACCTCGGCCGGGCGCGACGTACGCGCCCAGAGAGTGACGGTGGTCTCGGTCGCCTGGCCGACCATCGGCCCGGCCGCAAGAAGCGCCGATCCCTTGGGCTGCGCCGGACTGACGCCAGTTCCGACGAGCACCGTCACGACAGTTGCGATCGCGATTCCGAAGCTGACGCGGTGCGATGACATCGAGATCTCCGGTGGGTCGGGGACGCGGCGGGGTCAGTCGAGGACCTCGAAGTCCGCGTCGCGAACCGGTCCTCGATCGCCAGGGTGACTCGAGGCGCCGGGCTGCGGAGCGCCCTCGCCCGCCGGCGGGCCGCCCGGGAACGTCATGCCTTGTTGCTCGAACATGCGCCGCATCCGCTCGGTATCGAACGCCGCCCCCCCCATCATCGTCTCCATCCGACGCTGCATCGTACCCATGACCACCTTGCGAGCGGCCTTCGCGAACAACCGACGCGTTGGAGGGAACACCAGGAGCAGGCCCAAGGCGTCGGTGAGGAACCCGGGTAGCACGAGGAGGATGGCCCCGACCAGTGGGGCGAGCAAGTCCGCGATCTTCCGCTCGGGTTGCGATTCGCCAGCCATGCGTTGCATGAGCGTCTGGGGGTCGAGCCCCTGCCGAGCCTGTCCGATCAGCCAGAGGCCGACGAAGCTCGTCCCGACGGCCATCCAGATCGCGAGCCCGAGGCTGCCGATCAGCTCGCCGACGTACCAGACGCCACAGACTTCGAGCGAAAGCAGGACGAAGAACATCAGCCAGCGCATGCGCTCAGCTCTCCAATACGACCTCGACCGGCCCGATCGCGCGCGGCAGCTCGCAGCGCACGAGATGGTCGGTGAAGGAGAACGATAACGCCTCCCCGCCAGCCATCCGTACCCGTTTGGGCTCCGCGATCGCCGCGACCAGGAGCGGACTGGAGGCCCGCAGGGCGACTTGGACGCCACCGGCGACCTCTGTGGTCTTCGCAATCCAGCCCGGGGGCAGCAACGCACCGTCGACGCCAACGGGGGCGAACCCGCCGCGGACGGGGCTCACGACCACGATGTCCCACTCGTGCGCCGGGATGGGACACGGCACCCGCTGGCTGGAATCGACCGTCCCCAGCAGCCCTCCGCGCGACGACCACACGGCGTACCCGGGAACGTGCTCGGCTTCGAACTCCGCATCGGCGGGTCCCACCGGCCACATCACGCCCGAGCCCGTCAGGTTGAAGATGCCGAGCACCGCGCAACCCCCGGCACGATTGAAGAGGACGAGCGGCGGCCCCCCCTCCCGGCGAGGATCGTGGAGCAGCGAGCAGCGCGCCGGCACGGCGTATCCGTCACACGGTGGAATGGAGCCGTCCGGCATCGTGAGCGCAGTGAGGATCTCCCAGTCCTGTCGACCGGGGTCGTCCGTTACGTAAACCGGACCACCGCTGATGGCGCGCGCGGCGGCATGCCACCACGCTCGCGGATGGTGGCTCTGGAACATGTCCCAATCCGGGACGGCGACGGGCCGCGTCCACAGCGCGTTCCACGCGTTCTGCAGGATGTGCTCTTCCGGATTCTGCTCACGGTCCGGGTAGTAGTCGTCGCTGTTGCGCATGACCGCGGTGCGCTGTAGCTGATACAGCACCGTCGTCTCCTGGGCCATGCAGTTGATGACGCTCGACCCGAAGTGCTCCTCAGCGCTCGTCTCCAGCGCCTCGCGCAACCGCTGCATGCCCGAAACGTACGCGTAGTGATCGCGCAGGAAGCGATAGGTCTCCCCCTGGTTGTCGACCTTGATGAAATCCGCTCCCGCCTCGGCCAGGAACGCGTGCAGGTCTCCCAGAAACCGCGAGTAGTCGTTCGGGTGAACGAGCCCGTTGTCGCCGACCTCGTAGTCATCAGCAAGCGGCGATTGCGGCGAGACGCCGTCCCAGTAACCCTGCAACGTATGCCACACGCCGAAGGCGCGCAGCGAGAGCCGCGCCTTCGCGTCGGCAATGAGTGCGGTGAGTCCGTGCGGGAATTTGGCATTGGGCGCAAACTGAACCAGGCGCCGCTGCTCGTCGCCGTCCTGCCAGCCGTCGTCGAGGATCATCCACCCCAGCGGTACCGGAGCGTCCACCCAGCTCTCGATGGCGGCGTCGAAGTCCTGCTCACGCATCTTCTCGTAGAACGCGTTCCACGAGCACCACCCGAGCCATCGTCGCCAGTCGGGGAGGGTCTTCTCAGCCAGGAGACGCCCGGTTCCGGCGGCCCGGACCGCGTGGCTGATGAGTCGAGCAATCAGCGCGTACGGATCGTCGCCTTCCGCAGCCACGGCGAGCCGCACTTCGCCCTCGAGCGTGGTCTCGTGCCCGGTCCCGACGCGCGCCACCAAGCCTATCGGCGTCCCCTCGAACTCGACTACGGCGTCACGCCCGAGCAGCGGCACGACTCCTTTCCACGTGCCGGCCGGATCCCGCATCAGTACCAGCACGGTGCGCGCTGGGATCTCGCTCACCGAGGTGAAGAACTCGGGAGAAAGCCAGTAGTCGTTGCGGCGATAGATCGCCACGCCGCCCCCACCAAGATCTTCGACGAGAAGGACGCCAGCCGCACCGAGGTAGATCCCGGGCGGCGCGTCGATCTGCCACATCCGCGCGTCGAGCTCCGTGATGCGGCATGGCGCGGGAGTGTCGAAGAAGGGGCGTTCCGCTGGCACGATGACGAGCGTAACGCGGCGTCAGACCTTCTGCAGAAGGAACACGAACTCGTAGCCGCCCTTCATCACGGCCTCACCGCAGATGCGGAAGTGCGCCATCCCGATCTTGTCGATTTCGTGGAAGAGATCGCGGATATCCTCGGGCTGCCAGCAGTGGAAATGAATCGGGTACTGGATCTTCACCAGATGCCCGGCCCAGAAGTCGCGCTGCCCCGGGTCGTCGAGTGAGTTCACGATCCCCGCCCACTCGCGGTAGTGCTCGGCATCACGGGCCAGACGGTCCGGATGAGCGCGATCCTGCTGCGCATCGAGAACGAGGTGGTCCAGAGTCGTGCGGACGCGATCACGGTCGAACGTGTGTCGCATGTCCGGGAGGACCAGGTAGAGAAAACCGCCCGTACGCAGGACGCGATGCCACTCAACCAGGGCCCCCACGGGATTCGCGATGTGCTCCAACAGGTGACTGGCAAGCACGAAATCGAGGGCACCTTCCGCGATGGAATGGAGGTCGTCCGCGGGTAGGACGAGATCGGGAGTGACGACCGGGACGTCCTCGGGGACCTCAGGGAAGTAGCGCTGCTGAATCTCCGGCGGGAGCAGGTCGACGTACGTCACGCGTGCGTCCTCGCCGACGGGAATCGGCGAGTGGAACGCCCCGATCTCGAGGCCATCGCCGCGAATGGACCGGAGCAACTCGGCGCGATTGGCCAGGTCCTCCGCCGTGTAGTCGCCCGACGTCTCTTCGATCACGGCCGCGACCCCTTGAACATGTCGTGCCGCAACGCTGAGAAGACCACGGTGTGGATCCAATGGTCGTCGAACTCGAGCCCGAGCAGGGTCTCGATGAGCGACCGCAGCCCGTACTTGTCCTCCTCCGCGACCACGGGCTGCCCCGGCAACGGTGGGTACTTCTGAACGTCCTCGGGCAAGATCACGCGGGTTTGGCCCTCGCCCTCGAACCACATCGTCAGCGTGTTCTCGCGCAGATCCCGCTCCCGCACCTCGGGATCCTCCACGAGGTGCACGAGGAAGCCATCAAAGTCGAAGGAGCGGTATCGGCGGTCGACGGTGTCTGGCATGAGGTCCTCGAGGACCCTATCGGGTCTTCCCCTCCACTCTACGAATACTTCTCGCAGCTCCAGGACGAGATCGACCCGGACCGGCCGCCCCGATGCGGGTGGGCGCGCGAACCGGTATGGAGGTTCAGCGCTTCAGAGCCGTGCGAAGGGCCTTCTCCAGGACGTCTGCCTGGCGCATGAATCCCAGGTCCGTCGGGTGTGATCCATCGACCGTCGCCTCGCCATCGTCGCCGAGCAGGCCCTTGCCCTCGACGTAGTGGAGGCCCTTGACGCCAGCTTTGCACAACGCCTCGTACGCCGCCTTCAGAGCGGCTCGGTTCCCGTGATTGCGCTGCAACCGACGGCCATTCACGTGAGCGTCCTGGTACGTGCGATCCTCGACGAGGACGATCGGCGTGTTCGGCCGCGCCGCGCGCAGCTTTCGCACGAACGGCGCCGCCCGCGCGGTCACCTCGCGAGGACGGAGGTTCGGAAGGCAGTCGAGGACGTAGACCGCGGCATCCAGCTCGCTCATGAGGTCGGCGAGCGGCATCTCCAACTTGCCGTTGCCGGAGAATCCGAGGTTGATCACGGGTCGATCGAGCCGCCGACCGAGAATCGCCACGTGCGCCATGCCCGGTCGCGACGCGCACGCGCCCTGCGTGATGGACGTCCCATAGAAAACGACCGGCTGCGTGTGCCCGCTGATGCGAGAAGGCGCGGGGGAGAGATTGCAGCCATCAGGGATACCGATCTCCGCCGACGTGACCCCGTTGTAGAGCGGGAAGTAGAGCATCCACGTTCGAGGCGTCCTCTCGAGATCGTCCACGAGCCGGACTTGCGCCTTCTGCTTGCCCGGCCGAGCGTTGGTGACCCAGCGCAGCCCGGTCTTCGTCTGCAGGTAGAGGTCCATGCCGCTCACGCCGGACGCCGGCATGTGGGGCATGTCGAGCTCCTTGCCGCGCAGCGTCCATCGCACGTGGATTTGAGGTGCGTTGGTCGCGAACCGCACCGCGATTCCGGCCGACTCCCGGGATAGGCCCCAGACGGGCTTGCGGACGAGCTTCTCTGCGCGGGCCGGCAGCCGGTCGAACGGCGATGCGACGTCCGACCACCCGCGGCCCTCCACCGGAAGCTTGGACAGGTCGCGCCAGACGATGTCCTGGGCGCCGCCGACGGCGGTCAGGACAGAGGCGATGAGGAGGGCTGTGGTCGTGAACGCGGGGGATCGGGTCCGTGACGGTCGATCGGGCATGGGCCGGATGATACCCGGACGCTATCATCGACGGCCCGCCACGGAGTGACCCATGCGCCGAACCCGAATCTTCATGCTTACCCTCCTCGTCACCGTCGTCCTGCTCCCCGTCGGGTGCACGGACAGGCAGGAAGGGGGGCCCGCCGGCGACCAGCACAACCACCATCACGAGACCGGTCCCAACGGTGCCGAGCTGCTCGAGATCGATGATGGCGGAGGCCACATCGAGGTCCTCCCCACCCACGACGACGGCGTCATGATCATGTGGAGCCTCGACGACCAAAGCCCCACTCCGAAGCCCCGCAAGCTCGACGGCCCGCCCATCTTCAAGAGCCAACACCAGGGCCAGGACGTCGTGATCACGGGCGTCGAGTTCCCCGACGGCGGAGCAGACGCCTGGCGCTTCGACCACGTGCTCTTCAGGGACCAGTTCGAAGGCGGCACCTTCGACCTGAAGGTCGGCGGCAAGTCCCACACCGTGACGTGGGAGCACCACGACCACTAGTCCATCGCCACGAGAGCGCGGACCAGGTCCGCGCTCCCCGCAGAAACGAAGAGAGCCGGGCATCTTCGAGGATGACCCGGCTTCTCGAACGCGCCGGAAGCCGGCGGCGAGGAATGATGGTCTCGACCGGACTAGTCGCGCACGACGAGGCCTTCTTCCTCGTTCTTCACGCGGCGGAGCTCGCGACGAATGCGCGTGACGCGGTCGGAGACGGTCTTGTTGATCTGGCCCGTCGCGGGGTCGATCAGCTTGGCCTCCTGCATCTTGAGCTGCTTCTTGAGCATGGCTTTGCGGGCGAGGACCGACTCCATCTGAGCGATGGCTCCGGAGCCCGGACGGCCGTAGTCAGCTTCGATGACCGGCTTGAGGGAACGAACGACGCCGTTCGGGTTCAGGTTCCCGCGTAGAGTCGTGACGCGCTCGCCGTTCGCCTTGTAGACGAGAATCGACGCGCCCTTCTTGTACTTCTTCTTGAGGTCGGCATTCGTGATCGTGCGGACGTCGACACGGATGAGGTTGAAGAAGTAGGACGCCGCGACGAAACCGGGAGTTTCATCGAGCTTGCCCACGATGGTCATGTCGTTCTTGTTGCCGGCGTTGTAGACGAACACCAGCGTGGGCTTGCTCTGCAGGCTCCACGACTTGTCACCACCGAAGCCTCGAACGGCCTCGTCGAACGAGTGCTCGCGCCCGTCGTAGCCGTTGCGGTCGTCGCGCGGAAGGAACGACGGCTCCCAGGGCAGCTTCACCGCGCCGAGCAGGTACCGGTTCGCCGCGCTGAACTTCGCCTTGCGGCCGGCGTACCGCGAGGTCCCGCCGCGGGCACCGTGGCCTCGGCCACCTCCCGGAGCGCCGGCCCCACCCGTGCCGTGGCCCTTGCCGGCCGGGGTCGTCCCGGGTTGCGGAGCACCCGGAGGGGTCTGTCCACCACCGGGTCCCGCGCCGGGCCTGGGAAGCGGAGCCGGCGCGGGGGCCGGCGCCGGGGTCGGCGACGTCGAAGGCACCCCCCCACCTGCCGGAACGAACACGCTGGGCCCGTGGGCCAGGACGGGCCCGGTCATGAGCACCATCACGAAACCCACCGACGCGATGCTGGTCGTAATCCGTATCATGAGACCTCCTCACTCTCCGACGCCCGGCTCAGTGGGTCGTCAGCCCATTCCGCCCGAATCAAGCGCGGCCAGGCTGGCGCGTACGATCAGAGTGGCTTGCACCGGAGTGTACGTCCGGGGTTTCGTGATGTTCAAGAATCTACGATCACCATCCGATGGTCCCCCGCTGAGTCGTCGCAAGTTCATCAAGACAGCGGGGTTGGCGTCAGCCGCGGTGGCCCTTGCGGGATGTAGCGATGGAGCGTCCGGGAGCGGGTCGAGCTCTCGAGGCCCCGTGATCCTGATCGGGGGCGGCCTGGCCGGCCTCCAGGCCCTGGATCTGCTGCGAAGGCGGGGATTCGACGCCCGGCTCTACGAGGCGAGCGACCGCGTGGGCGGGCGGATCTACAGTCTGAGGTCGAGTTCCGCCGGGGGGTTGGTGGCCGAGGCCGGCGCGGAGCGCATTCGCCCGGCCCATCTGCGGGTCCTCGGACTGGCCCGGCAGCTCGGCATCACCCCCGTCCTCTATCCCCCACCTCAGAACCCCTACCTGCTGTCGATCAACGGAGGCGAGTACCGGTTCCGCACGCCCGAGGACATCCCGGGCACGCCACTCGAGGGCCTGTCGGAGGCCGAGAAGCGAGGCGTCCCCTCCGTCCATCTCGAGCTCGCGGCGGAAGCCCCTCCCGTCGCCGATGACGACTCGCGCACGGCATGGCAATGGCTGAAGGACAACGGCATGACTGCCGCGGGCGAGGTGTACGTCCGCGCGTTCGCGCCGTTCCCGCTCGATCGGCTGCCTGCCCGTTGCTTCCAGCGCTACGCACTCGCGGAGCGGCGGGCACTCGGACAGGTGAAGACCCTCTCCGGAGGGGTGGACACACTCACCGAAGGCCTCGCCCAGCGGCACCCCGGCCACATCACCCGCGGCTTCAAGGCCGTCTCCATCACCCAGCGCGCGGACCAGGTAGTGGTGCGAGCCGCGAACGGCACCACCGTATCCGCGCCCCTCGCGGTCATCTGCCTCCCCGTGCCGGTCCTGAAGAGCCTGGCTTTCGAAGGCGGCACTCCGAAGGCACTCGCGGACCGCATCGCGGGGCTCGGTATCGAGCAAGAGATCAAGATCGGCGTGGAGGTAGCCGGTGCAGCGTTCTCAGGGTCGAACGCACCAGAGATGGCGTTCCGTCCGGAGTTCCCACGGGTGGTCTGGCCGTCCCCGCGCCGGCTCGATGACGGGTGTCGCGTCCTGAACATGATGGCCGTGAACGAGGATGTCCCACTCGTCGCCGCGGCGGCAAACGGGGGCGTTCAGGGCATCACCGCGCTGCTGGAACCCCGGCTCCCGCGGCTCATGCCGCACGCCCGACAGATCCTGTTCCACGACTTCTCGGCCGACCCGCTCGCCGGCGGCGCCTGGACCTGGCCCAAGAACGGTGCCCCGCCGCCGAAGGGCCTGATCCGCTCGGGACGACTGGTCTTCGCTGGCTCCGATCTGTCGGCCTATCCCGGCTGGATGGAAGGAGCCCTGGCGTCGGCGGAAGCGGCCGTCGCGACCCTGGGGTGACCCGGCGTTCAGTGGTTAGAATGGAGCCGTCATGAGCGACCAGCAAGCGCAGATCCGGATCATCGCCAAGCCCCAGATCAACCCCCTGAAGTGCGACTTCGAGGTGGATCGAACCATCGTCGAGGGCACCGCGTACTTCGGGGACGCAGCGGCCGCCAGCGGATCGCCCCTCGTCGAGAAGCTCTTCGCGCTCGAGGGCACCGACCAGGTCCTGGTGCGCGACTCGATGCTCACCCTGACCCGCACGCCCGACACCGAGTGGCCGGACCTCGCCAAACAGGTCGGAGCCGTCATCCGCGAATGCCTGCAGGGCGGTGGCGTGACGGTGCATCCTGACGCCCTGGCGCAGGGCGGCGCTGAAGACGATCGCATGCGTGACGCGATCCAGACGATCCTCGACGCTGACATCAACCCGGCAATCGCGTCCCACGGCGGCGTCATCACGCTGCTCGACGTACAGAACGGGGTCGTCTACGTGAGGATGGGCGGCGGGTGCCAGGGTTGCGCGTCATCGACCGCGACGTTGAAGCAAGGCGTCGAGCAGTCGATACGCGATCGCGTCCCCGGCGTCGTCGAGATCCTCGACACGACCGATCACGCCGCCGGCTCGAATCCCTACTACTCCCCCGCGTACTGATGGCGGGTGCCATCCCCACTGACGCGCAGCTCGTCCACGACGGGTTGCTCTCGATCTCGTGGTCCGACGGCGACACGCTCCACTACCCGCTCGATCACTTGCGCGCGCGCTGTCCCTGCGCGCATTGCGCGCCGAAGCACGGCGACGTGAAGCCGCCATTGACCGCTGACGAGTTCCGTGGCGTCGGTCTCAAGTCGCTGGAAGAGACCGGCACCTACGCGATGCAGATCGGATTCACTGACGGGCACAGCCTCGGGATCTACACCCACGACCACCTCCTGGCCATCGGCTTTCCAGAAGGCGAAGCGCCCGTTGCCACGACTCCGCGATCGTTCGACGTGTAGACATCCCACCCCACCCCATTAGACTCGCGTCCTCCGATTTGCCCCCGGAGCCCTACTGCCATGCCCGACTTGAAGTCCCTGCTCGCACCGGTGTCCTGCAAGGTCGCGACGCTCGACCTGACGGACACCGACGCCGCGGAAACGGCGCTCGCCGAGGCGTTCCCCGCCGACGGCGAGACCGTCAGGGACATCGAGATCGCAGCCCGGGCTGGGCTCGCCGGCGGAACGCTGTGTGATCGCGAAAACGCCGGGGTTCGTTTCTCTCGCATCGCAAAGCCCGACGCCGACCCTGGAGGCTGCTCCATCGACGCGGTGTACATGGCCGACAGCCCCGGTCCGATCCACACGCACACGAAGGGCGAAGTCTGCCTGTGTTTCGCGGACGGTGGCGAGCCCGCGTTTGAAGGTCGGCGCGAAACCTGGATGGTGCTCCCGCCCGGTTCGCGCCACGCTCCTACCGTGACCGAAGGCAAGATGCTGATCATCTACTGGTGGCCGGACGGCGCCGTGGCCTGGAAGTGACCTCATGGCGAGCACGCGCATCGAGAACATCCGGATCGAGATCATCACGGGCGAACGTGGCCATGCCAGCCCCGTGGCGATCCGGTTCAACGACTTCGACCTGAGCCTCAACCGGATCTCCGGCGGCACGGGCGCAGGCGAGAGCTACGAGGGCGAGTTCTTCGTCAACAGCGTGGTGCACAGCTGTGCGCTCGTCGGCCCCGCGGAGGGCGGGTGGGACGTCAAGGACCTGAACGTCGAGTTCGATCACGGCGACGACCACTCCGCGCGACACGCGTACGGTGCCTTCTCGATCGAGGCGGGCGAGGAGAAGGACATCCTCGAACCACCGCCCCCACCCGTTTTCGAGGTGTGACCCTGCCCCTCCGCCGTGTCATCTCCGGCGGTCAGACGGGAGTCGATCGCGGCGCGCTCGACGCCGCGATCGCCGCATCGTTCCCCCACGGGGGCATGTGCCCCCGCGAACGTCGCGCCGAAGACGGCCCCATCCCCGAGCGCTATGACCTGACGGAGTCCGGGTCGCCCGAGTACCCGATCCGCACCGAGCGCAACGTCGCCGACGCGGACGCCACGCTCATCCTCACCGTCGGCGCGCCGACCGGCGGGACGCGACTGACCGTCAGTATCGCGCGCCGGCTCGCCCGGCCGTTGCGAATCGTCGACCTCGACGAGGACGGAGAGGCGGCGGCGGATGTCGTCGCGTGGATTCACGAGACCGGCATCGGGATCCTGAACGTCGCGGGACCCCGGGAGAGCGGTGTGCCGGGAATCGCAGAACGGGCCGAAGCGTTCATGTCGGACGTGCTCGCGCGACTTGGCGATCCAATCCCCTGAGAGGGTCCCCGTCTTCGAACCGGTCCCCGTGCATTACGGGGAGGACAATCCACTGCCAGGGTCCGGGCAGCCAGAACCGTCCTGGCCTGTCAACCTCTCCCGCCCCTCGACCCGCCGTCCTCCGAAACCCCGGATTCTCCCCCATCGCACATCCTGTGCCACCCGCTGACAGATCCGCGCAACCCCCTGCCAGCAAGGTAGATGAGCGCCGCCACCCCGCGGGGTTGACGTACTTAAACCATTGATTACCATGGGATTAGTGTTCTTGTGCCCCGTATGACGGAGCACAGGGCAGGGTGTTGACTCCCCAGGGAGCCGGCATGAATGAGCCGCGCGACGCCGAGGCGTGAGAGCTCTTCCAACCCTGTCCGCGCCGGGTCCCGAGAGGATGGGACCCCCACAGCCGACCGGCACCGAGGGAGTTCATGGACGCCGGTCCCCGTGTCTCAGCAGGAGTAAACGTCGATGCCACAGATCCCTGACACCGCCACCCGTACCTACGGCGCGTACACCCGCCGCGACATCGACCGTATCCCGGCCCTGCAACGCCTCCCGGAAGAGGACCGGCTGATGATGAAGGCGGTCTCGGCCGTCCTCCCGTTCCGGGTCAACAACTATGTCGTCGAGGAGCTCATCGACTGGGACGACGTCCCCGGTGACCCGATGTACCAGCTCACCTTCCCCCAGAGGGGGATGCTGGACGACGCGGACGTCCATCACATGGTGGATCTCGTGCGGCGGGAGACGCCCGAGGCTGAGATCAAAGCAGAGGCCAGGAAGATCCAGCTCCGGCTGAATCCCCATCCGGCCGGCCAGATGGAGCTGAACGTTCCTCGCGTCGACGGCGAATCGGTCCAGGGTATCCAGCACAAGTACGACCAGACGATCCTCTTCTTCCCCAGCGCGGGCCAGACCTGCCACGCGTACTGCACCTACTGCTTCCGATGGGCCCAGTTCGTGGGGCTCGACGACATGAAGTTCGCGGCCCGCGAGGCCAGCGGCCTCGTGGACTATCTGCGCGAGCACAAGGAGGTCAACAGCGTCCTGTTCACGGGCGGCGACCCGATGATCATGAAATCGGCGCTGCTGCGCCGGTACGTCGAGCCGATCCTCGAGGCAAACCTCGAGCACATCACCAGCATCCGATTCGGGACCAAGGCGCCCGCATACTGGCCGTATCGGTTCACGACCGACCCGGACGCCGACAACCTGTTGCGGCTGTTCGAAGAGGTGCGCGAAGGGGGCAAGAACCTCGCGCTGATGGCGCACTACAGTCATCCAGTCGAGCTCTCGACCGACGCGTCACAGCACGCCCTCCGCCGCATCGTCGATACCGGCGCGACCGTCCGCTGCCAGGCCCCGCTCATCCGCCACGTCAACGACAACCACCGCGCGTGGTCGGAGATGTGGCGTCGGCAGGTCCGACTCGGTGCCGTGCCGTACTACATGTTCGTCGAGCGCGACACGGGAGCGAAGGCGTACTTCGAGGTGCCCCTCGCGCGCGCCTGGCAGATCTTCACCAAGGCCTTCCGTTCCGTGAGTGGACTCGAGCGGACGGTTCGCGGACCATCGATGTCCGCAACTCCGGGCAAGGTGGTCGTCGATGGTGTGACCGAGGTTGCCGGCGAGAAGGTGTTCGCACTCCGGTTCGTCCAGGGCCGCGACCCCGCCTGGGTCGGGCGCCCGTTCTACGCCCGCTACGACCCGACCGCGAGCTGGCTCGACGAGCTCGAGCCGGCGTTCGGCGAGCAGGAGTTCTTCTTCGAGCGAGGCATGCGCCACCTCAAGATCCGCGCCCGCCACGCCGCGGCCGAGGAGTCGATGTGGGCCTGAGTCCCTCCTTCGTTCAGCGCTACTTCAGCTTGGCCACGTAGCGCAAGAACGCCGCTTGCATGTCGCTGAGCAGCGGCGCGTCATCCGCGCCGAAGCTCGCGTCGTACGCCTCGCGGGCCGGCTTGTTCGCGAGGATCGCCGCGGTGTACTTGTCGAACACGTCCTTGTACTCGATGTTCCCGCTGCGCTCGAAGAAGTGGACCATCGCCCAGCTCTGCGCGTAGTGCAGCCCCACGTTCCCTCCCATGAACTCACGGGGTCCCATCATCATGATCTTCTCGAAGCTCACGATCCGGGGATAGGCCTTCAGGTCGCGGAGTCGGCCCGTCTGCACTGGCCCTTCTGTGGCCTTCCAACGCTTGTCGAACGTCGCGGCGCCGAAGTACTCGGCATAGCCCTCGTTGAACCACCACGGCGCGCGATCGACCGCGAGGTGGAGATACTGGTGAAACGCCTCGTGGAAGAGTGTGTCCTGGGTCTCCTTCGGGTTGATCTTGCCGAAGAGCAGGAGCGTCCGGATGCTCGGGTGGTACACCCCGAGCGAGTGCTCGTTGCGGTGGCCGAGAGTCTCCGAGAATCTGTGGGTCTTCACACTCCCGTGTGGGTTCGGGCAATACCGTGATGCCCTGATCGACCGCCTTCGAGCAGGCCCCCCTCTTGGTTGAGGGGCCTGCTCG
>NZBC01000227.1 GCA_002687715.1 Planctomycetota bacterium | reverse complement strand
CAGAGCGGACCTGGAGGTCCGCGCTCCCACAAACCCCAGAGCGGACCTGGAGGTCCGCGCTCCCACAAACCCCAGAGCGGACCTGGAGGTCCGCGCTCCCACAGACGTCAGAGCGGACCTGGAGGTCCGCGCTCCCGGGGGACGAAGCGTCTAGCGCAAGCGAGCGACCCGCCCGCTTGCGCCGCTGCCATAGCCCCCGCCGTCGACGAGCCGGATCGCGTGCAGACCGGTTTCATCGAACGGTTGCCACGAGCGACCACCGTCGCGAGAGACGTCGGTGCCGGAGGGACCGACCGCGATGATGAGGTCGCCATGCCAGGCAACGCCAGAGCGGTAGCCGGAAAGCGGCGAGCCCGTGGGTGCGTGCCAGGTCGCGCCACCGTCGTCGGTCCAGGCGGCGTTGGCGACCCCACGACCCGGCCGCGTGTAATCGCCGCCGACGATGACGCCGTTCATCGAATCGGAGAAGGCGATGGAGAAGATGCCCGACGACCCGGACGGGTCGGTCAGGGGCGTCTCCGCGGTTTTCCACGTCGCGCCGCCATCTGTCGTGCGGAACACTCGCGCGACGTTCGCACCACCGGTGCCGAACCAGGCGTGGTCCGATCCCGAGACGGCGATGCCGGTGCCGCTCGCAGCGAACCCGGCCTCCCCTTCTCGTGACGCCGGGAGTCCGGACGTCGGGACGCGATGCCAGGATGCACCGCCGTCCACCGTCGTCATGACGAACATGCGCCCGTCAACCGGATCGCCATACGCGATGCCGCGCTGTCTGGACCACCACGCGAAGCCATCGAGGAATCCGTCCGGGTGCGGATTCGTCCACAGCCGGCGCCAGTGGTGGCCGCCATCGTCGGTGCGGTAGATGCGCGACGCCGCGCCGGGTCCCGCCGCCATGACCCAGGCCGTGTTCTCGTCCAGCGCCCGGGTGTCGCGAAAGTCGAGCTTCCTTGCCCCCGGAACGACGTGCGCAGTCCAGTGGACGCCGCCGTTCACCGTACGCAGGTAGGTACCGCCCGCACCCGACGCCCACGCGACGCGACCATCGACGGCGAACAGCCCCCGCAGCGACGCGTGGGTCCCCGTAGGGATCGCGTTCCAACGCATCTTCACCGCCGCCCCGGCCGGTAGCGCTGGTTGCCCATCTCCCCGCTCGGGTGCAGCACAACCCGCCGCCGCCAGCACGATCAACAGCCATCCGATGTTCCGCATGACCGGGGAGCGTATCCTCAAAGGTCGTTGACGCCCATGCCCATCCAGGCTCTCCGCCCGACCGGCATCACCGCGCCGCCTGACGCAGTGCATGATCGGCCAACACCAGCGCCGTCATCGCCTCCGCCATCGGAATGAACCGCGGCAACAGACACGGGTCGTGGCGGCCCGAGGTCACGATGGTCGTGGGTTCGCCGGATCGCGTGACGGTGTCCTGCGGCTGCGGGAGCGAGCTCGTCGGCTTCACGGCGCATCGGAACGTGATCGGCATCCCGGACGAGATGCCGCCGAGCATCCCGCCATGGCGATTGGTGCGAGTGCGGATCTGGTCGCCGTCCGGAACGAACGCGTCGTTGTTCTCGGATCCTCGCGCCGTCGCGACGCCGAACCCGGCTCCGTACTCGAACCCGAGCACCGCCGGCAAGGACAGCATCGCCTTCGCGAGGTCGGCCTTCAGCTTGTCGAAAACGGGCTCGCCGAGGCCCGCCGACACCCCCGTCGCACAGACCTGCGCGATGCCGCCGATGGAATCACGCGCCGCCCGGACCTGCTCGATCAGCACGATCATGCGCGCGGCCGCATCCGGGTCCGGACACCGCACCGGAGTCGCCTCGACCGCATCGAGCGTCACCGAAGTCGGGTCTGGCACGCTCGCGACCTCGTCTCCCACCTGCGCAACCCAGCCGACGATGCGCGTCCCGAACCGCTCCTGCAGCAGCTTCTTCGCGATCGCACCCGCCGCGACACGAACCACGGTCTCCCGAGCGCTGGACCGCCCGCCCCCGCGGTGATCTCGAAAGCCGAACTTCCGGTCGAACGTGAAGTCCGCATGCCCCGGGCGGTACTTCTCCCGGATCTCCGAGTAGTCCTTCGACCGGACATCATCGTTCCGGATGAGGATCGCGATCGGGGTGCCGGTCGTCCGGCCCTCGAAGACCCCGGACAGGATCTCGGCGGTGTCCGCCTCGCTGCGCTGGGTGACGATCTTCGACTGCCCCGGACGGCGCCGGTCGAGGTCGGGCTGCAGGTCGTCCTCGGACAGCGAGAGCCCCGGAGGGACGCCGTCGACGATGGCGATGTTCGCCGGCCCGTGGCTCTCGCCGGCCGTCGTCACGCGAAAGATATGTCCGAAGGTGTTGCCTGACATGGATATCCGTCGATCCGCGAGAGCCATCCTATCGAGCTTCCGAGAAGCCGTCCTTGGATCCCCCCGGATATCCGCCTATAGATACTGAGTAGTTAGTCTCTCGGTATCTATCATGTCTGTACGCCACGCCATCCTGGGCCTCCTGGCGGAGGGCCCGCTCCACGGATACGAGCTGCGGTCGGCGTACGAGAACGAGCTGGTTCCCCAGTCGCGACTGAACGCAGGGCAGGTCTACGCCACGCTGGACCGGCTCCTGCGGGACGGCCTGGTCCACCACGAGGTGGTCGCCCAGAACGATCGGCCCGACAAGAAGGTCTTCGCGCTCACGGCCCAGGGCCGGGACGAGCTGGGGCGCTGGCTCGGGCACGCGTCCAAGGTCGACCTCGACCTGCGCAACGAGACGTTCTTGAAGCTGATGGTCGCCCGGAGGTTGCCCGAGGGTGACTGGCGGGGCGTCATCGCACTGGAGCGGCGCGGCGCCTTCGAACGACTTCATCAAGCGACGCAGGCGCGCGCCCGCGCCGATCGCGACGCTACTCCGCTCTCCATCACCCTCCTGCTGGACCTCGCCGTGCTGAAGCTCGAAGGACTCCTCGAGTGGCTCGACCGATGCGAGGAGGCCCTCGGGAAGGAGACCCCATGACGACGACCGGAACTCGAACGACGGCGATTGCGCTGCACGGCGTACACAAGGTATTCGGCGAGAGCTCGACGCGCGTCGAAGCCCTGGCGGGCATCGACCTCGACGTCGGAGCGGGTGAGTTCGTCGCCATCATGGGACCTTCGGGGTCCGGCAAGAGCACGCTGCTGCACCTCATCGGCGGGCTCGATGTCGCGACGTCAGGCACCGTCGCAGTCGGCGGCGAGGACCTCGCGTCTCTCAACGACGATCAGCTCACTATGCTACGGAGGCGCAAGATCGGGTTCGTGTTCCAGGCCTACAACCTCGTGTCGGTCCTGACCGCGATCGAGAACGTCGCGTTGCCACTGATCATCGACGGGATCGCCGAGTCGCGTGCAAACGAACGGGCGGGGCGTGCGCTCGATCTGGTCGGACTCGGGTCTCGCCCCGATCATCGTCCCGGCGAGATGTCGGGCGGCGAACAGCAGCGCATCGCCATCGCCCGTTCGCTGGTTGCGGAGCCCGTGCTCCTGCTCGCCGATGAACCCACGGGCAACCTTGACAGCGTGACCGGCGACCAGACGATGCGCTTGCTGCGACGCCTCGTCGACGAGGAGGGGCAGACGGTGATCATGGTGACGCACGACGCCCGAGATGCCGCCATGGCCGACCGCATCGTCCGGCTTCGGGACGGCCGGATCGTGGAGGAGCAGACGCTTCCGCCCGTGAAGAGTGGCGCCGACGTCCTCGCGAGCCTGGAGGGTCTTGATGCCCCGGAGGACGCGCCATGAAGTGGTCGTACAGCCTGCGCGAGCTGCGGCGGCGTCCGCTGCGATCCGGGCTCACGCTGACCGGGATCACGATCGGGGTCGCGGCGATGCTGTCGATCGCGATCACGATCGAGACCACACGTCGCGCCTACGGCGACATGTACACGACCCTCGCCGGGCGCGCGGCCCTCGAGGTCGTCGCGATCGGTGACGGCGGGTTCGACGCGGCGCTCGTCGACCAGCTCTCCGGGACGGACGGGGTTGCAGTCGCCGCACCTGTCGTACAGATGCCGGCCGTGATGATCGGTCCGAAGGGACGGCTCGTGGTCATGGTCATCGGGATCGACCCCGAGCGAGACACCGCCGTCCGCGACCTGAAGCTGCGCGCGGGCAAGGCACTCGCACCGGGAGGCGCAGTGGTGTTGCTCGACGCGGCATTCGCCGCTGCCAATGGCATCGGCGTCGGCGACGACGCACCCGTCATCACCCGCACCGGTGGGGTCCGGCTGACGGTGTGTGGACTGATGGAGCCAGGTCCCATCTCGGCGTTCAACGCGGGTGCGGTGGTGGTGATGCCGCTCTCGACCGCGAAGAAGCGATTCGGCCTCGGCGACCAGATCAACTCCGTGCAGCTCGTGCTGGAGGATGACGACCGCGCGAACGCCATACGCCAGGCCGTGCAGACGTCGCTTCCGGATGGGCTCTCCGTCCGCCCGCCGGCCGCGCGCGCGGACCTCGTGCGGGACACGCTGCTCAGCACCGAGCAGGCGTTGCAGAGCTTCAGCATCATGTCGCTGGTGGCGGGCGCCTTCATCATCCTGAACACGTTCCTCATGAACCTGGCCGAGCGGAGGCGCCAGCTCGCGTTGATCCGCGCGCTGGGAGGGACAGGCAAGCAGGTTCAGTGGTGGCTGCTGCGCGAGGCGCTGCTCCTCGGACTGACGGGCACCGCCATCGGTATCCCGCTCGGGTGGCTCATGTCGTTCGGCATGCTCGGCAGCATGCAGACGCTCATGGGAGTCAAGCTGTCGGCGCCGGTTCCGGGAGTGATGCCCTTCGTCGCGGCGGCCATCCTCGGCCCGGTGATGGCCCTCGCCGCGACGTGGGTCCCCGCACGACGGGCGGGACGCGAGCCACCGCTGAACGGGCTCACCGCCGCGGCTGGCACCGACGCGATCGAGAGCGTCCGCCGGTGGCCGCTCGTGGTCGGAGTCATCTGCATCACGCTCATGGCCGGCATCTGCGTCATCCTCGTGGGGGAACACCTGCCGCAACGGTCCAACGAGAAGATCCTGCCGGCCGGGATGGCGCTGCTGATGATCGGCGGCATCCTCGTGATGCCGTATCTGCTCATGCCGGTCCTGCGCATGGTGGTGTGGGGGCTGGGTCCGTTCATGGGATTCGAAGGGCGGATGGCCGCTCGCCATCTCGACCGGCGCCGGGTACGAACCGCGCTGACCGCGGGCGTACTGTTCGTCGCCATCGTCATCAGCATCGGGTTCGGCAACCAGATCCGCAGCAACCTGCGCGACATGGACACCTGGTACGAGCGCACGTTCGTCGGCGACTGATTCATCCGTGCCGTGATGCCGGGTCCCTCACTGCTGGCCGTTCCTTCGGTGTCCGAGTCACTGGAGGAGGAGATCCGCGCGCTGCCCGGCATCGCATCCATCCGCAAGGTCAAGTTCTTCAGGACGCAGGCGTCGGGGCAGCCGATCGCCGTCCTCGCCATGGACGTGTTCGAGGCGGACAGGATCCCGTTGGATCTCGAGGTCGGCAACGTCCGAGACGTCGTCGCCGGGATGCGCGACGGCGGTGTGGTGATCGGAACCAACCTCGGCAAGCGCCTCCAGGTCGGCGTCGGCAACACGGTCGACCTCGAGACCCGCCGAGGTGTCCACCGCGTCAAGATCGTCGGCACGACCACCGAGTACACCAGCGGAGGGATGGCGCTCTACGCCGAATGGAAGACGGCCAAGAGCCTCTTCGCGATCAAGGGTGTGGACGTGTTCTGCGTCGAAGCCCAGGACAACGCTCCCCCGGCGCTCGCCGCCGGACTCGAAGGCATCGCAGCGTCACACGACGTCCTGCTCCAGTCCAACGCCGACGTCAAGGCGAGTATCGACCGGACGGTCGACGGCATCATCGGCTTCATGTGGACGATCCTGCTCCTGGTGTTCCTCGTGTCGTCACTCGGCACGGTCAACACGTTGACGATGAACGTGATCGAGCAGACCCGCGAGATCGGCATCCTCCGCGCCGTCGCCATGACCCGCGCCCAGGTCAAGAAGGTCGTCCGCTGGCAAGCTCTCCTCCTCGCCCTCGGCAGCGTCCTCCCCGGCCTCGTGGTGGGACTCGGCGCCACCCTGCTCCTCCACTTCTCCAATGAACCGATGACCGGCCTCCCCGTTGAGTACCATCTCGACCCGGTCATCATCTGCGTGGTGTGTGTCGTCGCACCGCTGACGTCGATCCTCGCCTCGTGGCTGCCTGCGCGGCGCGCAGCGAGGATGCCGGTGATCCATGCGCTTCACCGGGGGTAGCGACCATGCCGCGGTCGGTGAGCGTCACGGTCACCGGTTCTACCTCCCGAGTATGATGCCAGCATCGAACGGTCCCCTTCGGAGGCTAGCTGATGCGTCGTCTTCCCATCTCGAATGTGGTCGTTGTGCTGGTGTCGGTCGTGGTCGGAGCCCTGCCCGCCCAGGACGCGAAGCGACCGATGACGATCGTCGACCTCATCGGTGTGCCGAGTCTGCGCGACGCACGACTCTCTCCCGACGGCAAGCAACTCCTGTACGTGCGGAGCGACCCCGACTGGGACGAGAACAAGACGATCGCGCACGTGTGGCGCGTCAGCGTCGACGGCACGGGCAGCGTGCAGATGACCAATGGGGAGAAAGGCGAGGGGAGCCCTCGGTGGGCACCGGACGGATCAGTGATCGCGTTCGTCGCACGGCGAGGGGATGACAAGCACGGACAGATCTACCGCATCCCCAATCGCGGTGGCGAGGCGATCCGGCTGACCGAACATCCAACGTCCCCGGGACGGATCCAGTGGTCACCGGATGGGAAGTTCATCTACTTCTCCGCGACCGACGACCAGACGAAGAAGGAGAAGGCGCGGGCCAAAGTGAAGGACAACGTGTTCCAGTTCGACGAGAACAAGAAGAACACGCACGTGTGGCGGGTCGAGATCGCGACGGGAGAGACGGAGCAGATCACGGACGGCGACTTCACGGTCACCGGGTTCAGCTTGTCGCGTGACGGAAGCATGATCGCGCACCATCGCGCGCCGGGGCCGCTGTACGACGACCGACCCAAGAGCGAGGTCTGGGTGATGGCTGCCGACGGATCGGATGCGACGCGGTTGACCACCAACCCCATCGGCGAAGGCGGCGCGCAGCTGTCGCCGGACAACTCGCAGGTGCTGTTCGTCGCCAACACCGACGATGAGCTGAAGGCGTTCTACTTCAACCCGCGGCTGTTCGTGGTGCCGGTCTCCGGCGGCAAGCCGCAACCGATCGTCGCGGGTGGAACCTACAGCGTCGGGCGCGCGATGTGGTCAGCAGGTGGTGAGTCGATCTACTTCACCGCGAACACCGGTGTGCGGCAGAACATCTACCGCGTCGGAGTGCGGAACCGGCGGGTCACCGCGGTCACGAAAGGCGACCAGTCCATCCGGTCGTACCACTTCGTCTCCTCGACGGGGCTCATGGCCTACTCCGCATCGTCCCCCCACGACCCCGGCGAGGTCCGGGTGCTGAATCCGGAGACCGGCGCGAGCGCCCGCCAGGTCACTCACGTCTTCGCCGAGGTCCTCAGGTCGCACGCACTCCCGGAGGTCGAGACCGTCTCGTGGAAAGGTGTGGACGGCGCGTCCGTGGAAGGTCTGCTCTTCTATCCCTTGAAGTACGAGAAGGGCACCCGCTACCCGGTCGTCGTCCAGACCCACGGCGGCCCCGCGTCGTCGGACAAGTTCGGCTGGTTCCGCTCGAGCAACTACGTCCCCGTGCTCGCTGACCTCGGCTACTTCGTGTTCAAGCCGAACTACCGCGGGTCGACGGGGTACGGCGACGCCTTCCTCCGCGACATGGTCGGTCACTACTTCCGCTACGCGCACCAGGACGTCATGACCGGGGTCGATGCGCTCATCGCCCGCGGCCTCGTCGACGGCGACCGCATGGCCAAGATGGGCTGGAGCGCCGGCGGCCACATGACCAACAAGATCATCACCTACACCGACCGCTTCAAGGCAGCGTCGTCCGGCGCCGGTGCCATCAACTGGGTCTCCATGTACGGCAACAGCGACACCCGCACCTACCGCACCCCCTGGTTCGGCGGCACTCCTTGGGAGAAGAACGCCCCCCTCGACCAATACCTCGCCGATTCCCCCCTCTTCCAGACCCACAAGGTCAGGACGCCTACCCTCGTCCTCGTCGGCGAGAACGACGCCCGCGTCCCCATGTCCCAATCCGTCGAGCTCTACCGCGCGCTCAAGCACCACGGCGTCCCCACCCACCTCTACGTCGCTCCCAAACAGGGCCACGGCTGGCGCGAACTCCAACAACGCCTGTTCAAGGCCAACGTCGAACTCGACTGGTTCGAGAAGTGGGTCCGCAAGCAGGACTACCAGTGGGAGAAGTCGCCGGTGCATCCCGAGGAGGACGGCGGCAAGCGCGGCGGGTAGCGTCTCCCAATTCTGCTCGGGGTCCAGTCCGGGATCTTCTCGCGACGAGTCGGCTATGCGTGCTCGGACACCCCTGCAGTCGGCGACTGTCGGGCGAGTGTCTGTATCGAGGCGCGACGCAAACTACCCAGGCCGGACCTGGAGGTCCGCGCTCCGGCTGCGAGGCTGGGAATCGCCGTGGATCGTCCTACCCGAGCCGCAACGGATGTGGGTTGCCTGGAGTACGGAGTCCCACCACCCCCCATCTCCCAAAGCTTTGGGACTTCGCCTTGACTCTCCACCCCCAATTCCCAAGTCTTTAGGAGACGGCGACCAACGGAATCATCCTGACGCGGCTCGAACTGGAGATCATGCGGGTGCTCTGGGACCGGGAACCGGTGCTGGTGCGCGACATCCTGGAGGTCCTGAACTCGGGCCGGCGGAAGAAGCTGGCCTACAACACCGTGCAGACGATGCTCACCGTGCTGAAGGACAAGAAGGTCGCGAAGACCCGCCGGGGAGAGGGCCGGGCGCACGTGTGGCTGTCGCGCGTGACCCAGGACGCGGTGACCGTGACCATGGTCGGTGATCTGGTCGAGCGGTTGTTCGACGGGGCAGTGGAGCCGTTGGTGCACCGACTCGTCGATTCGGAGAGCCTCGACGAGAGGACGTTGCGCGAGCTGCGGCGGTCCATCGACCGCAAGCTGCGCGACCGGAAGGGGGCGTCGTGATGACGATCGGGATCGACGTCTTCCTGTGGCACGGAGCCGGGGTGTTCGCGGCCGGGCTGGTCGGATGGCTGGTCGTGCGAGCGTCGCGACACGACGCGGTGACGCAGGACCGCACGCTGACCGCGCTGCTCGTGTTCACGCTGGCCATGCTGCCAGCACTCGCCATGGTGCGGGCGGGATGGATCGAGGTGCCGGCCGTCTCGTGGGCCGCCAACGTCACTCCGCCGACCAGTCCGCGCGGTCCGGACTTCACGTTCCCTACCGGTGGAGCCGAGGCGACGCCCGAGCCGGCCGGCGAGACCGCGACTCCGGTCGCCCCCGAGTCCGTCGAGCCAACGGCTACGACGGCTCCGTCCGTACCATTCGATTCGACGCCGTGGTTCGCCGCGCTGCTCGCCCTCGGCGCGGCGGTCTTCTCCGTCAACCCGATCCGCCGCTGGCGTCGTCAGCGGGCCCTGCTCGCGGTCGCGGTCCCAGTCACCGACCGACAAGTCCGCGCGTTGTGGCGGTCGCTGCTCACCGTCCGCTATCACGATCGGCGCGAACCGCGGCTGCTCCAGGTGGAAGACCTCCCCTCCCCCGCGTGCTGCGGCATCCTGCGGCCAGCCGTCCTGGTTCCGACCGATGCGGCCGGCTCGTCATCGAACGAGTCCCTCGCGTTCGGGCTGCGCCACGAGCTGGCGCACCTGCGTCGCCGCGACCCGCTGCGCGTCGCTCTACAAACGTCCTTGCGCGTCCTGTGCTGGTACCACCCCGTAACGTGGTGGTTGAGCCACCGGCTCGACGCCGTCCGCGAATCCGCCGTCGACGCACGGATCGTCGCGGAGACCGGACGCGCCCGCAGCTACGCCCACGCCCTGCTCGATTTCGCCGTCCCCGGTTCTGCGTTCACCCTGCATTGCTCCGGAACCCGTATCGAAGAGAGGATCGAAATGATGTCGCAATCCCGCACGATCGGAGGCCCGGCCCGGGTCCTGAGAGGAGCCGCACTCTTCCTGTTACTCGCCGCCGTCACCGCAGCGCAGGTGGTCACGCTCGCGACGCGAACGGGCGCGGGCCCCGACGGCAAGAAGGGCATGGACGAGGGCAAGCCGCTCGAGCTCACCATCTTCGCGGCCGGCCACGAAGGCCTCGAGAAGGGCCGTCCCCCGATCCACTACAAGGGCAAGCAGCCGAAGGACATTCGCGAGCTCCGCAAGTGGCTTCGCACGGACGCCGACCTCGAACACCCGTGCACCACCTATCCGGATGGCAAGCCGTTCCCCTCGATCGGCACGCACGACGGCAAGAAGCTCTACCCCTCCAACAAGCGACTCCTCATCCGCTGCGCCGGCGACCAGGTCTTCGGCTGGGTCCAGGTGGTGCTGCAGGTTTGCACATTCGTTCCCGGCCGATCCCAGGCCAAGGAGCTCGCGGAGAGCCCGCTGATCTGGAAGACCGAGTTCCTGGTCGACGGGTCGAAGACGCCCATCGTCACCCACCTGCCAACCGACAAGGGCATCAGATTCGATCACGTAAAGACCGTCGAGGTCGAGATCCTGCTCAAGGTCCCGAAGGACGCGTGGGAGACGCCCGTCGCCAAACGCACGGTGATCCTGCTCAGACGCGGCGACTCGACACCGTTTGGCCGCATCGACGCCACGAAGATCAAGGACGGCAAGGCCACGTTCACCCAGTCACCGCCGTCCACCCTCGACGCCATGCGGCTGTGGATGAAGCAGCAGCGCGAGAGATCCCCCGATGCGACCGCAAAGGTCAACGCCTACTCCCGCGCTCCGGCCGCGCTCGCGTTCGAGGTCGTGAAGGGGTTCATAGATGCGGGCTACACCGACATCTCCTACTCGGGCATCCTGCGCACCCTCATGCGCGAGCTGGAGAACGGGCGCATCCGGTGAGGTGAGCTGGACCCAGGTCCGTCGCGAGCTGGGAGGACGATCCACTGCGCTCCCCAGCGGCGCGGCCGGAGCGCGGACCTCCAGAGGCTGTGAAGCAATCTGCTCCGGATGGGAGCGCGGACCTCCAGGTCCGGCCTGGGTAGTTCGCGCCGCGCCTCGATACAAACACTCACCCGACAGCCGCCGACCGCAGGGGCGTCCGAGCACGCATAGCCGACTCGCCGCGAGCAGAAGCGAATCCGGATCCAGGCCGGACCTGGAGGTCCGCGCTCCCGGAGAACCGCTCACCCATGCCGCAAGCCCTCGGCCTCGAGCTGGCGATCCTCGGCGCCCTTGTACGCACGCCGCACGACCGGGATCAGCGAAGTGGTGACGACGGTGAGGACGCCTCCCATGAGCACGAACGGGTACCAGATGGCGTAGGGCTGACCCGTCGACACGGCGACGATGCCGGTGGCGAGCATCATCGCGCCAAGCGACGCGGCGAACACCATGGTGCCCATGACGAGACCGCGTGCCTTGCCGCGGGGGGCGAAGACACCGGCCAACGTACCGATCAAACCACCGAGGACGCCGACACCCGCACCCGCGAATCCACCGAACATCGCGCCGAAGCGGTCCGGGTCGGAGAACCAGGGTTCGGCGTCCGCGAGATACAGGCACGTCGTGAGGTCCATCTCAGCTCTCCTCCAGCGCCGCGCGGTGGAGCTTGAGCAGCTCCTTCGCCGTGCGTGGCGCGATCACGCCGCCTGAGACCAGGTCCGCGAGCTTGTCAGCGAGGGGATCTCGCGGACGCTCTGCCACCAGATCCTCCAGCTTCTCGATCAGCCGATCCAGACGGGCCCGGATGGTCGGGTAGCTGACGCCGTACGACGTCGCCAGCTCCTTGAGCGAGCCGGACGCGAGCACGAGACGGAGCACGAATTCCTGCTCCGTCTCGTCCAGGCGCTGGAGTGGGTGGCGGGGTCGGGTCATGGGGGCGATGGAGGATTCGTCTCTGCCTTCACAATATTGAAGATGACTTTAATAATCTTCAACGGCGGATCCCGGCGCGCGGCACCAAGGACGTCGCCCCCGGGGACCCTGCCCGCTCCACAGCGCCTATCCCGTTATCGTGGCAGGGCCCGCGACCCGCCCCGAAACCCATCGGAGTCCCCCCTACCGTGTCCGACCGGCCGAGCACCCTGCGAGATCTCGAGGCTTCCGGGTATCGCTCCCGCACCGTCCGTCAGGAGATGCGCGAGAACCTGGTCGCGCGCCTGCGCTCCGGCGACGACCTCTTCCCGGGCATCATCGGGTTCGAGGACTCCGTCGAACCCGGCATCGTGAACGCGCTGCTCGCCGGTCACGACCTGATCCTGCTCGGCTTGCGGGGGCAAGCGAAGACGCGCCTCCTGCGCGCCCTGACCTCCTTCCTCGATCCCGAAATCCCCTACATCGTCGGGACTCCACTGCGCGACGACCCGCTCGCGCCCGTGTCACCCGAAGGGCGTCGCCTCGTGATGGAGCACGGCGACGACCTGCCCATCGCCTGGTTGGCCCGTGATGAGCGCTACCAGGAGAAGCTCGCGACGCCCGACGTCTCGATGGCGGACCTGATCGGCGACATCGACCCCATCAAGGCGGCGGCGCGCGGCCACTCGCTGCTCGACGAGGAGGCGATCGCCTACGGCATCATCCCGCGGGCGAACCGCGGGCTGTTCGCCATCAATGAGCTGCCGGACCTGTCGCCGCGCATCCAGGTCGCGCTGCTGAACGTGATGGAAGAACGCGACGTCCAGATCCGAGGGTTCCCGGTCCGATTCCCGCTCGACCTCATGCTGGTGTTCTCCGCGAATCCGGAGGACTACACGAAGCGCGGCAACCTCATCACCCCGTTGCGCGACCGGATCGCGGCGCAGGTGCACACGCACTACCCCCGCTCGCTCGAAGACGGGATGCGGATCACGTCCCAGGAGGCATGGACCGACCGCGATGGCCCGCGCGTCATCGTGCCCCGGATCGCCCACGAGCTGATCGAGGAGGTCGCCAACGTCGCGCGCGCATCGGAGTGGGTCGACCAGAGTTCGGGGGTGTCGGCCCGCCTGACGATTTCTCTGTTGGAGGCGGTCGTCAGCAACGCCGAGCGACGGGCGTACTGCACGGGAGCCGACACCGCGGTCGTCCGGCTCAGCGACTTCTTCCGCGCGACGTCGGCGATCACGGGCAAGATCGAGCTCGTGTTCGAAGGCGAACGTGAAGGACCGGAGAAGGTCGCCACTGCGCTCGTCGGAAAGGCCGCGGCGTGCGTTTTCGACCGCCGCTTCCCCGACTTCTTTTCCCAGCCCGACGACGAGGGATCGACCTACGCATCCCTCGCGGACCACTTCAAGCGCGGCGGGGAGGCCGTGTGCGACGATGGCCTGGAGGATGGCGAGGCGTCCGCTGAGCTGGGGATGCCGGGCCTCACCGAGCTCGTCGAGCGCTACCTGGGTGATCTGGAACCCGAAGCGACGGTCTTCGGGAAGGAGCTCGTCCTCGAGGGCCTGCACCAGCACTCGGTGCTCGCCCGCGAGCAGGCGGAACACGGTCCACGCTACTCGGACATGGTGTCGCGAATGTTCGAAGACAACTTCGACCCGACGGGACTCAACGGGTGAGATGGCGCTACGTCCGCTTCGACCCGCGCCGCCACGGACGTGAGGAACGCTTCAAGCACCTCCGTACGGTGTTCAACCAGCTCCTGCTGGAGACCGGCGGCGACGCCGACGACGCGATGCGCTGGCTCGATCGGCTCGGCGAACGGTACGGCTGGTTCGACGGCGACTACTCCATCGACGACTTCCGGGCCGACCTGGAACGATCCGGGGACGTCGCGCGCGACCCGGGCACCGGCGGCGGATTGCGCCTGACCGGCCGCGGCGAACGCGGGCTGCGACGCGAGGCCCTGGAGCGCATCTTCACCGGACTCGCGGCCATGGGTGCCGGGGATCACCGCACCCACCACGGCGGCGGCGACGGCGAGGAGACGGATGAGCTGCGGGCCTACTCGTTCGGCGATCCGATCGAACAGATCGCCTGGACGCCAACCCTCCGTAACGCGCTCGCCCGCAGCGCCGGCGAACCTGGACGCGACGCCCCCGGCCACTGGTCGCTGCGCGAGGAGGACTTCGAGATCCGAGAGCGGGAAAGGTCGGTCGGCTGCGCGACGGTCCTCCTCGTCGACGTCTCCCACAGCATGATCCTCTACGGCGAGGACCGGATGACGCCGGCGCGCGAGGTCGCGCTGGCGTTGCTCGAGCTCATCACTACGCGGTTTCGCAAGGACACCCTCGATCTCGTGCTCTTCGGCGACGACGCGGAACGGGTCGAGCTACGCAACATCCCCTACATCGACGCCGGCCCCTTCCACACCAACACCAAGGCCGGACTCAAGCTCGCGCAGGAGATCCTCCACTCCCGCCGCAACGTCAACAAACAGATCTTCATGATCACCGACGGCAAGCCGTCCTGCATCTGGAAGCAGGGCAGCCTCTACAAGAACCCGTTCGGCTTGGACGACGAGATCCGCAACCGCACCCTCGATGAGGCGCTGCGCTGCCGCAAGGCTGGCATCGCGGTCACCACGTTCATGGTCGCGCGTGACCCGATCCTCGTGGACTTCGTCGACGAGTTCACCCAGCTCTGCCGAGGCAAGGCGTACTTCACCGGCACCGAGGGACTGGGGGCCGCGCTCTTCGTCGACTACATGCGCAACCGACAGTCGCGGATCACTTGACCTTCACGAGATCGACTACGACACGAGCGACGATCTTCCGCGTGCCAAGGTCGCGTTTCGGCTGCCCGCGAATCACGAGCTCGATCGCGTAGTGGCCGGGTGAGAGCGAGATGGTCTTCGCCGGGGCGCCCTCCAGTCGAATGTCGCGACGGGGGAGTCCCGCGTGGGCCTTCTCGGGAGTGTTCGGGGTGACGGGGCGGAGATAGAGCCAGCCCTTCCACTTGGGGTCCAGCTTGAAGCGGCATGGGGAGAGTCGGCCGAGGCGGACCTCACAAGTCGAGCCGGGGTTCTCGACCAGACCAAAGGCGCCGTCGTCACCCTCCGCAACCACGATCGACCACGCGCCGCCGGCGTGGGCGATCGCGGCGCGGCCCTCGCCGTCGGCTTCCTCCTCGTGGCGGATCAGGTTGCCGGCCCGCAGCTCGGCGGAGTAGATGAACGAGCCCGGCGCAGGCGCCAGATTGACGTCGACCACCCGCACGTCGAGCTTGGTGGAGTCCGCGCGCAGATCGATCTCGTCGAGCTCGCGGCCGCGCGCGGCCGTGCCCGCGATGACCTCGACCCCGGTGACGGTGTGCTTCTGTCCGGTGCTGGTCTCGAAGGTCAGATCCAGCAGTCCGGCCGGAACGCCCTTGATCTCCATCCGGCCGCTCGGACGCACTCCGTCGAAGCCGTTCCACTTGGTTTTCACCTCGCCCTTCACGCGGTGAAACACCTTGACGCGGAGCAGCGGCTCCGGCTTCGAGAGAAGGACGCGCGCGATGACGTCACCGGATGCGACGATGGGGATCTCCGCGGTGCGCGTGCCGCACAGGATCTCGGTGATCTCGGAATGGCGACCGTCTCGCGTACGCGCGACCACCTTCAGCGGGGTGCCATCCGGCGGGCCGGTTCCGGTCAGCTTGAACCTCCCATCGGGGGCGACCGCGAGGTCGCGCTCCAGCTTGGGGCCGTTGATGCTCAGCCGGACGTTCGGGACCGGCTGGCCTCGGTGATCGAGGACGAGGCCGGACAGCAAGACGCGCGGCGGTCCGAGCTGGGCGGGCGGGAGGTGCTGGTCGTCGCCCGACGCCGGGACGGAGAAACGTACGCTACTGGCGCGCAGGGCGAGCGGCCCGAACGGGATGAGCTCGAGCCCGCGCGCACGACCGCCGACGAGATGCAGCATCCCATACTCATTGGTCATGACTTCGCGGACTCCGCCCCGCCCGGACAACGTCAAGCGCGTCCACCGCACCGGTTGCCCCTCCGGGTCGAGGACCGGCACCGCCACCACGGGCGGAAACGCGGAGAAGTCGACTCTCACTTCCGTTTCGGCGGTTCCGGGTTTGACATCGATCCCCGTCAAGTCATCCGCGAGCTGGCTTAGCCGCACTTGCCACGCCGCCCACGCCCCCTCGTCGAACAAGTCCCAGGGAGGCTCGCCCATCCCCCAAACCGTGGGTGCCAACGAACCGCTCGGCGGAGACGCGGGAAACGCAACCACCCGCTTCGGGTTCTCCGGAACCGACATCCGCACGGTGCCGTTCCTCAGCGTACGGATGGTCTCGAGATCGTAATCCACCGACTTCACCAGCAGTACGATCCGAAGATCGAGCGGGCGCGGGACGCCGCCTGCGCCAACCGCGACGATCCGCAGGACGTGCGCGTTCTTGGCGCGAAGCAGGATGTGGACATCCCCGTCCGGATCGTAGGGAGCGTTCGCGGACGTCGCAGTCTCCAACCCGGCATTGAGCTCCATCGCGACGGACCACTCCGTCACGCGACCGAGATACGGGTCAGCCCCGTCGACGACGAACGTCGCGGTGCCCTGCACATTAGTCACTCCATTGCGCCTCGCGAAGCGGCCGGTTCGATTGACGCACGACTCGCTGATCTCGCGTTCGCTATTCCTCGCCGTCAGAAACAGCTCCACCTTCGTAACCGGACGGTCGGCCTCGTCCCGCACCTCGACGATGATCGTTGCGGGCCGCCGGAGCACGAGCACCGGCTGGCGCTTCCGATGCCGCATCACCTCCGAGCTGGTCAGCCATCCCGCACCGGTCCCGTGCCGGCAGAAGAAGATCGAGTAGTGATTCCCCACGTCCCACGGGTTGTCGATGATGCCCTCGTCATCGGCGTACAGAGCGGTCTCGTAGTCATCGGCGTCGAGCGAGAACCTCGAACCGACGGCAACCACCGCTTGCGGAACTGGCCGACCGTCGGGGTCGACGACCATGAGTCCTTCACGACCACCGGTTCGGTCGGGGCGCTTGTCGCCACCGGGGCGGGTCGGGACCTGGGCGCCGGGCTTGAAGCCCGACGTCACGACGGGCGCGACGCGATCGCCGGCGTGCGCAGTGCCCGGCGCCCCGTCGAGGTCGTCGGCGAACGCATTGCGAGCGGCGTCGACTTGCTCATCCGCAATCAGCATCCACGCCCCGAATCCGGCCAGGCCGAGACCGAGGACCACGCAGAACAATGCGAGAAACCGCAAGACCATCTCCAAGCCTTGGCCCGCTCAGGACCCGAGAGAGCGTACCGGAGCTCCACCCGTCGAGAAAAGGGATATGCTGGCTTCCGATTGATTGCGTCCCATTGAGAGGGAGCCACCATGCGCAGCGCGTTACTCCTCGTCATCACTCTCGTCGTGCCCTGCGCCGCCCAGACTGCGGCTGGCAGCGAGGCCGAGTTCGTAAAGGCCCTGGCCAAGGCGAAGCTCTTCGTCCAGCGCGGACGGTGGGCGACAGCACACGACACGATCAACAAGGCGCTGGCCGGTCACGACTACGAGAACTACGTGCGCGCTCGCAAGGAGGAGATCGCATCGTTGATCCGGACCTGCGTCTTCCGCTCGAAGTTCAAGCCGGCGGATCCAAAGACCCTGGTGTCGGGAACCCTGAAGTCGTTCAACCTGAAGAGCGGCAAGATCAAGATCATCTACCAGCGCAGGCAGATGCGCGACTGGGTCACGCGCAACGGGGTCAGTGTCTTCCCAGCGCGGTTCAGCGGGTCGCACACGATCGACATCAAGGGTGCCTCCTACCCGGGATCGGGCGACGGCGCGATCGTCGTGGTGTGCATCGACGGGGGTGCGGGGTACAGCGTCGTGTTCGGGCGAGCGGCCGTGACCGTAGGGCAGACCAAGTCGTGGGTTCCCGCGCGCATCCTCAACCTCAAGACCCGCGATGACACCGACTACAAGGAGTCGTCACCGTGCCGCCCCGGGAAGAAGTTCTCGATCAAGGTGTCGGTCGACCGGCGCAGCGTGAAGTGTGCCTACAACGGGCGGATCGTGCTGTCGGGGCGGAAGCGGCCCAAGGAGTGGGGAGGCCTCGGCTTCGTCCCCGGCGGCCGGTTCGATTCCGTCACGGTCTCCGGTCAAGTGGAGCCCTCATGGCTGCAAGGGCTCATCGACGCCGCGACGCAGAAGCAGCTCGCGAAGTTCGACCGGACCTACGACCAGGCGAAGTACGTCCCGAAGTGGATCTTCGAGAAGCCAAAAGCACAGCCCACGCTCGCCAAGGCGACCCGCGGTGGTTGGCCCAAGGGCGTCAAGCGCCAGCACATCCGCGGCGGGCTCGGACGGCTCCAGGATCTCTACGACCGCAAGAAGTACGTCGAGGGCGAGAAGCTCGCGATGAAGCTCGGCGACGACGAGGTATCGATCGCGGGGCGGTCGTGGATGCGGATGCGGTTCAACCAGCACCTCGGCCTCTTCGAGGAAGCGCTCGGCCACTGCCGCAAGACGCTCGCCATCGACCCGCTGTACACCGAGGCCCGGATCATGGAGGCGCGCATCCTCGGCCAGATGGGCCGACACGACGAGGCGACGGCAGCCTGGACGAAGCTCGGCGACAGGTTCCCCGGCGACACCGAGCTGGTCGCAGAGCGCGTGAACTTCCTGCTGACCATCGGACGCATGAAGGAGGCCCACGCCGTCGTGAAAAAGGCGATGAGCAAGGGAGTGACGTCAAAGGACATCGAGGCAGCAGATCGGCTGCTCGTCAAGGCGGAGAGCGGCCCGCGGTTCGCGCGCCCGGTGCGGTTCACGTCGCAGAACTACGAGGTGGTGTCGGACATCGACAAGCAGACCTGCCAGGAGGCGTCGAAGATCCTGGAAGAGTCGTACCTCGCGTTCTCGACGTACCTGGAACGCGTGAAGGGGCTGCCGCGGCAGCGGTTCCGCGTGTTCCTTTTCGCAGGCTCACGCGGATACAAGCGGTACTGCAGCGATCTCTGGGGCGTCGCGCCGAACCACACGGCCGGCCTCTACACGCCTCGGCTGAAACAGCTCCTCATCTGGAACCTCCCCAATCGCGAGGCCATGATGCGCACGGTGCGCCACGAGGGGTTCCACCAGTACCTCGACCGGCTCATGCGCGACCCGCCGCGGTGGTTCAACGAGGGCATGGCCGAATACTGGGAGTCCGCGCGGCTCGTCAACGGCCGCTGGCGCATCGGTCAGAAACGGGACGACCACCTGCAGACGCTCGGCAAGGCCGGCGTCATGCCGCTGAAGGGCTTCCTCTACCGCGACGACCGGACCTTCATGATCCGCGCGGGCGTCCACTACGCACAGAGCTGGGCGTTCATCCACTTCCTGCGCCACGCCGACACCGCGCCCAAGGGGCTCTTCGACGAACTCTGGTCTTCGTTCAAGAAGGGACCGAACGCACGCGCAGCGATGGATCGCGTCTTCGGCCAGAAGAACCTCGACGCCCTCGGGCGCGCGTTCGAGCATCACGTCCGGTCACTCCGGTAGGGAGCGACCGAGGAGAGCGGGAATGGAAGGAGAACCCAGGAGCCCTGGAGCAGGAGGTTCGTCTGCTCTGAGTCCTGGGTCCCTGGGTTCTCCCTAGAGATCAGTCGTCGGCATTCGCGACAACGACGTTGCCGTTGCCATCGCCTGGCCCGTCGCCTTCCTTGACGCGGCCCAGGAACCCCGGGAGCTCGATGCCCGCCTGCTGCGCGAGCTCGTGCATCGCGGGCAGGGAGCCCATGAGGCCGGAGAGGAAGTTGGCCGTGCTACCACCGCCGGTGCCGGCGCCGCGCCCACCGTCCCAGACCGTGATCTTGTCGATCTGGAGGTTGGAGATGGCCTTCACCTGTTCGGCGACGATCTCCTGGACCTTCTCGATCATGAGGAGGGTCGGGGCCATGCCGGGCTGCTCGCCGCAAGCGGCGATCAGGTTGCGGTAGCCCTCGGCCTTCGCGTCGAGGATCGCCTTCTGACCCGTGGCCTCCGCGGTCTGCAGGGCGACGATGCGGTCTGCGTCACCCTTGGCGACGAGACGGATGCGCTCGGCTTCCGCGGACGCGGAGATCTCGATCTTCCGCTTCTGGATCTCCTCCTGCGCGACCTGCTCCTTCGAGAGCTTGGCGACCTCCTGGTCCTTCTCGGCGTTCAGGATGTCACGGGCGGCCTCGGCTTCGGCGACCTCGGCGCGGCGCCGCGCCTCGGCGGTCTTCTCCGCGAGGTCGGCGTTGTAGTCGGCGATCTCGCCCTTCGACTTGTTCTCGCCGCTGACCGCGTCGGCTTCCAGCCCGGCGACCGCAATACGACGGTCGCGCTCGGCGTGCTTCTGCCCCTGGACCGACTCGGCATCGAGCCCGGCGACCGCAATGTTCTGGTCGCGCTCCGCCTTCTTCTGACCCTCGATCGCCTGCGCTTCCATCGCCGAGACGGCGACGCGCTGGTCACGCTCGGCGGCCTTCTGGCCCTGCTGGGAGTGCGACGTCTCCTCCGCGACGCGAACCTCCTTCTGCCGGACGGCCTGGGCCTCACCGATGGCGCCCATCTGCTCGGCCTCGGCCACCTCGATACGGGCCTGGTTGACCGCTTCCGCCGCCGCCTTCTTGCCGATCGCCTCGATGTAGTGCGACTCATCCGTGATGTCACGGATGTTCACGTTGATGACCTCGAGCCCGATCTTCTGCAGCTCGGTGCCGACGTTGATGTTCACCAGCTCGAGGAACTTCTCGCGATCCTGGTTGATCTCCTCGATGGACAGGGTCGCGATGACGAGACGCATCTGCCCGAGGATGATGTCCTGGCACTGGTTGCGGATGCCCTGCTCGGATAGCCCGAGCAGACGCTCCGCCGCGTTCTGCATCACCGCGCCCGTGGTCGAGATGCCCACGGTGAACGTCGAAGGCACGTTCACACGGATGTTCTTCTTCGACAGCGCGCCGATGAGATCGATCTCGATCGTCCGTGGCGCGAGGTCCAGATAGTCGTAGTCCTGGATGAGCGGCCAGATGAAGCGACCACCACCATGAACACACCGGGCCGAGCGGCCGGTGCCGACCTTTCCGTACACCACGAGAATCCGGTTGGACGGACAACGTTTGAACCGCGTCGCGATCACGAGCAGGACGAAGAACAAGACCGCCGCGATGATGCCGACGAGCGCGCCGACGAACGGATCGATCAAGAGATACGTGTGCATGTACTTTCCTCTCTAGTCAGCCAGCGACACGAGCAGTACCCCCGCGCCGTCCACGTCGTCCACCTCGATGGGTTTCCCGGTCTCGATCTCGCCTTCGTCGGAACGCGCATCCCAGGTCACGAGGCGACCCTGGACCTCCAGCTGCACCTTGCCGCGGCCGTCCTCGGGAATGCGCATGTACACCCGGCCGGTCTGCCCGATCGCCTGCTTCGGGTCGAGGTTGCCCGACGACTCGAGTTTCATCGCCTGTTGAAGCAGCTTCCCGAGCAAGAGCACGCAGAACGCGCCGAACCCGAAAGCGGCCACACTCGATTGCATGTCGTCCAGCCCCCAGGTGTTGAGACCAACCAGGCCACACCAACCGAAGCCCATGACGAACGTGGCGATGCCCTGCAATGACAGGAACGTGAAGAACACGCTGGATTCGGTGCCGTGACCGACCTCGTGACCGTCGACGTCACCGTCGAGATCGAGGTCTCCGCCGCCCGCATCGGCGTCCCCGTGATCTCCGAAGCCCATGAACATCAGCGCGAGCTTCAGACCGAAGACCACGGTGCCAATGATCGCAAGTACCCAAAAAGTCGATTCCATCGCTCTCTCTCCACAGAGGCGAACCCAAGGCGCGCGTTGATTGCACCGCAGGATCAGCGCCCCTGCAAGCGAGGCGCACTTCGGGCGCTCACGGCTGCTCATCCCAAATGACCATTGGTGTCACCACCGTCGGGACTTGCGCACCGGTCGCGTCGATCGGTGTTTTCTGATTGCCTGAGTCTGGCGGGCGAAAGCGCCTACCGGTGAAGGTTCAATGGCGTCACGGGTCGTCCATCCACAGGCCTATACGGGACCGAGGCGGAAGATGGCCAGGATCCGCCCCCTGCCCACAGACAGCGTCTGGTCTTCGGGAGCGCGGACCTGGAGGTCCGTTCTCCCGGCAGAGCAGGTTGATCCACCCGCTTTGGAGATCCGCGCTCCTGCCGGAGGGTCAGATGTCGTCGAGGCGGGGCATCTCGCGCATCTCCGTGACCGCGACCCGGGGCTTCACCGAGGCCCGGTCGCCCGGACCCTGGTCGTCGCGGACGCGGAAGATCTTCAGGAGGTGGGTGACACCCCAGGAGTCGAGCTGGCCGGAGACGAGGATCGCTTCTTCGCCCGGCTCGACGATGCCGAGGCGGCGCAGCTCGGATTCTCCCGCGGAGAGGATCTCGTCGGTGTTGCCGCTGAACGGGAGGAATACGGGGCGGACGCCGCGCACGAGAGTGAGCCGGCCGAACGTACGCTCCGAGGGGGTGAGCGCGATGATGTCGGCGTGCGGCGCGAACGCGGCGACGGTACGCGCGGTCCAACCGCTGCCGGTGAGGACGATGATCGTCCGGTAGCGTGCTTCCTGCGCGATGAGGCACGCCGCCCGCGCAACCGCAGCTGCCGGACCGCTCGAGAGGAGGCGGTCGTCCGCCGTCGCGATGTCCATCTCCTCGAGGCCCGCTTCGACCTCGAGCGCAATCAGACTCATCATCGCAACGGCTTCGACCGGCCACTGGCCGACCGCGGTCTCGCCAGAGAGCATGACCGCGTCGGACCCGTCGAGGATCGCGTTCGCGACGTCAGATGCTTCGGCGCGGGTCGGCCGCGGATTGCGGATCATCGAGTCGAGCATCTGTGTCGCCGTGATGTCGAGCACGGCGCGGCGGCTCGCTTCGCGCAAGATGCGCTTCTGCAACATCGGGACGCGGTGCGCTCCCGCCTCGACGCCGAGGTCGCCGCGCGCGACCATGACGCCGTCGGTGGACTCGAGGATCGCTTCGAGCTCGTCGATCGCCTGGGGACGCTCGATCTTCGCGATGATCGGCGTATCGGCGCCGAGACCTTCGATCGCCTGGCGCAATTGCCGGACGTCGTTCGCGGTCTGCACGAACGACAACGCGACGAAGTCGACGCCGAGCCTGATGCCGACGGCGAGGTCGGCAAGGTCCTTCTCAGTCAAGGCGGGCAGGGCGAGCTTCGAGCCCGGCAGATTGATTCCCTTGCGTTCATTCAGCTCGCCGCCAATGACCACGCGGCAGTGCATTTCGCGTCCGTCGACACGCTCGACCATCAGCTCGAGAAGGCCATCGTCGATGAGGATCGAGTGGCCCGGTCGCACGTCCTCGGCGAGGCCCGCATAGCTCACTCCGACGCGCGACGCGTCGCCCTTCTCGACGTCCGGAGACAGGACGAGTTCGGCGCCCGGCTCGAGGACGACCGGCCCCCCTCCCTCGAGGTGCCCCGTCCGCAACTTCGGTCCGCAGAGGTCGAGCAGCAGGCCGACGGGTCGCGCCTTTTGGCGCGCGATCCGCCGGACCAGGCCGGCCGTCTCCGCCAGCCCTTCGTGCGTCGCGTGCGAACAGTTGAGCCGCGCGGCGTCCATCCCCGCTTCCATCATCTCCCCCAGGATCTCGGGGGTAGAGGATGCGGGACCCAACGTAGCGATGATCTTCACCTTGCGTCGCTGACCGGCCATGCCCCGATCCTATCCGCCCCAACGCAGGAGGGACCGCGCGACTGGACGAGAAAAGGGCCTGACGGCCTCGGCCGACAAGCCCCTTCTCGCGCGCGGCCATGCCACGCCGATCGGCGTGATTCAGATCAGGTGTTCAGGCGGGCGTTGTTGCTCACGACGAGCGCGCCGCTCACCACCTGCACGAGGACGCCATCCAACGTCAGACCGAGGGCCAGGGTTCCCGGCCCGAAGCTGATCGGCACGTTCGGGAACGTCGCGGCGTTCGGGCTGTAGGAGAAGAGCCCACCCACCGTCGGCGGCATGGTCAGGATCAAGAACGTCGTTGCGTCGGGCTGCAGACCGAAGAACGGGCCGCCGCCAATCGTCGCCGCCGGGTTGCCCGAGATGAGCAGGAAGCCCTGAGAGGTGCCCGCCGGATCAGGCGGACCCGAGATCGTCACGTCGCCCACCCCCGTCGTCGAGAAGACGAGGTCGGGTGCGTCGACCACCACGTAGTCGGTCTTCATCTCGGTGTCGGAGCCGTTGGTGGCGTCCGTCACGACGAGCGTGACCGAGTAGGTACCGGCGGTCGTGTAGGGGTGGGTCGGGTGCTGCGCGGTCGAGTTGTTGCCGTCGCCAAAGTCCCACATCCAGCTGGTGATCCCTCCGGGGTCGCTGGAGAAGCTCATGTCCGTGAAGCTGACCGCGAGCGGCGCTGGACCGGTCAGGGGCGTGCCCGAGAACGCGGCGAAGATGCCCGAGCCCGGACCGTAGTGCACGGTGCCGTTCCAGACACGCGGCTGGAAGGTCGACCCGAAAGGATAGCTCTTGCCGGCTCCTTCGAGGATCGAGATGTTGGCGTCCGACGAATACACGGCGCCCACGCTCGAACCGTTGGTGTAGTTGAAGCTGGTTCCGTTGGTCGCCGTGAGATAGAAGCCCTGCGTCGCCCCGGCACCGATCATGTGCCCGAGGTTGACACCGAGGTTCGTGGGGTTGCCGATGCCAGCGCTCGACACCCCCGTCACGGTAGTGAGCAGGGTCCAGTTGCCGGCGTTCGTCTGGTTGCCGCTCCAGGTTCCACCGCCCGTTACGACGTAGATCGCGACGTCCCAGGTGCCGGCATCCATGTTGCAATCGAAGTCGTTGACGAAAACCGGGTTGGTTGCCACGACGTCGAACATGTTGCCCGCCTGGCCGTTGTTGCTGGCAAAGGTGGTCGTCAGGCTGAACTGCGCAGACACGGTGGAAGTGAGGCAGAGTGCGCAGAGTGCGCACGCAACGGCAATCTTGTTCATTGAATGGTCTCCGGAGGTCATATGGCAGTGACGCCTTCTGACCCGAGGCAGAACGATGCTCAAATACTGGGCATGGACTCGGGGGACGAGCGTTTCGAAGCTACCACAGGCTAGAGGGAGCGGCCAAATCTTCCCGACTCGGGCCGGCTGGGACACGACGACTGTGGACTGATTACAAGTGTCTTGGGGGACAACGTGGGTAAGTGAAGCTACCACAGCGCGGGACCCGACGTCCATGCCGGTTCAGAGTCCGTCGGTGACCAGCCCACCCCTCCGCAGAATCCCCGGGAATTCAGCGGCCAGGACGTCCAGATTCCCGGCCCCGAGAAACAGCACCAGGTCGCCGGATCGCGCTTCCTGGGCCAGGGTTGCGAGGATCTCGCGGGGATCATCCATGCGGCGGGCGCCAGTGCGGCCGCGGCGTCGAACAAACTCGTCGATGCGATGCTCTTTTGCGTCTTTCGGGATGATCTCGTCCGCCGCGTAGACCCCCGTGACGATGAGGTCCGACGCCCGGTCAAAGGCGGGCGCGAACGCGGCCTCCAGCGCCTGCGTCCGGCTGTGCCGGTGGGGCTGGAACACGACCCGAACCGGGCGCGGATCGTGGGCAGCCACGGCAGCCAGGACCGCCGCGATCTCGGTCGGATGGTGAGCGTAGTCATCGACCACGGTGATCCCGTCGACGACGCCCTGGACCTCGAAGCGTCGTTTCACACCGCGGAACCTCGGCAACGCCGACACCATGCCGCCGACGTCGGCGCCCGCAGCAATGCAAGCCGCGATCGCGAGCGCCGCATTCGCGACGTGGTGGTGACCCAACAACGGAACGTCGAACGCGGCATCGATCCCGTCCCCAGACAATCGAAAGCGGGTGCCGCGGCGGTGGGGTCGGAGATCCGACGCCACGAAATCTCCCACACCGACGCCGCATCGCACGACTCGGGCCCGGACGTCGCGACCGAGCAAGTCCAGCCGAGAATCGCCCGCGCCGAGCACGACGCACCCATCCCGCGGGACGCAGGCAGCCCACATCGCGACCGCGTCGGCGAGTGCATCGAGGCTCCCCCAGTAGTCGAGATGCTCGTGGTCGAGATTCGTGACGACCGCAATGTCCGGCGCGAGGCGCGTGAACGAACCGTCGCTCTCATCGGCCTCGCAGACCACCCGGCCTCGGCCGTGAAGAGCGTTGCCGTTCCATCCGACGACGTCGGCTCCCACGAGAACGCACGGTTCGGCGCCGCCAGACGTGAGCAGGTGCCCGATCAGCGAAGTCGTGGTCGTCTTGCCGTGACTGCCCGTGACCGCGACCGCCTTCCGGCTCGAGACGAGCTCCGCGAGCGCTTCACTACGATGGAGGATGGGCAGACCGCGCCGGCGTGCCGCGGAGAGCTCGGGATTGTCGTCGCGAATCGCGCTCGACGTCACGACCCGGGCCGCATCCGCGACATGGCTCCCATCGTGCCCGACGTGGCATCGAGCGCCGAGCGCCGACAACCTCCTTAGCGCGGGACCGTCTCGCAGGTCAGAACCGCTGACCCGGGCGCCATCCCGCAGCAGGATCTCGGCGATGCTGCTCATCCCCGCACCGCCGATCGCGATGAAATGCGTGGACGGGGGCGTCGCGCTGCCTCGCGACGGCCCGCGTGAGATCAGCTCGCGGAATATGTCGCCACGATGTTCGAAGTCGCGGTACTGGTCGAAGCTCTTGGCGGCTGGAGCGAGGACGAGCAACTCGCCGGCTCGCGCTTCGGTGCACGCGGCGTCGACGGCACGCTCCATCGTGCCGACGACGCGGCCCCGCCGGCCGAATGCGGACGCGGCACGATTCGCCGATGCACCGATGGTCCACGCACGCCGGATACCGGAGAGTGCGGCTACGGCCTCGAAGTCCTGACCGTCGTCCTGACCGCCGATGATCACGTGAACACCGACGTCGAACCCCGCGAGATCGGCGACCGCCGCCGCGACGTTGGTGGCCTTGGAGTCGTTGAAGCAGCGAAGCAAACCGAGGCGGCCGACGTCCTCCATGCGATGTGGGAGGCCGTGAAAACTCGCCAGCGCACGGAGGGCAACCTCGTCGTCGAGTCCGAACGGAGCGACACAGTGGAGCGCGGCGCGCACGTTCTCGCGGAACGGAGCGCCCGGAATGGACAGGACGGCGGTGGCAAGCAGCCGATCGATACGGGTCGCCTCGACCTTCGAACGCGTGAGGGGAGGGTCTTCACATGCGATGTAGGGCATGGAGGCGTCCGCGGCCGGTTGCGGGAGCCCGCGGAACACACGGAGCTTCGCAGCCCGGTAGGCGTCGAACGGCCCGTGCCGATCGAGATGATCGGGCGCGAGATTCAGCAGCGCAGCCACGCGCGCCCGGAACGTGTCGAGTGTCTCCGCCTGGAAGCTCGAGACCTCGACCACGTGAACATCGGCAGCAGATTCCTCGAGGACCAGCTCCGAGTAGGGGCGACCCAGGTTTCCACCCGCAGCGGCGAGCCTTCCGTGTGCGTTGAGCAGGTGCGCCACCAGCGTCGTCGTCGTGCTCTTGCCGTTCGTCCCCGTGATCGCCACGACCGGAACCGACGAACGACGGAACGCCTCTTCGACTTCCCCGCTGATCCGACACCCCCGAGCGCGGGCACGGGTCACGAGTGGAGACGACAACGGCACTCCCGGCGACAACACCAGTGCATCGACTTCACCCACGTCGATCGCGTCGGAAGGCGTATCGACCCACCTCAGCGCAGCCACGTCGTCCGGAAGGTCCGCGGGTCGACCACGCACGTCGCACAGGCGCACGTCATCACCGGACGCGACCAGCAGCCGCGCGGCGGCGATTCCGCTCCGGGCCACGCCGACGACGAGGAACCGCTCACCCACCGGCAGTCACCTCGGTCAGCGCATGCTCCAGCTCCCGGACGTCGGAGAACGGGTGGCGGACGCCGTCGATCTCCTGGTACGTCTCGTGGCCCTTGCCCAGGACCGCGACGAGGTCCGAGGGCGCGGCGTGCGCGACGGCGCGACGAATGGCCGTCGCGCGATCGGGTTCGCAGAAGACCCCGCCCGCAGGCGGAGTCAGTCCCGAGGCGATGTCCTCCAGGATACGCCCTGCATCTTCCGTACGCGGGTTGTCCGACGTCAGAATGACGACATCGGCGCCGCGCTGCGCCGCGCGCCCCATCAGCGGTCGCTTGCCGCGATCACGATCGCCCCCTGCGCCGACGACGACGATCACGCGCCCAGCCGCGAAGGACCGGCATGCGGCCAGGACCTTCTCGATCGCGTCCGGCGTGTGCGCGTAGTCGACGAGGCCCGTCGGACCTCCCGGTGCGGCGACGCGCTGCATCCGGCCCGGAACACCACGGAAGCGGAGCAGCCGCGTACGCAGATCGTTCACCGCCCGGCCCCGGGCAAGCGCAAGCGTGAGCGCCGCGGCCACGTTGTCCACGTTGAACGACCCCACGAGCGGGCTCCGGAACGTGAGCTCTTTGCCGCGCCACCGGACCATGATGCGAGCGCCGCCGGGTAGGAGCGCCGCATCGACGATCCGGAGATCCGCCGACGCCGACGTCCCGTAGGAGACCGCGCCGTCGCGTCCCGAGATCGCCTCGGCGACGCGAGGGTCGTCAGCGGGGTACACCCACGGCGCACCCGGCGCCAGGTGGTCTCCCAGCCGCAGCTTCGCGGCGAGGTAGTCGTCCATCGACCCGTGGTAGTCAAGGTGATCGCGGGTCAGGTTGGTGAGCACGGCGCCCTCGAACTTCACCCCCGCGACGCGGTCCTGGTGCAGGGCGTGGCTCGAGACTTCGATGGCGGCACCGGGAACCCGGGCCGCGTGCATTTCGGCGAGGAGTCCGGCGAGCGCACCCGAGTCGGGCGTGGTCTGCGTCGCCGTCCGGGACGTCCCCGAGAACGTATTCGCGACCGTCCCGATGCAACCGAAGCGCCCCGGCGCGTTCGCCAGGAGCTCCTTCAGCAACCACGCGGTCGTCGTCTTGCCGTTGGTGCCGGTGACCGCGACGAGCTCCAAATGCTGGCCCGGGTCTCCCGCCAGCCGGTGGGCCGCGCGAGCGGCATCTGCCCGCGGATACGGCGACCGCAGACGCGGCAAGTCCGTCTGGACCTCGACGCCCTCCCCGAGCAACAACGCGGACGCGCCGCGCCGGATGGCTTCCGGCACAAACGTCACCCCGTCGGCATGGGTCCCCGGCAGGGCTGCGAACACGTCCCCGGGTTTCACCACGCGGCTGTCCAGGACGACGCGGTCGATCCCCACGTCACCCGGCCCCTCCAAGCGACACCCGTCCAACCCCGACAGGAGCCAGCTCAACGTCCGGACCATGTTTTCCCTCCGCAAGTCCGGAGGGCCGCCCGCCCCCCGCGATTGCTATCCTACCGCCATGCGCGCCTCGCTCGTCCCGTTCCTCCTCGCGTTCATCACCGGCGCGAACGCCCAGGACCCGGTCGCCGGGTTGTGGCTCACCGACCTTGGTCCCCGGCACGCAGTCGTGTCGTGGTGGGCAGAGCGCGCTGACGACGGCGCGCCCCTCCTCTACGGCGTACGGGGCGAGAAGCCGAGACGGGCCGCGCCCGTCGAACGAGGGCGATTCCGTTCAGTCCGATTGGAGCTGCTCGAGCCCGAGATGACGTACGAGGTGCGATGCGGCTGGCGGCGAACGTCGTTCGAAACTCCCGCCGCAACGGAAACGGAGCTACGTATCGCCGTCCTCGGGCACACGGGCGGGACCCACCCCCGGCGCCGTCATCCACCCCAGATGCAGGTCGCGCGCGTCCGGGACCTGCGCCCCGACGCCGTGATCCATGCCGGCGACGCCGTGTACTGGTGCACGGAGCGCGCCTTCCGCAACGAGTTCTTCCGGTTCCTCGATCCGGTGATCCGTCACGTCCCCGTCTACCTCGGGCCCGGAAACCACGAGTGCGGGTTTCCGGCCGGCGCGCCGAGCTACGACGTGTTCAAGCGCGCCCTCGCGTACCCGTACGCGGACGCGGCTCGCAAGGAAGGGGCTCCGCCCTGTTGGGTCGTCGAGCGAGGTTCGGTGCGGATGGTCTTCGTCACGTACTTCGACGAGAGGCTTCGACCCGGGACGCCCCAGCGCACGTGGCTCGACACGGTCCTGTCGAAGCGCACCAAACCGTTCACGTTCCTGATCTGCGGCCTCGGCCAGAGCACCTTCCGTCACCGGGATGAGATCCTGAAGAGCCTGCCTGGAGACCAGATCGACCTGTTGATCGGCGGCGACGGCGAAGGCGCTTCGATCACCAAGGAGCACGGTCACGACATCCTGTTCTGCGGTTCCAGTCGACACGACGCCCACCCCTACGCGCTGCTGGAGTGCCGGCTTCACGAGGTGGTCATCAACGTCTACGACACGTCGGGAAAGGCGCTCCTCCACCACACGCTCCACGATCGGTCTCCGCGCACCCTGAAGGCGGACCTCCTCCCGGCATTCGGCAAACCGGCCTTCCTCGAGGGGGGTACGGTGAAGCTCGACGCGGACGGACTCCACATCCATCCGGGCCCCGGAGTGTTCCAGTGCTGGGCGGGGGTGCCACGGGGCAAGACCGGCCGTTCGGTGCAATTCGAGATGTCGGTGGTCGTCGAAGGCAAGCACGCACCCCATCAGGACGTGTACGTGCAGTGGCACCCGAAGGACCATCCCGTCGGACGGATGGCCTACCGGTCGAAACCGCAGCCCGTGGCGCTCGGACGCGGAAGACAGACGGTGCTCGTCCGTATCCCGGACCAGGATCCGTTCACCGAGACCGCGCTTCCGCTCAAGAACATCGGACTTCGGCTCGAAGGGCTCGCCGTCGGCGTGAAGGGGATCATCGTCCACTCCGCGCGGCTGGTCGATTGACCGTCGCCTCGGCAGAGGGATATCGTCCGCACCATGTCGTCACGCGAGGGGAGCCCCACCGCACCGTCACCGTGGATCGTTGCCGGGGGTGCGATCTTCGTGGTGGCGATGCTCGTCGCGGTTACGGACGTGGTCCGCGCCGGCGACGCCGTCGAGCACACCGGTGGCCTGGGCATCGCAGTCCTGCTCACCTCGGGAATCGGCGCCGCGGCAGGGACGATCATCGCGGGGGCCGGCCTTCTCCTGTTCGCGCTTCGCAAGACCAAGGCGCCCCGCGTCTTGACTGCACGCGCGATTCCGGCCGGCCTCATCGCACTCGGAGCGTGGCCGATGATCGACGCCCTCACGTCCGGCCCGTGGATCTCGTCGCAGGCATGGGTGGGAGTCCTCCGATGGGGTGCGGTGCTGCTGGCTTTCGTCGGAGGGTGCATCGGAGCGCGCCTCGCCGACCTCGCCCGCGAGGGCGCCGACCATCGGCGGCGCTATCTCCTGGCCATGTCCCTCGCCTGCCTGGCGCTGGACATACTCGCCTTCCCCAATCAGTACGCAGCGTTCCATCAGGGACTCGCGGTCGCCTTCGTGATCTTGGCGGCAATGACGGGCATCGGCCTCGCGGAACACACTCGACGCATCGCCGTGGCGGTGGCACCGATCGGGTTGGTCGGCGGCCTCATCGCGCTGGGCCTCGTCGCGACCGACCGCCTCCCGGGTGACGACGCCGCCCACCGGCAGTTTCTTCGCCGAGACGCCCCTTGGTGCACTCGCCTGCTCACGCTGCGCCCGGACGCTCCCACCGATGTCGATATCGCCACCGGCGACGTGATCGCCCGTCTGCTCCCCACCCCCGACCCCGTGGACCCCGGCGTCCTCGACACCATGCTCCCCGTGCGCCGAGACGCGAACATCGTCTTCATTACGCTGGACGCCGTCCGACCGGATCACCTCGGTTGCTATGGCTACGTGCGTCGCCCCTCGCCCGAGCTCGACGCGTTCGCAGCGCTTTGCACGGTGTTCGAACGATGTTGGGCGCAGTACCCGTCGAGCCAGCTCTCGCTGGCGTCGATGTTCCAGAGCCTCTATCCGTCCGCCACCGACGTCGCAGGACGACGCAATCAGCCGAACGAGTTGCAGCAGCCTCAGTCGATGCCGCCGCTCGCGCTGAGGTTGCGGAACGCTGGGCGTCGCACCGTAGCCGTGAGCGCGCTCAAGCGACGGTTCGTCGCCGACATCTTCCCGTTCCTGCGGGAGGGCTTCGATCGATTCAATGAGTTCCCGACGCCAGACAACCTCGACGGAACCGAGGTGACGAAGCACACGCTCGACGAACTCCGCCTGCTGACCGGCGATCAGCCCTGGTTCTTGTGGTCGCACTACTTCGATCCCCACCATCCGTATCGTCCGCATCCGGATGGTCCCGGATTCGGCGGTGGCGTCAGCGGCCTCTACGATGGCGAGATCCACCACATGGATCGCCAGCTCGGCGTCGCCCTGCGCGCGTTGCAGAAACGCGACGACTGGAGCCGGACGATCGTCGTCATCCACGCGGATCACGGCGAGGAACTCCTGGACCACGGAGGCAGCTATCACAACAGCAGCCTCTACGAAGAGCAGGTCCGCGTGCCGCTCCTGATCCGCATCCCAGGCGTCTCCGGCCATCGCGTCCCTTCGATCGTCGAGCTGGTCGACGTGGTGCCGACGTTGCTGGAGCTGATGGGCCAGGAGATTCCCGAAGGGTTGCAAGGACACAGCCTGCTCCGAGTGATCCTGCCGCAGTCCCTCACGAACGACGGCGGACAAGCCCCCCCTGCGGCGGGCTTCACCCAGTTCCGAGAGCCGGCATCGCTCTCCCCTCGTCAGGACGCCGTCTGCATCGGTGACGACAAGCTCGTGCACCACATATCCTCCGACACCTACGAGCTGTTCGACCTCGACCAAGACGAGGGCGAGCAGAAGAACCGCGCGCTCCAGACAACCGACACCCT
>NZBC01000226.1 GCA_002687715.1 Planctomycetota bacterium | reverse complement strand
CGCGGACCTCCAGGTCCGCTCCGACGGCGAAGCCGGATCCGGACCCAGAGCGGACCTGGAGGTCCGCGCTCCCGGCGGAGTTGGAGGTCGCGCTCCGGGGAGAGTTGGAGGTCGCGCTCTCGGCGGACCTTCAGGTCTGCGCGCCCGGGAGGGCTACCTCTCCAGGCGGTAGCCCACGCCGTGCACCGTCACGAGCCACCGTGGGGCCGCCGGGTCCGGCTCGATCTTCTTGCGAAGGCGGGCGATGTGGTTGTCGAGGGTGCGGGTGCTGACCGGACCGTCGAGGCCCCAGAGGTCCCGGAGGATGTCGGTGCGGTCGATCGCTTCCCCTCGAGAGGCGAGGAGGTGGCGGAGGAGGTCGATCTCGATAGGGGTCAGCTCGAGCGTGCGATCGGGCCAGGTGGCGGTGTGGGCGCGGAAGTCGACCTCGACGTCGTCGAGCGTGAGGTGGGCCGGTTCGGTGTCCGTCGGGAGGGTCGCCCCGCCGCGGCGGAGTACCGCACCGATGCGGGCGAGGAGTTCCGACAGCCCGAAGGGCTTGGTGATGTAGTCGTCGGCGCCGAGGTCCAGCCCCATGACGACGTCCGACTCGGCTCCGCGCGCCGTGAGGCAGATCACGGGGACCTCGTGGGATTCGGAGCGCAGCGTCTTCAGGACTTCGGTGCCGTCGAGGTCCGGCAACCCGAGATCGAGGAGCACGAGGTCGGGCGGGTCGCCACGCACGGTCGCGAGTGCTGCGTGGCCGCCGTCCACCGCGACGACGTCGAACCCCTCGCTCTCGAGGTTGAAGCGCAGTCCTCGGGAGAGGTCGTTGTCGTCCTCGACGAGCAGGATGCGGGTCACGGTTCGATCCGATCGAAGGTAAGGGTGAACGTCGCGCCGCCGCCCTTGCGGTCGGTCGCCAGGACTTGACCATCGTGGGCGCTGATGACCTCCTTGACCAGGGCGAGACCGAGTCCGGTCCCGCGTGTGGTCACGCCGGGACCGCGGACGAAGCGCTCGAAGATGCGGGGCCCGATTGCGGGCGGGAGACCGGGCCCACGATCCTCGACGCGGACCTCGATGCGCTCGCGGTCACCGGACGCGATGACGCCGACCTCCCCCCCGTCCACTGCGTGACGCAGCGCGTTCTCGATGAGGTTGCCGAGGGCGCCTCTCAGCATGTCCGCGTTGCCGTTGACGGTAAGCGGCTCCTTGGCGACTCCGACGTCAAACCGTAGCCCCGCCTGCTCCAGGAGGGGGCGGTGCGCGGCGGCGACCTCCGACACGAGCTCGCCGAGATCGATCGGACACCGAGCCAATCCGCCGTTCGACTGTGCGTCGAGCCGACCGAGGTCGAGGACCTTGTCGACCATCCCTGCGAGCCGGCCGGCCTCGCGGGCCGCGATCGAAGCGAACTCGCGCGCCTCGCCCTTGTCCTGCACTCGCCCGCTGGCCAGGGTCTCCGAGTAGAGCCGGATGTTCGCGAGCGGCGTTCGCAGATCGTGCCCGACCTGGGTGAGGAACGCGGCCTGCGCGCGGGTGGCGGCGGCCTCCCGGCGAACGGCTCGGTCCGCGAGGAGGAAAGCGATCACGGCGCCGCAGACGGCGACGATCAGCGCGCCAATGAGCCAGGTCGCCCGCTCGCGGGCCTCGGATGCGATGGCGTCGATGCTCGCGGTGGCCCGCAAACGAACCGGCTGTAGCGGCGGTCCTGCGTCCGTCTCCTCGACCAGGTCATCGACAGCGGTGCGCGCTTCGATTGCGATGCGCACGCCAACTCCGAACGCGGGTAACGGTTCGACGACGACGGCGGTCTCGCCGTCCGCCCGCCGGACCCACGCAACGAGGACGTCCCCCGCGACGCGTGCGCCACGCGGGGTCGCGCCCACGTGCGCGAGATGCGGGCGCAGCGCATCCAGTCGGAGGAGCTCCGCGTTGCGTGCGATGATCTTCGGGTGACTCTCGAGCTTCGCGGCGCGGAGGAGTCCCCGCGCGGCGACGTCGTCCGGGCCGGCGAGATGACGTGCGAGGTCGGCCGCGAGCGCGTCGCTCGCTCCATGGAGCAGGGTCCGGGCGACGAGCGCCTCCCGGGATCTGAGGTGGTCGCCCGTGAGGAGAGCGAGCCCGGCTCGGAGCGCCACGTCGGCCGAGGTCGTTTGGTGGTCACGACGGAGCGTGGCTGCCGAGCGCAGATACGCCAGGGTGCGGATGATCTCGTCTCGGTCTCCCTTGCTCGCGACGCGCCACAGCTCCCGGGCTCGCGGCGCGTCGTTCTCGACATGGAGAGCTCGCTCGGCCGCCTGGAGGTAGAAGTCCCCTTCCGGATCGCGGCCCGGGAGCGGGCGCAATGACGTGAACGCGACCGGTTCGGGCGGCTCCAGCACGTGGCCATCGGGTGCGATGATGCCGGCGCCGTCACGGGCCTCAGCTCGGCCGAGCAGCCCCCCGGCGGCCGTCGACAGGCGCTTGGCGGTCTCCCGGACCCGTGTCTGCAGGCGGCCCCGGGCGGCTCTTTCCGCGACCGCACGTTCGGAAGCCACCACCCGGAGGCCCACCAGCAGGAGTCCAAGGACCGCGGCGAGGACCAGTGCGAATGACACCTTCGGACGCATGGAGACGATCTTAGGCCCCTCGCCTCGGACCGGATGTACCGAGGATGCACCGCGGGAACAGATACAATCCCGCCCGATCCGAATCCATGGACGTGACGCGCGGAGAGACCAGCACCGGGTCGTTGACCCCGACGATGCTCGAGACGGCCCTGCGACGGGTCGACGATTCGGTCCTGCTCGTTCGTCCGCGGATCCTGCGGCGGGTGATCAAGCGGGCCCGGTCGGTGCGTGGAGCGCTGGGGCAGGTGCCCCACCGGAAGGCGTTCGTCATCGACGGGGCCGAGTTGCTGCGGTACGCGGCGCGATGGGAGCTGGGCCTGCCGCGCGACCGGACCTTGCCGCCCCGGGTGATCCTGCTCGTGCGTCCCACGCAGGACCGGCTCCAGCAGCTGACCCCGGACCAGGCGCTCGTTCGGTGGTGGCGGTTGCTCTTTCACTCCCGCATCCACGAGGCGCTCGAAGGTCCCGGGGTCACGAGACTCACCCAAGCCGAGGTCAACGCGCGCGTCGACGCCATCGGGCAGACCGTGTTCGACGAGATCCGGTCCGTCCTCGCCGAGGAAGGACTTCTGTTCGAGACGCGGAACGACCACGACGAGTACGTGGAGTTCGTGGCCTCGTTCCTGGAGATGTCCGCGTTCGCTCCGCGCCTCCTCTCGCGCTACTTCCCCGGCATCGCCAAGGAGGCGGACCGACTCGCGGCCATCGTGGCCGACGACGTCGACGCAGCCGCGGTGCTCGAGGCGACGCGGCCGCCGAATGCGCCGGATCCGCAGGAGACCGCGACCGTCGAAGAAGAGCGTCCCGGCAAGGCGCGGCGCGGGCGTCGAGCCACGCGTCGGCGCAGCCGGGTCGGGAGCGCGCGGCGTTACCTCCAGGTCGCGGACCGGAAGAGCGACCGTGGCAATCAGGTGCGCGCAGCGATCTTGCGACAGCGCGCGGCGGAGCCTGCGGCCGAGGACCCGGCCGGCATCCCGGAGACGTTCGACCACGACGCAGCGCAAGAGATCGAGAAGCTCATTCGCCGCCTCAAGTCCGCGCTCGCGCTCGACGCCGGCGCGGAGCGCAGCTGGAACGAACTCGTCCGGGGAATGCTCCCGCGCGCGGCGATCGGCGTATTCTCGCCGGAGGCGCGGTTCTTGTACGACGTCCAGCGGGTCTGCGTCGACCACGAACGCGGAGTGGACACCATCGACGTCGTCGAATGGGTCCGCAGCCTGGGCCGCCGGCCGATCCGGCGCAGCCTGCCGCATCAGCGCGAGGTGCTGATGTGCCGGCACCTGCGCCTCGCCGAGAAACGCCTGGTGCAGGTGCACCTGCCCGAGGAAGACCGGGCCCGGCTCCGGACCCTCGTTCGTGCGGCGCACACTGCCGCCGAGGCGCGCTTGCGCAAACGGTGCCGGCCGGAGATCGTCCGGCTGCTGACCGAGGCGGGTATCGTCCCGGATTGCCTGCCCGAGGAGGTCGCGCGCGACAAGCTCGTCGAGGAGCTGCTCGACCGGGTCGCCGAGCGCGGATTCCTCTCCTTGAGCGACGTGCGCGACGCCATCTCGCGCAACCAGATCAAGCTCGTCGACTGCACCGGTGCGGCGGACGTGTGGAGCGCCAACCGCCTGCTGCGCGTCGATGAGGAGCTCGGGGTCGCGCTCGACGGGGTGTACCGGCGGGGCGAGGTGTACCTGCGTTGGCTCCAGCGGGCGTCGTCGCTCGTATTCGGCACGAAGACCGGGCGGGCGTTCGCACGCTATGTCGCGATCCCGTTCGGCGGCGCGTTCGTCGTCCTGAGCGGGCTCGGGCACATGATCTCCCTGGCGACGGAGGCGACGCTGGGGTTTCCTGTCCATCTCATCGACCCGTACCTCGTGTCGGTGGTCCTGCTCGGGCTCTACCTGAACGCGCTGCTCTACATGGAGGAGGTGCGGGCGGGCACAGTGGCCGTGCTGAAGATGGCCGGACGCGGGTTGAAGTTCATCTTCTGGACGCTCCCGAGGCACGTGATGTCGCTCGAGGCGGTGCGTGCGTTCATCCGGAGCCGGCTGTTCCGCCTCGCGATGAGGTTCGTACTCAAGCCGGCGCTCGGGACCGGGATCGTCGCGATCCTGCTGGTGTTCCTCGATCTCGACGCCGCTGCCTGGACGTGGACGCTTATCGGGACGTTCGTCGGGTTCCAGCTCGTGCTGAACTCACCGGTCGGCACGGCCGTCGAGGAGGTCGGCACGGAGTGGGTATGGCGGCTGTGGGACCGCGTGCGCGGCACGCTGATCGTCGGGCTCGTCCGGTTCCTGCTCTACATCTTCCGGTGGTTCACGGAGATGCTCGAGCGCGCGCTCTACACCGTCGACGAATGGCTGCGTTTCCGCACGGGGGAGAGCGAGGTGACGTTCTTCGTGAAGGCGGTGCTGGGGGTGGTGTGGTTCGCGGTGACGTGGATCATGCGCGTGTACGTGAACCTGCTCCTCGAGCCGCAGGTCAATCCGGTCAAGCACTTCCCCGTCGTGACGGTCGCGCACAAGCTCATGGTGGGGTTTCTTCCCGCATTGATCGCGTTTGGCAATGAGCTGCTCACGCCGCCGCTCGGAGCGGTCATCGCGAACGCGATCACGTGGAGCACGGTGACGCTGCTGCCGGGCTTCTTCGGGTTCCTGGTGTGGGAGTTCAAGGAGAACTGGAAGCTGTACGCGGCGAACCGCTCGCGGCGGCTGGAGCCGGTGCTCGTCGGTGGCCACGGAGAGACCGTGATCCGGCTGATGCGGCCGGGGTTCCACTCCGGCACGCTGCCGAAGGCGTACGCCAGGCTGCGGCGCGCGGAGCGCAAGAGTCAGTGGACGGGCGAGGTCATTCGAGCCCGGCGGCAGCGCGAGGTCATCCACCATGTCGAGCAGGACGTGATGATCTGGGTCCAGCGCGAGCTGGTCGCGCTCCTGGCTGCCACGCGAGGGTGGGCCGGCAACGAGGTCCATGTGGGCCATGTCACCGCCGGTTCGAACGCGCTGCACGTGCCTCTGATCTCCGAGTCCGACGGCCCGACGCCGTTGGTCCTGGGATTCGAGGCGCAGTCCGGTCTGCTGGTCGCGAGCGTGCTGGAGCGGGGCTGGCTCGAGCGCGCTGCCGGATCGCCGGCGCGCGGGCCTGCGCGACGCCATTGCGGGTCTCTACAAGACCGCCGGCGTCGACATCGTTCGCGAGGCGCTCGAGCAGGCGCTGGGTGACGATCCGCCGCCCTACGACGTCGCGGACCAGGGGCTCGTCGTGTGGCCCGGACCGGGGTACGAGGTGGAAGAGACGCGGTCGTTGCACAGCCACCTCTACACCCGGCACCCGGTCACGTGGCAGAGCTGGATCGACCTCTGGCAGGCCGACCGCACCGGTGCCCGGGGACCCGTCATCACCTCCGACGTCCGGCTCCTGCCGCCGCCCGCTGCCGCCGACGGTTAACACCCGCCGGCCCGGGGGCGTCTGGAGGAGTGCGAGAACGGCCCAGAACCTCTGACAGGTACAGTGTCCATCGCGATCCGCGCCGAATCACGCGGTGATTCGCGGCCATTTCAGCGAGGTAGCCCATCGCGTACGTGGACGAGGCACCGGACCCCGAACGCGCCCGGAGCAGCTCTGCTTCGGGTCCGGGACCCGGGTCCGTCGACGACGCGGCGGCCGAGCTGCAAGCCGATCCGGCGGCGGCGCCCGAGCTCCAAGAGCTGGCCTGGGCGCGTCAGGCCGCAGTGGGCGACCGGGTCGCGTTCGGACGACTGTATGCCCGCTATGCAAATGTGGTCCACGGAGTCGTGCTCGCAACCGCGGGACCGGAGCGGATGGATGACCTCTCGCAGGAGGTCTTCCTCAAGGCCCTGCGTCGTATCGAAGACCTGAAAGAGCCGCGCCACGTGGGATCCTGGTTGAGGACGATTGCCAAGAACGTTGCCCGCGACGCGCTGCGCGCCGCCCGCACGAAAGAACCCTTGCCGGACGAGGTGGCGGCGCCACAGCGTCCGGAAAAGGAGGCGCGCGAAGTCATGGAGACGGTGCAGATGTTGCCACCGGCGTACCGGGAGACCCTGGTGCTGCGGTTGGTCGAAGGGATGACGGGCCCCGAGATCGCGGACCGGACGGGACTCACTCCCGGTTCCGTGCGGGTGAACCTCTGCCGGGGGATGAAACTCTTGACCCAGCGTTTGCAGGAACGGGGGTGGCTATGACGTTCAGCGAAGACTATCTCTGGGATCGATCCGGTACGCCGGACCCGGTGACGTCGCGCCTGGAGGACGTGCTGTCCGTGTATCGCATGAAGCCGGCGCCGCCGCGGAGACGCCGCGTCTGGCTACCGATCGCGGCGGCTGCGGCTGCGGTGATCGCGGTGATCGCGGGCTCCTGGATGATCGGCGACGAGGATCTGGGCGACGACGACTTCAAGCCGAGTCCGTATCACGCGGCGCTGACCCGAGGGGTCGCGTTCCTCGGCGGCCGCGAGCTCTCCGCCGATCGCCTGCAGGTCGGCATTGGCGAGAAGATCGAGACTGAAGCGGGCAGCGAGGTCGCTCTGACGGCGGACGATAACAAGTGGCTCACCGTGGGAGATCCCAACCAGGGGACCGTCCTGCGTGTCGACGAGGCCACGGACGATTCGCACAAGCTCTTCCTCCAGCGCGGACGTATCACGGCGCTCATCGGGGTGGACGTCAAACCAGAGTTGTTCAAGGTGGACACGCCCGCGGGCCTCGCCGTCGATCTCGGCTGCGAGTACGAGCTGGTCGTCGACGAAGACGGCCGGGCGACGCTCGAGGTGAATTCTGGAATCGTCCAGTTCCGCGTGGACGGCCGCACGATCTGGGTTCCTCGGGGGTATCGCATGAGCGCTCCCCAAGGCCAGCCGCTCGGTCCGCCGGTCATCATCGAAGAAGAATCGGAGACGTTCCGGGCCCGCCTCCGCGACCTGCTGGAGGGCGTGAACACGAAGATGGGGTCGGCTCCTCCGTGGGACCCATCGCTCGTCGACCCGTTGCTCACCGCGGCCACGTCGCGCGACACCCTGACTCTCTGGCACCTCTACGTCGGAGCGGAGCGGGGTTCGGAGCTGGCGGAGAAGTTCCTCGATCGCCTGACCGACCTCGAGCCGATGCCACTCGACATCACCATGAAGGAACTCCGCGAGCACGTGCCGCAGGCGCTGGCGTCCTACCGTCGTCGCATGACGGGCGGCTACTAGATTCGGCTCCGGATTCTCCTTGTTCTCCCAGTTCGGCCGACTTGGTTCCGCAGGAATGCAAGACGCCCGCCGTCCCGGTGCGGGATGACGGGCGTCGCGTGGGAATCCGGGAGGTCTAGAAGGTCCCGAACTTCCAGAGAACACCGTTGGTGACTTCGAGGTTGATCATGAAGTCGGGCAGCGAGCTGGTGTAGACCGTCAGCAGCTGCAGGATCACTTCGTCTCCGGAGCTCGAAGGCGGGAAGTCGAGAAGGAGGGGGAAGAGCAGCGTTCCGCCGGCGTCGGTCAGGAGCGGACCGTAGGTCAGGTACACGCTGAGATCGACGTGGAAGTAGAAGCCGTTGCCGATGTGCTGCGACGATGCGGGCGGCGCGCTCACCGCGAAGTACGAGACGGAACTCGGCTGGCAGTTCATGGCGAACAGCAGCGCGGTCTGCCCGAGGATCGGGCGGGACGAGAGCAGCTCGGGCGACGGGTTCTCGCCCCAACCCGAACCCACACTCGTGGTCGTGGCCGCCTGGCCGAACGCGGAACTCACGCACGCCAGCAGAATGAGTGCCGGCGCGGTGTGACGAAGCATCTTGTTGATCATGGACTCCAGCCTCACTACGTGGGGGTGCTTGCGGACCTCCTCGGTCCGGCGAATGACTCCCGATTGAATCTCACGAAGGGACAGCGAAGGCACGGCGCCGGAGGACTCGAGTGGACCGCCTCGCGGCGCACGCGTCTCGGCGCGATCCCGGCTCGATGCCGGTCACACGACAGGACGGTGTATTCGTCGCCACGATGAAGATCGACCACGCCGCCGCGCGGCCTTGAAAAACTTTCCACGTCTCGGAAGCCGTGTTTCCACTTGGGGATGGGGCGCGTACAACATGAGCGCACCTCCTCGGCGCATGCCATGAATGTTGCATTTCACGACAATCCGACGCGTGCCGGGCTGCCCTTCACCGGTCCCTGGCTCCTGGCGCCGATGGAAGGGGTCACCGATCCCGCGTTTCGGGAGTTGGTCCTCGCGCTGCACGATGCGCGTGAGCTGGGCGGTGCGTTCACCGAGTTCGTGCGCGTGGTCGGGACGAACCCCGTCAAAGGCGCCGTCATGCGCCGGTATCTGGGGGGCAGGCGCCACTCGCAGCCGGTGGGGATTCAGCTCATGGGCTCGGATGCGGGCGCGGTGGCGGCGTCTGCTGCACAAGCGGCCGAGCTCGGTGTTCCGCTCGTCGATCTGAACTTCGGCTGCCCGGCGAAAGGCGCGCTGCGTGGCTGCGCGGGGTCGGCCGTGCTCGACGACCCGCGGCGGCTGGAGCAGCTCGTGTGCGCGGCGACGGACGGAGTCGACGGACGCGTCCCGGTCACGGCGAAGATCCGTGCGGGAGGTAACGACGCCGAGCACGTCGAAGAACTGGCGCGCGCGGCGGAGGCCGGCGGCGCATCGATGCTGACGATCCACTGCCGCACGCGCATCGAGCGATACCAGGACGGGGTCGACTGGACGCGGATCGCGCGCGCGGTGTCATCCGTGTCGATACCGGTCTGCGGAAACGGCGGCGTCTCGACCCACTCAGACCTCGAACGCATGCGCCGCGAGACCGGCTGCACGTTCGTCATGGTCGGCCGCGCCGTTCTCGGCGATCCGTGGATCTTCTCCGGCCACATCGCGTCCCGCGGCGAGACGGCGCGGTTCGTTCTCGATTATGCGAACGCGTTGCGGTCCCGGTCGCCCAACCTGAAGGGCGCGGCGTCGCGGATGAAGCAGCTGCTTCGGTGTCTCGACGCGGGCCGTTTCGTGCGCGACGAGGATGACCGCCGGACCTGGCTCACGGAGCGCGACGCCCGCCGTCTGTTCGCGCGACTTGACGCGGAGGCGACGTCCTGATGCCGTCCAATCTGCCGGACTCGTTTCGCACTCTCGACGAGGGGCCGAAGCTGGAGATCAAGATCAAGGCGTCGCGGTTCATCGGCCAGGTGTTCCACGCGGTGGACGAGGAGTCAGCGCGAGCGGCCCTCACCGGAGTCCGCAAGCGATATCACGACGCGCGGCATCACTGCTCCGCGTGGCGGGTGGGCGGACCAGCCGTCCCACTGGAGCGCAGCGACGACGACGGAGAGCCGTCCGCGTCCGCCGGCCCGCCGATTCTCGAGGCTATTCGTCGTGCAGAGGTGTTCGATGTGGCGGTGATCGTCACGCGGTATTTCGGCGGCACGAAGCTGGGGAAGGGTGGGCTCATCCGCGCCTACGACGAGGCTGCGCGGCATGCCCTCGAAGCGGCGCCTCCTCGCGACGTCTGGTGTGACGTCGCGGTGACGGTTCAATGCGGATACGACGACGTGGGCACGGTCGAGGCGATCCTGGCGCGCTTCGGCGATTGCGTGGTCCAGGTCAATCGAGTGTTCGATGGCGAGCCCACCTTCACGATCCTGGTTCGTCGGAGCCGGGCGGACGATCTGCGCGAGGCCCTGGTGGACGGAACAGCAGGTCGCGGCCGGGTCACCTGACCTGGGTTCTTGACCGCAACATGAACTACAATCCGGCCCCCACCAGCGGCGATACGTCATGCTGCACAGGTCCCACGCATCAATCCTCGTTCTTCTGCTCGGCCTGAGCGTCTCGGCTCAACCTGCGGGGCGGACCGTCGACCTCGGTGCGCTCGAGGAACGGGTGAAGCGGGCAGCGACCCGGGCTATTCGCGCCACGGTGTCGGTGTGGAATGGGGGCGGCGGAAGCGGCGTCATCGTCTCGCCGGATGGGTGGGTCCTGACCGCGGCGCACGTCCTCAAGAAACCCGGCGGGAAGGTGCAGGTCGTCCTGCACAATGGCAAACCGCTCACCGCGAAGTCGATGGGTCGCATCGGCCGATCCGACGCGGCGCTCGTCAAGATCACGGCGAAGGGGCGTTGGCCTTGGGCCCCGATGGGGACGTCGGACGACGTGAAGAGGGGAGCGCTGTGCCTGTCGACGGGGACGCCGATGGGCTACCTGCGCGGTCGCACGTCGCCGCTGCGCCTCGGCACGGTGCTTGATCAGAACGAGCACTATCTCCGCACGAGCTGCACGCTCGACCGCGGCGACTCGGGAGGGCCGCTCTTCGACATCAACGGGGTGGTCATCGGGGTGAATTCGCGCATCGGCAGCTCGCTGACCAAGAACTACCACGTGCCCGTGGGCGTCTTCCGCGACAAGTGGGAGCGCCTCGTCGCAGGTGAGAAGATCGACGACGTCAAGCCGCCACCCAATGGGCGGGTGACCGAGCCTCCACGATTGCGCAATCCGGTGACGCCGTGGCGGTCGACGCAGCCCGTACGCGCGGCGATCACCGACGTGGTGCGTCGTGGGCGGCAGAGCGTCGTGGCGATCGAGAGCAGCGACGGGCGGAAGGTCCTCGGTACGGTGGTCGCCGAGGACGGCTGGATCGTCACCAAGGCTTCCGAGCTCGGTAGGCGTGCCACCTGTCGCGTCGGCAAGAAGCGGTTCACGCTCGAAACGGTTCACGTCTCCCGCGCCCACGATCTCGTTGTCGTGAAGGTCGATCAGACGCTCGTCCCCGTGGAGCTGTCGTCCCGGCCGAAGTACGAACCAGGGATGTTCCTGCTCACCGCGCTGGCCACGGGGAAGACGAAGATCGGCGTGGTCGGATCGGGGCCGATGCGGATCCGGAACCTCGGCGGCTACCTCGGTGCGTCGTTCGAAAACGCAGACGGCGCCGGGGCGCGGGTGAAGGAAGTGAAGCCGCGGGGCGCCGCGTTCAAGGCGAAGCTCGTCAAGGGTGATGTGCTGCTCGCGCTCGATGACCAGCCGATCAAGACCGGGGCCGACCTCCGGAGTCGCCTGCGCAGAATCGATCCCGGTACGTCAGTGGTGTTCCGCTATCGGCGTGGGAAACAGGAGCGCACCGTGACGCTGCGCATGGGGTCGCGGCGTGACACGCTTCCGAAGCACCTCGCGCCCGCACCGGGTGATCCGTTCTCGCGACTCCGTCTCTCGACCAAGCGCAGTGGCTTCCGCAAGGCGTTGCAGCACGACACCGCGTTGCTGCCGTCCGAGTGCGGCGGGCCCGTATTCGACTTGAACGGCGCCTGCGTCGCGATCAACCTGGCGCGCGCGAGCCGCCATGCGTCCCTGGCTGTGCCGGCAGCGGAGGTGAAACGCGTCGTCGCGGATGCACGCCGCGCGGTCAAGAAGCGCGGCGGCAAGTAGCGAACTCTCTACTGCGGGGCCAGTTCCCAGCACCAGAACTCCCGGTCGTTCCGTCCGTCCCAGGCCTTGGCCGGCAGGCAGACCGGGTTTCGGACGTTTGGTTGAGGGGCGGGGGGTTGCGGAGGGACCAGATTCGATTGAACGGTCTTCCCCGAAAAGACCACGGTGCTGACCCGGATCCCGGACAGGTTCTTCCAGCGGTTGTCGAGCACGGTGGCGAGGCGGGGAGTAGCCAGGTCGGTGGTCAGGAGGGTCCGGCCGGCGCGTTGGGGCTTCGGCCTGGCCGTTGGGGTCTCGATCGGAAGCTCGATGACGAGATCCTCGCAACTGGGCCCGACGTTCTCGACCAGGAACCGACGCTCCTGGATCCGGATCTCCAGATGATGCGCTCGGTTCTCGAAGACCGGAACTCGGAAGCGGTTCTCCTGGACGGTGGAGTCGGGTTTCCCTGCGGCATCGCACTGCGCGCGCCAGGTGGTGAGGTCGCCATCGGCCGCGACCACGCGGAACGTTGCCAGACTCGTGAGCGGCTCGTGACGATGGTTGCGGAGACTCCCGCCGATCCACGCGACCGGGGTGGGGAGCAGGAGGACCCCGGAGCCGCAGATCGGCGGGGCGGCGGCGGGAGGGAGCTCACGATAGCGGCGCGTGGTGACAGGTCGCGGGAGTTGCGACGAGACGTCGTCCGCCGCGACGCGGACCCCTTCCCCGGGGGCGCGGACCTGGAGAACGTGTGAAGCAATCCGTTCTGATGGGAGCGCGGACCTCCAGGTCCGCTCCGGG
>NZBC01000225.1 GCA_002687715.1 Planctomycetota bacterium | reverse complement strand
CGACTAGAGTGCGATCAATCCCGTCTACGGCCTGTACGCAAAGCTCGACGCGGACGCTCTTCAGGCGACCGCGCGCAAGTGGTTCACGGAGCGTGGGATGATCATCGTCACGCTCGACGACGACGAGCTGCCGAAGCCGGATGCGGGCGCGGGGTCGTTCGGCGGGGGCGAGTTCACCTCGTCGTTTCACGTCCTGAGCAAGACGAACTCGCCGCTGGTCGACTTCCGGATCGTCGTCGACCACGGCTCGTCGATGGACACCGCCAGGACCGCCGGCCTCGCCAACCTCACCGCGGCCATGGTCGCCGACGCGGGCAGCCGCACGATGTCGTACTCGGAGATCCAGCAGGCGCTGTTCCCGATGGCCGCCTCTTTCTCCTACCAGGTCGACAAGGAGATGACGGTCTTCATCGGCCGCACCCATCGCGACAACCTGGACGCGTACTGGAAGATCGTCTCGGGCCAGCTCCTCGACCCGGGCTGGAGGCTCGACGACTTCAAGCGCGTCAAGGCCAAGATCGTGAACCAGATCCGCGTCGACCTGCGCACCAACAACGACGAGGAGCTGGGCAAGGAGGTGCTGTACGAGCGGCTCTATGAGGGTCATCGGTATGGGCGGCTGAACCTCGGCCACGTACGAACGCTCAACGCGCTGACGCTCGTCGACGTGAAGCGGTTTTACGCGTCGTACATCCGAGGGGCCCCACGGCTCGGACTCGCCGGCGGCTTCGACGATGCGTTCGCGAAGCGAGCCATCGAGGATCTCGCTGAGAGGGGCTATGTGGAGGACTTCGACGTCGAGATTGCGAACGCGATCCCCGGCGGGCGCTCCCTCACCGGCCCCAAACAGCACCGAGTCACCATCGTCCAGAAAGAGACCCGCGCCACCGCGCTCTCCTTCGGCTTCCACACTCCGGTCAACCGCCGCCATCCGGACTTCGCCGCGCTCTGGCTCGCCCGATCCTGGCTCGGCGAGCACCGCTCGTCCAACAGCCACCTCTTCCAGCGGATGCGCGAGATCCGCGGCATGAACTACGGCGACTACGCCTACGTCGAGTATTTTCCGCGTGGCATGTCCCAGTTCCACCCGGATGCGAACCTCTGCCGCCGCCACCAGATCTTCCAGGTCTGGATCCGTCCCGTGCCGCCGGAGCAGGCGGTCTACGCGCTCCGCATCGCGAAGTACGAGCTCGACAAGCTGGTGAAGAACGGCCTCACCGAGGAGCAGTTCACCGCCACGCGGTCGTTCCTCTCCAAGTACCTCGCGCTCCTGGTCAAGAGCCAGGACCGCCAGCTCGGCTACGCCATCGACGACCGCTGGTACGGCATGAAGGACTACGTCGGCACGATGCGCGAACGGCTCGCCGGCCTCACGCTCGAGAAGGTCAACGCCGCGATCCGCCGCCACCTCACTTACGACGGCCTCGAGATCGTCTTCATCGCCAAGGACGCGGAGGGCCTGAAAGCCCAGCTTGTGTCCGGCGCCCCCTCCCCCATCACCTACGACTCGAAGAAGCCGGCCGACATCCTCCAAGAGGACAAGCTCATCGAGCGCTACCCGCTGGGGCTCGATCAGGGGGCGATCCACGTCGTGGACGTGAAGACCGTCTTCGAGTAGCGCCCTCGTGAAGCCGGGAGATTCTCCGCTTCGCTGGCGGACGCGCCGGCAACCCGGAATACGCGGGGTGGGCGCCACGTTCACCTCGCGTAGACTCTCGGTCCTTCCATGTTCGACGTCCCCGGCTCTGCGTCCAGCCTCGCCCTTGCTGCCCTGCTCTTCGTTCTGGGGGTGGGGTGCGGACATGCAGTCGGGCAGCAAACGAACTTCGTACGCAGCGTTCCGCGAACGGACACCGCGCCGACGATCGACGGGACGATGAGTCCCGGCGAGTGGAAGGGCGCCGTCCTCATCGAGAACTTCAAGCAGGTGGATCCGGAGGAGGGCGCCGAGCCGTCGGAGCGGACCGTCGTTCACCTGCTGGCGGACGCGGACATGCTCTACATCGGGTTCGAGTGCAACGACTCGGACCCGACAGGCATCAGCGCGACCCTGCGCACCCGTGACGTGCGCCTCGACCCCGACGACCGCGTCGAGTTCGTGCTCGACACGTTCCTCGATCGACGCAACGCGTACTTCTTCCAGCTCGGCGCCGGCGGGTCGAAGGGCGACGGCCTGATCGGGACGAATTTCTTCACAAAGGACTACGACGGGATCTGGGAAGGGAAGGTCACCATCCACGACAAGGGGTGGACCGGCGAGGTCGCGATCCCCGCGAAGACCGTCAGCATGAGCGGCACCCACGCGTCGTTCGGGTTCAACGTGCTGCGGATCATCAAGCGCAAGAACGAGCGCATCCAGTGGTCCTCACCGCGACGCAATACGCGGCTGTTCAACGTCGGCGTGGCGGGCACCCTCCAAGGAATGGAGGTCCTCGATCAGGGAATCGGGCTCGACATCAAGCCGTTCCTGTCCGCGAAGGGGCGCCGGGAATGGGATCGCGACGTCTACGGCGGCGACATCGATCCCGGCCTCGACGTGGTGTACAAGATCACGCCAAGCCTGAGCGCGACGCTCACCGTCAACACCGACTTCGCCGAGACCGAAGTCGACGACCGGATCGTGAACCTGACCCGCTTCGCGGTGTTCTTCCCCGAGAAGCGCGACTTCTTCCTGGAAGACGCGGGCATCTTCTCGTTCGGCACCGGGCGCCGCGGCGGGTTCCTGCCGTTCTTCAGCCGACGCATCGGACTCTCCGCCGACGGCGACCCCGTGCCAATCCTCGTCGGCGGCAAGTTGACCGGGCGCATCGGCGACCTCAACCTCGGCGTCCTCGACGTGGTGCAGGACTCGGTCGATGACGTCGACATGAAGAACCTCGCGGTGGTGCGCGCGTCGCTGAACATCCTGGAGCAGTCCTCGGTCGGCGTGCTGATGACGCTGGGCGACCCGCGCACCAACGGCGAGAACGCACTCGGCGGAATCGACTTCGCCTACCGGATCGACGACTTCCTGGGCGACAAGAGCCTGCGCATCGACGCGTTCGCGCTCGGCACGTTCGACGACCCCGATTCGGTGGAGAAGCTCGCGGACGGGATCGAGAGAGAGCTCGGGTACGCGTACGGGCTGCGATTCGACTATCCCAACGACATCTGGGACCTGCAGCTGCGCTACCGCGAGGTCTCGGAGTTCTACCGACCAGACCTCGGGTTCGTGACCCGCCGCGGCACTCGCAGCCTGCGGGGTGACTTTCAGTACCGACCCCGCCCGGGCGGCGCCATCCGCCGTTACGAGTTCATCGTGGAGCCGAACGTCGTCTGGCGCATCGACGGTGGGGAGGTTGAGACGGCGGAGGCCGAGATCGTCCCGTTCTCCGTCGAGCTCGAGACCGAGGACAAGTTCGGGGTCTCGGTCGTTCCGACCTACGAGCGACTCATCGATCCGTTCGAGATCGAGGACGGCATCATCATCCCGGTCGGGGATTACGACTTCTATCGCTTCGGCGTGTTCGCGGAGTTCTCGGACGTGAGGCCGGTGTCGGGCGAGATCAAGCTCACGTCGGGCTCGTTCTTCACCGGGTGGCGACACGAGTTCGAAGTCGAGGCCACGTGGCGCCCGAACCCGACGTTCCGCCTCACCACCGGCGCCGAGCACAACATCATCGAGCTCGACGAAGGGGACTTCAGCACCACGCTCGTCAGCTTCCGGGTGGTCTTCGACTTCTCGCCCGATCTGTCGTGGTCGATCCTCGCCCAGTGGGACGACGTCTCCGACACCCTCGGGATCAACAGCCGGATCCGCTGGATCGTCGCGCCGGGCAACGAGGTCTTCTTCGTGGTGAACCAGGGCTTCGCCACCGCGCTCGACGAGGGTGACGACCGGTTCCGCTTCCGAGCCTTGACCACCGAGCTCGCGGCCAAGGTCGCCTGGACCTTCCGCTTCTGATCCGGCCGCGATCCGGCCGATTCGGACGTGAAATGGGCGAAAGGGACGGCGGCGTTCCGCGTAGAATGTCTGCGGGGCCGTGTCATCGCGGCCGCGAATTCCCGCTGTCACGAGCAACCTCATGAACCAGAAGCTCCTTCCTCTCATCGGTTTGTGCGTCCTCCTGTCCAATCTGGCCATCGGCCAGGCACCGCCGCCGGACCGGATGACCGCGGACGACGTCGCCGCTTTCTCGAAGGAGCTGGTCCAGGCTCGGAAGGACAAGAAGGAGGTCAAGCTCCTGCGGGACCTGCTCACCAAGGCCATCTGGATCGACGACGCCCAGGTGGACAAGGAGGTTGCGAGGTCCTTCGCCCACCCCGAGCCCTCGGTCCGCAAGGCCGCGGTCCGGGCGCTGCGCTTTCACAAGAACACCGCTGCCCTCGACCTCCTCCTCAAAGCGGTCAAGAACAAGACCATCCTGCGTGACGACGAGGCGCTGCAGGAGGCCTACCTCGCCATCGGCCAGCACGCGAAGAAGGAGGGCATCTCTGCCCTGACCGCCAACCTCGGCCGGCGCGTCAACGGCAAGGTCCAACAGACCCGGGTGACCGCCCTCTCGCACATCCGCAAGAAGGAGGCCATCGACGCGGCCTTGAAGCTCGCCAAGGCGGCGCCCCGCAAGGGTAGGCGCGGTCGCGGGCGAGCGGGCGGGGACAGCACACCCCGTGGCGCCTACCTCGCCCTGTTCCTGCTCACCGGTGAGCGGATGGAGTCCGACTACAACACCTGGAAGAAGTGGTGGGCAAAGAACCGCCGCGGCTTCGAGGTCCCGCTGGAGCCGCGCCGCCTCACGGAACGCCAGGAGCGCAACTGGGAGCGCACGTGGGCCGTGCCGCGGCGACCTGGAACCGGCAAGGCTGGTCGCAAGGGCAAGGCGAAGGGCAAGGGTAAGGCAAAGGGCAAGGACCGCCGCAAGCCCGGCGGGGACGGCTGAGCCGCCTAGCCGCGCATCTTCGCCACGACCGCGATGAAGGCCACGACGGCCGCGCCCAGCGTCCAGGTCATGAACCGGACCACGGGCCCCGGTCCGGCAATCGTCAGAACCCGCGCTTCCGCCTGCAGTTGCGCCGGGTGCTCCAAGCCTTTGGTTCTCGACCTTGCCCTGTTCATGGTTACCCCTTCCTCCAAAAGGGTCGTGGCAGCGACCTTCTCTACGGTTCGGCCTTCGAAAGGTCTGCGCCGAAGAGGAAAAAAGTCACGGCGTGACGAGAGAGGCCGAGATTCGTCCGGTGAGAACGGAAAGCGGACGGGACCACGCCTCGAACGACAACCGGAGGACCGACATGACATCGACACCCCCCTCGCGCTCGGCTCGGGTCGCAGCCGCCGCACTCGTCATGGTGACCGTCCTTCTGCTCGTGCTCTGCGCAGTCAACCCAGGGTTCTGACCGACTTGTGTATCCTGTGCCTCCCTCGCCGGAGGACCCGATGCGCAAGGCCGCCCTCCTGTCGCTGCTCCTTCCCTTCCTGACTGCCTGCATGACGCCCGAAGAGCCCGCCCCTCCGACTGCGCTGGACGAGTCGGTGGAGGCGCTGTGCGTACAGCACCCCGGAACCGACGTGTGCATCGCCTACGCCAACCTCGACACGGGACGCGTCTGGATGCGGTTTGGCGACCTCGTGCTGCACGCGGCGAGCACGATGAAGATCGCGGTCATGTACGAGGCGTTCCGACAGCACGATGCCGGACGACTCGATCTCGACGCCCCCGTCGAGGTGCGCAACACCTTCGAGAGCATCGTCGATGGGTCGCCATACGCGCTCGCCGCGGCGGACGACAGCGAGAAGGACCTCTACGAGCACGTCGGCGCCCGGCTACCCGCTCGCGAGCTCGTCCGCCGCATGATGGTCCGCAGCTCGAACCTCGCAACGAACCTGATGGTGGAGATCCTGGGTCCGAAGTCGATCCAGGCCACCCTCACGTCGCTCGGCCTCCGCGACATGAAGGTGCTCCGCGGCGTCGAAGACGGCCCCGCGTTCGAACGCGGGCTGAACAACGTGGCCACGGCGCGGGACCTCATGACGCTCCTCCGCGAGGTCCATGCCGGCCGCAGCGTCACCGGTGCCTCTCGGGCGGCGATGCGAGAGATCTTGCTCGGCCAGGAATTCAACGACCTCATCCCGAAGGGCGTCCCCCCCGATACGGCCGTCGCACACAAGACAGGATCGATCACCCGTATCCGCCACGACGCCGCGATCGTGTCTCCGGTCAACGGCCCCGCTTACGTCCTCGTCGTCCTCACGCGCGGATTCGACGATCGCGATGCGGCGGCCCCCGTCATCACCGAGGTGTCGCGCCTCGTGTGGATGCATCACCACCCAGAAGCGGACGAGTAACTCCCGAGTCCACTACGAGAAACACGCATGACCCGCTCTCTCGCGTTCCTGATCCTGGTCGCCACGACGGCCGTCGCGCAGCACCCTGCATCCGCGGTCGAACACCTGATCGACCGGGAGTCGATCGCCGGTCCCATGTCATACCTGTCTGACGATCTCCTCGAGGGACGGCAGCCGGGCACCCGCGGCGGCGCGCTCGCGCGCCTGTACATCCGCACCCAATTCGAGTCGTACGGAGTGAAGCCGGCCGGACGGGATGGAAGCTGGGACCAACCGGTCCCGATCATCGGCATCACCTCCACCGTCACACGCGCGCTCGGAGCCGTCGGCAAGAACGGCGCCGCGGCCTTCACCGCGCCCACCGACTACACGGCGCAGGCGGGCAAGCCGGTGGCGGGGACCGAGTGGAAGGACGCGCCGCTCGTGTTCGTTGGCTACGGCATCCACGCGCCCGAGCAGAATTGGGACGACTACAAGGACACCGACGTCAAAGGCAAGGTCGTCCTGGTAATGAACAACGACCCGGCCGACGACCCGAACCTCTTCGCGGGAAAGACGCGCCTCTACTACGGCCGTTGGTCGTACAAGTTCGAGGAAGCGGCCCGGCGCGGCGCGATCGGTTGCGTCGTCATCCACACGACGCCCTCGGCGGGCTACCCGTTCCAGGTCATCCAGGCGACCCACGGTCGCGAGCGCTTCTTCTTGCCATTCGATGACAAGACACCGACGCTGAGCATCCGCTCGTGGTGCTCCAACGATGCCGCGGTGAAGCTCTGCAAGCTCGGCGGCTTCGACCTCGACGGGCTGCGCAAGAAGGCCGAGACACGGGAGTTCTCCCCCGTCGAGCTCGGCGTCAAGATCGACCTCGCGACCAAGAACCGCGTCCGCGAGATCCAGTCGGCCAATGTCCTGGGCAAGATCGACGGTGCTGGCCCACAGAGCGACGAGGTCGTCGTGGTGACGGCGCACTTCGACCACCTCGGACGCGGACGTCCCGTACAGAAAGACGAGATCTACAACGGCGCGCTCGACAATGCCTCCGGCAGTGCGGCGCTGCTCTCCCTCGCCCGTGCCTGCAGCCACCTGCCATCGCCGCCCCGTCGCACCATCCTGTTCACCGCGGTCACCGCGGAAGAGTCGGGGCTGCTCGGGTCGCTGTACTTCGCGAGGCATCCCACCGTCCCGCGCCGCAAGATGATCGCGAACTTCAACATCGACGGCATCAACATCTGGGGACCGACGAAGGACATCGCGATGATCGGCCACGGCAAGAACTCCTTGACCGACGTCGCCGACCGGGTCGCGAAGCGTCGCGGCCGGGTGCTCGTCCCGAACCCGGAAGTCGACAAGGGGCTCTTCTACCGGTCAGACCACTTCTCGTTTGCTCGCGTCGGGGTCCCCTCCGCGTACTTCAAGGCCGGGCACGACTTCTACGAGCGGGCCAGCATCCGGCGCCGCGTGAAGCTCTCCTACACCGGCACCCATTATCACCAGCCCAGCGACGAGTTCGACGCTCGTTGGAATCTCGACGGTGCGGTCCACGACGTGCGCCTGATGCTCGAGTGCCTCCTCACCGTCGTCGGCGCCGACGAAGAGCCACGGTGGGCGAAGGGCGACGAGTTCGAGAAGCTCCGCTGATCGATCGCGTCGTGTTGAGCCTCGATGAACCGGGTCTGCGGTTCATCGCTGGCGTTTGAACCACGAGGCCGCCTCGCGGAAGGCGTCGTCGAGGTCGCCGGGATCGTAGCCGAGCTCACGACGGGCCTTGCCGTCGTCGATGCGGAACGAACCCGGTGACCACCGGCCCTTGCGGCACAGCCGCATCCACAGGGAGCGGCGCGGCGGAGGCACGCTCGCCGCCTGGGCGACCCGTTCGATGAACGCCTCGGGCGCCAGTTCCTCGCCGCCGAGTAGATAGCGTTCGCCGGGGCGTCCGTGCTCGGCGGCCGCGACGATTCCCTCCGCGCAGCCGCGGGCCGAAACGTGATTCACGGGGCCAGCCAACAGCCTCGGCCAGCGGCCCTCGACGACATCACGGACCTTCTGGCCGGTCACCGTCGGTTTGAGGTCGAACGCGCCGACCGGCGCCGCGGGGTTCACGATCACCACGTCGATCCCCTCCGTTCGGCTCGCGAGGTCTTCGCCGGCGACCTTGGTCAGGTGGTACGCGGAGGTGCGCGCCAGATCGATGCGATCGGCTTCCGTCGCCGGTTCACCATCCGACGTCGGCGCGCAGGTGCCCATGGTGCTGCAGTGGAGAAACCGCGGAACTCCCGCCGCGCACGCCGCCCCCAGAAGCGCTCCCGTCCCCATGACGTTGACCGCGAACATCGGGTTCGTCTGCTCGGTCCCCTCGGCATAGAGGGCGGCCAGGTGGATGACGAGGTCGGCGCCGGCCGTGAACGCGCGGGGAATCTCACCATCGGCGAGGTCGCCCTCGATCAGCGCTACCTCGAGCCCCTCCAGATTGGAACGATCCGATCCCGCGCGCACGAGCCCACGAACCCGGTGCCCCTGGTCTCGCAGCACCCTCGTCAGATGGGCGCCCAGGAACCCGGTCACTCCCGTCACCGCCACGTCCATGGCGACACCTTACGGAGAAAGCCCGAAGCGTCCGCCTGGTTCTCCAATGGCCTCGCCCGGCCCAAGGTCCTGGTAGGCCGAAGATTCCGCAATCGGAGCCGCCGTTGTCCACAGGAACGCTCAGAAACCGCGGGTGCGGCCGCGCCGAGGAGTCCTATACTGAGCGCGTTCCCGAGCCTGGGGGGGTTCGGAGACGATCAGGACGACGCCGTGCGCGACAGCGTGGTCCCACGAATCCTGGGAGAGCACCCGTCCAATGTCCAGCAATCGCCGGCAAGCCGTGGCGTCGATCGTCCAGCGTCCGCCTCTACCTACCAGCGAATCGCCCCAATCCCTGACCGAGCTCTACGGCCGGAACGTCTTCGGCGATCGGGCCATGCGGGAGCGCCTCCCGGCCTCGTGCTACGAGGCGATGCGGGATTCCATCGAAAGGGGCACTGAGCTCGATCCCCGGATCGCCGACCTCGTCGCGAACGCGATGAAGGAGTGGGCGGTCGAGCGGGGAGCGACCCACTACACCCACTGGTTCCAGCCCATGACCGGGCTGACGGCCGAGAAGCACGACTCGTTCATCTCGTTCTCGGGGGACCGGCTCCTGCTCGAGTTCTCGGGCAGCGAGCTCATCAAAGGCGAGCCGGACGCATCCTCGTTCCCGAGCGGCGGCATCCGTCAGACATTCGAGGCCCGCGGCTACACCGCGTGGGACCCGACGTCGCCGGCGTTCATCCGCGAAGGCCGCAACGGTGCCGCGACCCTGTGCATCCCCACTGCGTTCTGCTCGTGGACGGGAGAAGCGCTGGACTCGAAGACGCCGCTGCTCCGCTCCAACGAGGCGCTGTCCAAGGCGTCGATCCGCATGCTCCGTCTGCTGGGCGACGAGCGCGTCGAATCGGTATGGGCGACATTGGGATCCGAGCAGGAGTACTTCCTGATCGACCGCAACTTCTTCGTCAACCGGCCCGACCTCGTCGCGACCGGACGCACGCTCCTCGGCGCGCGACCGCCGAAAGGTCAGGAGCTCGACGACCACTACTTCGGAACCATCAGCCCCCGAGTCCTCGACTTCATGGAGGACTCGGAGCACGAGCTCTGGAAGCTCGGTGTCCCGATCAAGACCCGCCACAACGAAGTGGCGCCGAGCCAGTTCGAGGTGGCGCACATCTACGAACGGTCCACCGTCGCGACCGACCACAACATGCTGACCATGGACGTGCTGCGGAACGCCGCGGCGCGTCACGGGTTCGTCTGCCTGCTCCACGAAAAGCCGTTTGCCGGCGTCAACGGCTCGGGCAAGCACAACAACTGGTCCTTGGCCACTGACAGCGGCGACAACCTGCTGGACCCCGGCGACACACCCGCCGACAACGCCCGGTTCCTCGTGTTCCTCTCCGCGGTCATCCGCGCGGTCGACAAACATGCGGACCTCCTGCGCATCTCCATCGCGAGCGCGGGCAACGATCACCGCCTCGGCGCCAACGAGGCTCCCCCTGCGATCATCTCCATCTACCTCGGCGTCGAACTCGACGCCGTGTGCCAGGGGCTGATCGCGGGCGTCTCGTCCGAGCGCTACGCCCGAACGAAGATGCAGCTCGGCGTCACGAGTCTGCCGCCCCTGCCACGCGACACCACCGACCGCAACCGGACATCGCCGTTCGCATTCACCGGCAACAAGTTCGAGTTCCGAGCCGTCGGATCGAGCCAGTCCGTGGCGATGCCGAACATCTTCCTCAACACGATGGTCGCGGAGTCGCTCAACGACATCGCGGACGAGATCGAGAAGGCGGATGCGCCCTCGCGAGAGGATGCGGTGCAGAAGGTGCTGCAAGAGACCCTGCGCGCGCACTATCGCGTCGTGTTCAACGGCAACAACTACGCGGACGAGTGGTACCAGGAGGCGGAGAAGCGCGGGCTGCCGAATCACCGCACGACCCCGGAAGCCCTCGCCTACTACCTCTCCGACAAGAACGTCAACCTCTTCGAGTCGTTGGGGGTGTACTCGCAGAAAGAACTCGAGGCGCGGCGCAACGTGGCGTACGAGAACTACTCGACCGCCATCGCCATCGAAGCGCAGTCCTGCCTTGGACTGGCCCAGACCGCCGTGTTGCCGGCAGCGCTGAAGCAGCAGGAGCAGACGGCACGCTCGCTCGCCGCCGCGCGGGCCGCCGACGGCAGCCTCGACCTCGGTCCTCAGGAGGGCGCTCTGAAGGCGCTCAGCACCGGGATCAACGCCCTGATCAAGGCCAGCCAGAGGCTCCAGAAGGCCGTCGATGCCGCGGAGGACGGCGAACACGACGTCGTGGCCCACAGCGAGTTCGTCCGCGACAAGGTCTTCGCCGCAATGGCCGAGACCCGAGAAGCGTGTGACGCGCTCGAGACCATGATCGGCGACGAAACGTGGCCGTTGCCGAAGTACCGCGAGATGCTCTTCATTCACTGAGCGTCCGATTCCACGCGGTCCGAAGAAAAACCCGACGCTGGGCGCGGATTTACCCGCCGGGCGTCTTCATTCCCTCCCCCTCCGAGCCGAGAATAACCAAAGGAAGCAACGGTGAGACTGGGGGACAAACCGGTTGCAGCGCAGCCAGATAGAGAGCCTGCTGACGACGATCAAGGCTCTCCCTCCGTTTCCATCCGGCGTCAGTCGGCTCATGTCGCTCTCCCAGCGAGATCCGGCGTACTTCGAGAAGGCGTCGGCGCTGATCAAGGCAGACCCGGCGTTGGCCGGGCAGGTCGTCCGCATCGCCAACTCCGCGTTGTATGCCGGACAGACGCGCGTAGACGACCTCGAGCGCGCAATCATGCGCGTGGGCATCCGCATGGTCGTCGCGAGCCTGACGTCGGCCTGGTTGAAGAGAGCATTCGACCCCAGCCGGAGCTTGCTCGCTGCCGTGTGGCTCGACAACCTGCTCTCGGCACTGGTCGCACGCGGAATCGCCGAGCGCGCCGGGTGGCATGAGATCGGCTCGGAAGCTGCATACACCTACGGGATGCTGCACGACGTCGGACGCCTCGTCCTCATGGCTCTCTACCAGCGCGGCATGGAGCGCGTCCTCGAAGAGCGGCTCTGCCCCGTCACGGCGCTGTCCGCGCGCGAGCATGAGGTGTTCGGCGTGTCTCACGCGCTGGCCGGACGCCTGCTCGCGAATCGGTGGAACTTCCCGAATGACATGGCCATGGTCATCGCCGCCCATCACTTCCCGCGCGCCCAGCGCGTGGGGATGCCTCCGCACATCAACCAGATCATCGACCTCGTCCTCATCGCCGACTTCATCGCCTTCCGTCTGGGCGACGCGGAGACCTTGACCGAAGAACTCGAGATCCGAATCCTGGACGACATCTCGTCGGGCGCCGGACTCGAGTTGATCACAGCCCTGGACCTCGCGCCGTCGACCCTCCTCGAAGCGATCCGTCCGGCTCTCGGCCGGATGGAACAGCACTGCAACATGCTCGGTATCCCTCACCGGTTCGCCAGCAAGGCCTGACGGCTCGCAGCGTTCGGACGGGGCGGCGGCTATCATGGGCCACCATGTCCGACCTCCCCATCGAAGTCTTCGACAATCCGCAACCCGGCCGTGACTACGTCATCGAGCACACCTCTGAGGAGTTCACTTCGGTGTGCCCGGTCACGGGCCACCCCGACTTCGGCACCATCGTCCTGCGCTACGTCGCCGACGAGAAGTGCATCGAACTCAAGAGCCTCAAGATCTACTACCAGGGGTTCCGCAATCGGGGCATCTACTACGAGGCCGTGACCAACACGATCCTCGACGACCTCGTAGCGAAGTCCGCCCCCCGCTGGATGGAGATCGAGACCCACTGGGCTGGTCGCGGCGGAATCAGCTCCGTCATCAAGGCCCGCCACGATGGCTGAGCAGGACCTGTTCCTTCTGCGGACGGGGCACGGCCCCGTGGTGCGAGGCGGCGATGGGTGGACTGCCCTTCCGGATTGGGAGTGGGACGCCCTCTTCCGGCTCGACGACGTCCTCGGCACGCTCGAGTCAATCATCGAAGACCGCCCCCTCCTGGACCCCACCGAACGCCCGCGAGTCATCACACCGGTCCAGAGTCAGGAGATCTGGGCGGCCGGCGTGACGTGGCTACGCAGCCGCACGGCGCGCATGGAGGAATCGGTCGGTGGCTCGGACTTCTATGACCGGGTCTACGACGCCGATCGTCCCGAGCTCTTCCTCAAGGCGACTCCGCATCGCTGCGTCGGCGACGGCGAGCCCATGACGCTGCGCACCGACGCGTCGTGGATCGTGCCTGAGCCCGAGCTCACGCTCGCGGTATCCGCCGGTGGCCGCGTCTTCGGGTACACCGTCGGCAACGACCTCTCCTGCCGGGACCTGGAGGCCGAGAACCCCCTCTACCTCCCCCGGGCCAAGACCTTCGACGCCTGCGCCGCCGTCGGCCCCGGTATCCTCGTCCGGCGCGACCCGCTCCCCGATACGACCCTCATTCGCTGCAGCGTCCGTCGTGACGACACGGTCGTGTTCTCCGGCGACATCCCGCTCTCCCGCATGAAGCGGCGCCCCGAAGACCTCGTTCCCTGGCTCACCCGCCACAACCGCTTCCCGGCCGGCTGTTTCCTCATGACCGGGACCGGCATCGTCCCCCCGGACGATTTCAGCCTCGTAGCGGGAGACGTCGTCGAGATCACCATCGACGGCATCGGCACACTGCGGAACCCGATGGAGACGACCTGATGCGACGCCTCTCTGCGATCCTCGTGTTCGCCGTGGGAGCGACCGCGCCCATGTGGCTGGCCAACGCTCCCACGACCGACGCGGGCGCCCCGCCTCCCGCGGCGGACCCGAAGGACGTCCGCTCGATCGACGCGATCATCAAGGCGACCTACGCGTCGATGTCCGGTGTGGCCGGCGAGAAGCGGGACTGGGATCGGTTCCGCTCGTTGTTCCATCCCGAGGGCCGGCTGGCGCCAGTCGTGCAACGTCGCGACGGGAAGGCACGCCCCGCCATCACCACGCCGGGCGCGTTCGCGAAGCGGAACGGTCCGATGTTCACGAAGGTCGGGTTCTCCGAGAAAGAGGTCGCGCGCCGAACGGAGCGGTTCCGCCACCTCGCCCACGTCTGGAGCACCTACGAGGCTCGGCGCGCCGACCAGCCCGACGTCGTCTGGGCGACGGGTCTCAACTCGTTCCAGCTCGTGTTCGACAGCCAGCGCTGGTGGATTCTCCACCTCACGTGGACGCCAGCGGACAAGAACAACCCGGTGCCGGACAAGTACAGGAAGTAGCCAGGCCCCCTCCCGGAAGCACGAACCTCCCGGAAGCACGAACCTCCAGGTCCGCGCTCCCGACGGAGCCGATTGCTTCACGTGCGGACGCGGGGGTCAGACGACGCCCGCGACGCGGCAGGCCGTACACGTCGCTGCGTCGTGCTCTGGCCCGCCGTGCGAGTCTTCGAGAGAAACCGGCGCTTCGGGCTTGGAAGCGGCTTTCGCGACGTCGTTCGGCGCGCGCGTCGACAACCCGAGCCCGTCGCCCGGAACGCCAGGCTGCTCGTCGGTCCCTTCGATCTCCTCGCGCTTCGCCTCGGCAAGCTCCTCGCGTGCGCTCCGCTCGAGCTGTCGCGCCTGCGCCGCCGCAGCGTAGTCTGCGGACGACGGCTGCGCCGGTGCGAGCGCCGCGCGGATGATGGTCCGCGCATGCTGTAGGGTCTGCTGCGGATCGCCCGGGACCTCGGAGATGCTGACCGGGACCTCGCCGCCGGTGGCATAGTGCTGACCGTCAGGCCCTTGGGCGTACGAGTACGAGGCTCGGCCGCCACCAACGCCCGACAGCGCGGAGAGGTGGGCCTGCTCGTGAGCGCGAACCTCGCGATCGCGCGCTTTCAACTCCTCGACCTCGCGCTGCTCCTCTTCGGTGAGGCCGGTGTCGAGCTTCGGCGCGGGCTCCTTGCCCGCCGCATCATCATCGCTCTTCGCACCGCGTTCCGCGTCATAGAGCCGGCGCGCGGCCTCGCTGACCGCGACCGAATCCCCTTCCTGCACACCCACCGCACCCGTGGAGGTGGACGCCACCGACGGATCCGCGAGCGGAGCATCGGGGGTTCGGCCCCTCACTGGGGACGAGCCTTGCGTCGTCACTGACGGTCCGGAAAAAGAGAACGTAAGAGGCACGTTTTCGACTCGCAGTGTCGGGAATTCCGACATCCATGGTGTCGGCTGTTCCTGGCTCACAGCTGAAAGACGATCGCCAGCGCGTTCGACGCCGTGAGCTCGATCGGGGCAAGCCCGTGGAGTCAGATGCCGAACGTGACCGTCAGGCCATTCGAGAGTACGAGGCCAGCGGGAGCCCCCGCGTCCAACGAGAGCGCCTGGATCGCGAACACGACTCCGACCAGAGACGGGTCATTGGCAACCGGCACGCCCAGCGCAAGCGCGCCCACTCCATTCAACGGCAACGGACCGATGGGCGAGATTCCCGAGACGAGAAAAGCGCTCGCACTGACGAGATCAAGATAGATGTTGCACGGTCCGATCGGAAACGGAACGGCCGCCGTGCTGGTCGCGAGATACAGGTCGGCGAGACCGTTCGCCGGGCCGTTGGCGAACGTGATCGCGAACGCCGCGTTGCCCAGCATCGGGAGCCCGACAGTCCCGAGAGTGAGTGCCGCGCCGCTGGAGCCGACGCAACCCGTCCCGGTTACGGAGACGCTGGCTGGCGTGCCGGTCAAGTAGGTGATCTGGAGCGACGGACGGTTCGCGGCGAAGGGCGACTGTACGGAATCGAAGCGCTTGGCCGTGCCGAGGGGCGCAGTCTCAGGTCCCTTCATGAGCCAGCCGAAGTTCAGGGCCGGCAGGTCGAGCCACGACTGAACGTCGGCGATGACGCCGGGCGACGTCCACGTGTAGACGATTCCGGCGCCGCCCACCGAGGTCGTGGCGGAGCTACCCGCGACGAAGTCCCCTCCGGCCACGGCCCAGAACATGCCCGGATTGTTCGTGTGCAGCCACGTCGTGTCGCCGACCATGGCGAGGGTCCCGCCCCCTTCGTTGCCGAACGGATTGGACGGCCCCTCGTTCCAGTCCGACGTCAGGACTTGCAGCGACATGTTGACCGGCCCCGCGGTGGTCTTCGAGCATCGCGCGCTGAACGTCGCGGCCGTTATCGTCGCACCCGCCGGGACCACCGTGGCCACGTCGAATGCGATCACCGCGCGACGGATGACGCCGCCGTTGGTCTTGCCTGCGAAGAAGTACTGCCCGGAACCGTTGGCGATGGCTCCGTTCAGATCGTCGTGGAGCGTGGCGTCCTTCAGGACGGGAACGGTCACGGTCGTCTGTCCCGCGAGAGTGCAAACGCAAACCGACGCCAGCGCGCAAGCGAGGCTGAGGATCTTCATGTACGGGTCTCGGAGTACGGAGGGGAATGTGGGCTGATGACGATCATCCACAATCGACCGTCCTGGAGCAAGCCGGATCCCCGGTCCCCGGATGCCGCCTGGAGCAACGCGAATCAGCGATTCCCGTAGCGCTCCCAGAGCCGCTCGAACTCGGCCAGGAACGATGAGACGAGCCCCCGTTCCCTCACCACGACCAGGTCCTCCTCATTGTCTTGCGCGGCGGATCGCGTCCAGTTGTAGGACCCGAACAGGAGGGTACGGGAATCGAAGACGGCGAACTTGTGGTGCATGTGCGACGACGTCGCGTCAAGCACACACGGGATCCCCGACGCGGCGAGCCGATTCACGTCCGAACCGAGATCGTCCGTCTTGTCGTTGTCCGAAACCAGGCGCACGTTTACGCCCCGCTCGTGGGCCCGGAGAATCGCGCCAGTGATCCGATCATCCGTGATCGTGAAGACGCACACATCGACGCGGGCCCTGGCGCCGTCGAAGAGCTCGACAATCCGCCGCGGGCACGCTTCACCAGGCGAGAACAGTGCTGCGGCCTCGAAGGTGTCCTGCTTCTCCGCGCGCGCCTCGATGACGTTGACGATCTTGTGGAGCCACTCGAGCAGACCCGGACCGTTGCCACTGCCGATGCGCAGATCCGCCGCAGCGAACGCCCGGCTCCGCAAGACGGCCCGTTCGCGAGCGTCCGGTTCCAGGTCCCGGATCACCCACCGCAGCGCACGCTCCTCCGATCGAGACAGAGCCCCGTCGTCGAGCGTCCGCTGCAGGATCTCGTCGAACTCGCGAGTGTCCACGCAGATGGCTACCGGCGCTTGTGAAGCTCGCCTTGCAACCGCTCCAGGGTCCGTTCGAGATTCCTCGCGCGCCGTTTGCGAGCGTCGATACGCTCGACGGCCGCAGGTCTGCGATCGCGCCGACGGTCCGGATCCTCCTCACGCCGGTCATGATTCTCGTCGCGGCCGTGCTCCCGCTCCTGCTTGCGGTCGGGCTTGCGTTCACGTTCCTGGGCGAACGAACTCGCGGGAATCAGCGTGAGCAGGAGGGCCAAGACGGCCAGGCGAACGGCATGCGACATGGATTGAGTCTCCTCGAAGCGGCCATCCTACCCCGGACTCAAGGCAGGTGTCCGCAGGCGCGGAGCGCCTCTTGCAGTCGCGGTTCGACCGCGTGACGCAGGGCCTCGGAGGCATAGCCGATCCACGCAACGTCGGTTGAGAGGTCGAGGGGGACGTCGAGGGGCGCCCCGTCCGCCCCGGTCACCACGACCCCGGCGGCCTCCGCGATGGGGAGCGCGAGCACGTCGTAAGGGTGGGAGCACATGAGGCGGCCACCGTCCGTCCGTTCAAAGAGCGGACGCAGATCGGCGACAAAGCGATCGCGCCCCGTCACGAGCGCGTGCATCTGGCCGCCATTGCAGATGTACTGATCTTCGAACACCCCCATCCACGCGTCGGGGTCACCGGGGAACACGCGCTCGAGGAACGCATCGTGGAACGTCCCCATGGCCGCGCCCGCCCCGCCGAAGAACCGCGCAATGGTGGCAAACCCATGGTCGAGATCGGCGTTGCCGCTCGGCGTCGGGACCAGCGGAACCCGGGTCCCCGCACCGAGGTCCTCCGTCCAGGCCTGGAGCCCGCGTTCGGGTGACACGACGAGGACGTCCGAAAGCAGCGAGCGCGAGGTCGGGATCTCGACCAGGCAGGCGTGTCGCACGGCGCGGAGCCGCGGTGCCGGACCATCGGGCGCGATGCCGGCGAGAAAGAACGCGCTCCGCTTGTCATGCATCAGGCCGCGGGTGCCGTCCACCGGATCGACCACGAGAAGGTGTCCACCCTCCCCGGCAAACACGATCTCCCCTTCGGCGGGCAGGCCTTCCGAAAGCAACCGGAGCGGCCCCCCGCCGCCAAACAGCCGGCGGGTCTCCTCGATCAAACCGTCCTCGCCGAGGACGTCCAACGAGTACTGGAGATCGCCGACGCCCTGAGCCTCCGGACGCGACATCCGGTCCGGCCCGGTCAGAAAACCGCGGCGAATCCGGTCGCGAACGTGGCGTCCCAGAGAGACGAGTGCATCCGCAAACGACGTCATGATCAGACGGATCTTAGTCGAGGCCATGCCAGACGTCGCTTGGATCCGCGGCCCGCCCTCTGGTAAACCCTCGGAGAGGATCCCACCCAACATGGCCAAACGCACCATCACGTTCAGCCTCGATGTCGAAGCCAGTGGCCCCATTCCCGGCCCGTGGTGGATGTGCTCCTTCGGAGTCTGCCGCACGGACGATCCCGCCATCGGCATCAAGCGGGTCCTGCAACCCCTCGTCATCGACGGGTTCTCGGAGCCCGACTCACCCGATGCGATGCGGGTCGTGGCGAAGGGCGTTCCCGAGGTCTCGTGGAACGAAGATGCGCCCCCGGAGGAGAACGTCGCCGTCGTCCGCCGCTACTTCGAGGAGCACGGCGAAGCCCCGGCAGATGCGCTCGCGGATCTCGATCGCTTCCTCCGCGACCAGGCCGGCTCCGACCGCACCGTCATCATCGGCTCGCCGGTGACCTTCGACTTCATGTGGATGTACTGGTACTGGTGGCGATTCCGGGACGAGATGCCCGTCTTCGGCTACTCGGGTCTCGACGTGCGCTCCTACTTCATGGGCATGCACGGCGTCGGTTTCCTCGGCACCGGCAAGGAACGCTACCTCCGGCACTACCCGAACGAGTTCGCCCACACTCACGACCCGCTCGACGACGCGCGTCAGCAAGGTGCGATCTGGCGCGACATGACGGCAGCCCGGCTCGCCCGCAAGGCGCAAGAAAAGAAGGCGCGACCGAGCAAGGACTGAGCGCCCCGGGAGTGCGGAGCTCCAGAGCGTGTGAAGTAATCCGCTCTTGCCGGGAGCGCGGACCTCCAGGTCCCGGGAGACTCGGCTTCGCCGTCTGAGGGCTAGTTGAGGTTCGACTCGAGCATCTCGCAGCCGCCGCCGCCGACGCCCCACATCTCTACCGGACCCCAGCCGCCATCGGGACCTTCGAGCTGGCGGAAGCTCGTGTAGAACACGCGCACGTTCGGCGCATCGGGCTTCTTCACCGCGACATGGGCCCAGACGTACCTGAAGGTGACGCGGGACACGCCGGAGCCGTTGCTCCGCCACTCGGTCTGCTTCACCCAGCCCGTCTCGATCGACGCGCGCAGCGCTCGACCAGGGAACGGGTAGGCCTTCAGGATGCCCTGCTCGGTGGCGGCCCACTTGCCACCCGTGTGCGCGGGCGCCGGGAAGCGGGCGGCGGCGATGCGCGCCTCTTCGGCAACCGCGCCGGCCTCGACGATCTCGCCGGCCGCGCGGCGAACCTCGACCAGCCGGCTGGGGATCTTCGCCGCCTCCGCAACGAATGGCGCCGCCGCCGGAACGTCAGGTCCGGCCGGCTTGCCGTCGGGACCCACCGGGAACAGCATGTCGATGACCGACGCGTGCAGCTCCGCCTTCGCCACGTTGGCATCGAGGCTCTTGCCGATGTTCTTCCGCGCGTGCCGCTGGTCCTTCGATTTGCGTAGCCGTTCGAGATCGGACTCGACCTCCCGCATCGCGGACTGGGCGCGCTCGAGGTGGTTCTTCGCATGACTGGTCAGTTCACGCGGAGCCGGTTCAGACCGATCCTGATCGATCAGGCCCCCTATCGGCCGACTGGGGGGAGGCGCGAGAACAGGGGCCACGGCATTGTCCGGAAATCGAACGCGGTCAGAGCTCGGTCCACGCACCCGCGCTCGAGCTCGCGAGGCACGCCGAGATGAACCGCACCCCGCGAACGCCATCGTGCACCGTGGGGTAAGCGTCCTCGAGATCATCCTCGCCGCGCAGGCGACGCGCGAACGCCGCGTAGATGTTGGCGAAGCCTTCGAGGTATCCCTCCGGATGGCCGGACGGGGTTCGGGTGAGCGACGTCGAGGCAGCGCCGGTCGCACCGGTGGCAGTGCGCAGCGTCGTGACGGCACCGTTCTCCCCGGTGACATCGAGACTGTTGGGGTGCTCCTGGCGCCACGAGATCGCGCCGCTGGTGCCGAAGGCGCGGAGATGCAGATCATTCTCCCGCCCGAAGCAGACCTGTGACGAGCACAGCGTGCCGGAGGCGCCGTTGTCCAGATTGATGAGGACCATGTCGTCGTCGTCGAGCCGGCGCCCCTCGACGAACGTCCGCAGGACGGCGTAGAGATCGGTGACGCGGAGGCCGGTCACGTGCTCGAGGAGATTAAACGCATGCGTCCCGATGTCACCGAGCGCGCCGACTGGTCCGGACTGCGCGGGATCGGTGCGCCACGCGGCCTGCTTCTGCCCGTCCGCCTCGAGCGGTTCGGAGAGCCAACCCTGCAGGTACTCGACGAACACCTTGCGCACGTCGCCGATCTCGCCGGAGCGCACCATTTCGCGCGCCTGGCGGATCATCGGATAGCCCGTGTAGTTGTGGGTGAGCGCGAAGATGCGCCCGGTCGACTCGACCGTGCGGGCGAGATCCTCTGCATCCTCGACGGTCGTACACAGCGGCTTGTCGCAGATGACGTGAAAACCCTTCTCCATGAAGCGTTTCGCAGGACCGTAGTGCACGTGGTTCGGCGTGACGATGGAGACGACCTCGATGCGCTCGTCTGCAGGGAGCGCGGCCTCCTTGTCGGCCATCTCCTCCCACGATGCGTAGGCCCGCGACGGGTCGACCCCCAACTCCGCGGCTGTAGCCCTCGTGTTGTCCGGGTCCCGCGAGAAGCAGCCCGCCACGAGGTCGAACCGATCGTCCATCCGCAACGCGATGCGGTGCACGGCTCCGATGAATGCCCCCTGCCCGCCGCCGATCATGCCGATCCGAATGCGTGCCATGGTCAGGCTCCCATTCCGTCCTCGAACGAACCACCGGCGAGCGGGAAACACAAGTTCTTCGCGACGTAGGCGATGCCGTCCGCCGAGCACGCATCGAGGTCGCGGAACGCGGACTCGGCCTCGACGACGAGCGGCGCGCTCGTCGTGCCCATGATCTCGCAGTAGCGCTTGGGATACCCGACGTCGATCAGCAGCTCGGTGAAGCGCATGAGGTTCATGTCGCCGGTACCGAGGTCGGTGAACTGCATCGCGCGCTCTTCCCACTTCGGTGTCATGTTCCGCAACGGGACGTTGGGTCGGATCACGAAGTTCTTCACCGCTGCGGCATAGATGCGGTCGGCGACGGCCCGGAACCGCGTCTCCGGTGTCTCGTGCTCCCAGCAATGGGACGGGTCCGCCGTCACGCCGAGGCATTGGTCACCATCACAGGCGTCGACGAGCGCCTGGAAGTCCGACGCACAAATCGCCGCCGAGTTCGGGTGGATCTCGTGGCACAGGAAGAGCCCGCGCTCGTTCGCCGCCGCGCGGATCTTCGCCGTCTTGGTCACGAAGCGGTCCAGCCCCTCTTGCACGAGGTCGTACCCGGGCCCGCTCCAGAACGCCCACGGGTACCCGGTCGCGACCTCCCACCCGCAGGACACGCCCCAGAACATGGGGATGATCCGCATGTTCAACTCGGCGCACAGGTCGAAGAAGCGGAGGATGTAGTCCTCGCACCACGCCTCGATCGCATCGGACGATTTGCCGTGAAGCTCCTCCGGCAGGAACGGCAGCACCGTCTTCGATCCCGTCCACGCGGTCGTGTGCGCCCAGATCGGGCAGTGGCACGAGATCCCGTCCAGGATCATCCCGTGCTTCTCGAACGTCGCCTTCACGTCCTGGGCAGACTTGAGTCCGCCGCTCCCGTCCTCGACGAGGTAGTTGGACGGCTCCGCGCCCTTCGCCCCCGACTCCTTCGCGAACACGACGAACTGCTCGAGGGTCTTCGCGCCGTGCTGCGCGCCTTCGATACTGGGATGAAACACGATGGCCATGATGCGACTCCGGTCAGCCCGCGGTCAGCGACTTGCGGGGATAGAACACGAGTAACAGGACGAGGCAAGCGACGCTGCCCCACATCGGCACGCTGAACAGCCGGGTGTAGTCGATCTGGTCGCCGAGCGCATCGGACGTCGTCGCCCACTCCGACACCCAACCGGCGATCTTGCTACCGACGATGATGCCGAGGCCCACGATCACGAGGTTGAACAGGCTCTGCGCGGACGCTTTCACGTCCTCCTTGCACTCTTCGTCGACGATCATGAACGCGACGAAGATGAAGCACCCGAAGCAGAAACCGTGCAGCGCGACACCGAGGACCAGCGTGACGATGGGCGGCATGGGCAGGCTGTCCACGTGTGCGAACAACAGCATGCGCAGTCCGTACGCCACCAGCCCGAGCATGAGGAACGACTTGCGAGAGAACTTGCGAGAGAACACGGGAATGAACGCGAGTACCGCGATCTCGGTCATCTGCCCCACGGTCATGAGTCCGCCGCCGCCCACACCAAAGATGGTGTTCAACGTGTCGGCCGCACCCAGCTGGTAGCGCCCGAGGAAGCCAGCCGTGTGCACGAAGTAGAACTGATGTATGCAGCTCACCGGTACTGCGAGGAGGAAGAGCGTGAGCAGGGGCTGCCGCTTGACCTCCGTGATCGCTTCGAATGCCGCGTTCTTCTGTGCGCCACGCGACGGCGGCGTGTGCGGCAACATGAAGCAGAAGATGCCCATCAGCGCCCCGAGGATCGCGCTCAGGCGGAAGGCGTCCGCCATGCCGCGGGCATGCTCGGCCCCGATGGGTCCGTTCAGCGCGTCACGACTGAACACCTCATTCTGCACGAGCCCCGCCCGGATGGCCGGGAGGTCGGCGCCCTCCGCCTGCGCGGCTCGCAGTGCGGTCTCCAGTTCCGGACCTTTACCCTCGGCGGCGAGCGCCGCCCACAACGGACGAACCTCCTCGACGTCATCCCGTGCGATGGTCCGCGTCTCCGTCTTCTTGGCGTCCCCGTCCCCGATCTCGATCTCGAGAACGACCCCACTGGAATCGTCGCGGACGATCCGACCCGCCGGAGTCCGGCCGTCCTTGAGGACGACCTGCTTTCGCGTCAGCAACTCGTCGCGCTTGGACGCTTCTGCGACCCGCGCGTCGAACACCCGGCTGGCAGCCTCCGTATCGTCGATGGTGTACTGCGCCTTCAACCACTGGCCGATGAGGATGCCCACCACGATCCAGCCAATGGTGCCCCAAACGCGCACCTTGCCAAAGTCCCGGTCACGATCCTCGATGTGGTGAAACGCAAGCGAGTTGGTCAGCGAGAGAGTCGGCGAATAGACCAACGAGTAGAGCAGCGAGAACACGAGGAAGACCCCGTACGTCTCGAGGTCGGCGAGCAACCACACAATCACGGCGCCGATCAGATGGCTGATGCCGAGGAACACCTGGGTCGGGAACCAACGATCCGCCACCTGTCCCGCGATGAACGGCGCGACGATCGCACCTACGGCGCCCACGGCGAACATGTCGCCGATCTGGCTCCCGTCGAATCCCCGGTGCCCGTTCAGGAACGGCCACAGCAAAGGCAACCACGCCCCCCAGATGCCGTACTGGAGGAACATCATGGTGGACAGTCGGACGTTCAGTCCGGCGTTCATGCGAGTCTCCGGGGCTGGGGCGCGCAACCAGGACGGCGGCGCCGATGCGGGGCGGGAGTCTACCACGGGGTCGGAAACGGCCTAGCCGGCACCATCCACGAGTCGCTACTGCGAAGCGCATCTGGCCCGTGCTGGACTGCGTCGAAACGGCACCTCCGATCCTCGACGTGGCGAAGACCACGCTTCCGGTCGGAAGGCCTCCGTTCCAGGATCTCAATTCTCCTTGCCAGCACGGGCCATCTGCACTTCTCGCTACGCGCTCGTGAATAGTGCGGGCTAGAATCACGCGTACCGTGCTGACCGGCCTGTCCAATCTTCATCCGACCCCACCCGATTCATGGCGCGGCGCGTGAGCGAACGCCGCGTCTCCCGGACCAGCGCCGTCCTCGCCGTCGTTGCCCATCCGACGGTGCAGATCGTGCGGTTTCTCGCCAAAGTCGCGCTGGCGTGGTTCGTCGCTCCGGACGTGTTCGGCGAGGTCGCGTTCGCGGGACTCGTGGCGTGGGGACTGGGCCACGTGGTGACGTTGGGGCTCGACGAGACGATCGTCATCGCCCCGAGAATGGATGGTCGGCGCATCGCGCGGTTTCGCCGGCTGCATCATGTCGCGGGGCTGACCGGAGCGGCGATCGTTGCCGCGCTGGCGTGGCCGCTGTACGGACTCGCGGACTATCCCGCGCTTTCGACGTTCCTCCTCGTGGTCGCCCCCACGGTGTGGCTGTCGAACCTGTCGGTGCTGCCAACGGCTCGGCTGGTGCGCTCGCAGCGATTCCGCGATCTCTACCTCGTCGACGTCGCCGGGGTGGGCGCGTTGTCAGTCACCCTGGTGACCGCCGCAGCCGCGGGCGCCGGCGGCTGGAGCCTCATCCTCGCGTGGTACGCAAACGCGCTCGCGCAGTGGACGATGTCGAGCCACCTGGCTCGCGATCTCCACGTACCCGGTAATGCAACGACGGAGATCGACGATCGCGATCTGCTCAGGTTCGGACGGCACTGCGCCGGATCGGCGGTGGCGCGGTTCCTCGTCGGGCACATCGACCGTCTCGCGACGATGGCAGGGGCCGGACGTCGGGCGCTCGGGGTGTATGAACCCGCCGCCCACATCGCGTTCGCACCGAGCTACTGGGTCGCGAACCTCGCTGAACGATGGCTGCTACCGGCCCTCGCGGACCGATCGGATGGCGACGCCGACCGAGTACTCGCAGGCGCGCTCCACGGAGCGCTCGTGACCCTCATTCCGCTACACGTCGCGCTCGCGGCCGCCGCGGTGCCGCTCGTCGCAATCGCGCTCCCCGATACGTACGCCGACAGCGCCGCGATCCTCGGGTGGCTCGCGTTCGCGGCGGGCGCCCGCTGCGTAGAGCTGACTGCGACGACCGGTCTGAAGGCGCGAGAGCGGGGCCGGGCCGTGTCCCGACTCGCGGCGGCGAAGCTCACGCTGCTCGTCGGCGGCGTCCTGCTGGCGATGGACGATGGTGCGATCGCCATCGCGCGGACGGTCGCGATCGTGTCCGCGGCGGACGCGATTCTCTCGACGATCACCGTGGCCGCCCCCCAGATCCGGACGTTCTGGGTGACGCTCCTGCGTGGCGCGGTCTGCGCAGTCGTCTGGGCCGCCGGCTTCTCGTTCGCGGTTGAAGCGATCGTCCGCGCCGTGAATCCGTCGCCACTCCTCCACCTCGGCCTGCTGGGAGTGTTGGGCACAGGCACGTGGATCGTGGTTCGTGTCGGCCTCGACGGCGAACGGCTCCGCGCCGATGCTGGCAAGCTACGATCGTGGCTTCGACGATGAGCGACACGCCCTCGCCTCCCCCACGGGCTTCCGTGATCATCCCGGTCTTCAACGGCGAGCGGTTCCTCGCCGCAGCCGTCGACAGCGCCCTCTCGCAACGAGGCGTCCCGTGCGAGGTGATCTGTGTCGATGACGGCAGCACCGACGCCAGTCGCGAGGTCCTCGACGCGTTCGGCGACCGGATCCGGGTCCTCGCCCAGGCCAACGCAGGGGTCTCCGCCGCCCGCAACCACGGCGCCGCCCACGCCACCGCTCCCTACCTCGCCTTCCTGGACCAGGACGACCTCTGGGAGCCTGATTTCCTCACCACTCAGGTCTCCTGGCTCGACGACCACCCGGACCACCCCCTCGTCCACGGCGACTCCCGCCTCGTCGACGCCGACGGCAAGGACCATGGCCGCCGCAGCCGCTACCTGGTCCGCCAGTCCGACGACCTCTTCGTCTCCCTCATCGCCGGCAACTTCATCGGTATCGAGACCATCCTGCTGAGAGCCGACGCCTTCCACGCCGCGGCCGGCTTCGACCCTGACCTCCACCTGATGGAGGACTGGGATCTCTGGCTCCGCCTCGCCCGCGACCACGCCTTCGGCCACCACGATCACCAGATCGCCCGCTACCGCGTCCACGACCGAAACCTCACCCACGACCGCGAACCGCTCCTCGCCGAGTGGGCCGACGTCCTCACCCGCCTCGCCGACGACTCCAACCTCCCGGAAGCCCTCCGTACGCTCGTTCGCCAGCAGAGTCACCGCCGTCGCGCGGAGCAGGCGTGGCACCGCCTTCGCCGTGGCGACCGCGAGGGAGCGGCTGCCATCGTTCCGCCAGCGTCGAACATCAAACCGCTGAGCCTGCGCTGGAAGATCCGCGCGCTGCGAACCGTGCTCAGCCTGACGCCGCCCCCCATCCGCCCGGCGGTAGTACGGCTATTACCCCGTACGCGCCTCCACGGTCTCCTCCCGAACGCTGGAAGCACCGAATCTCCGGTACCCTGACGCCCGTGTCGGATGCGATCGTGCAGGAGCTGGAACGTCTGCTGGGCCGGGAGCGCTGCCTCTCGGGTCCGGGACAGCTCGTTGCTTACGAGTGTGACGCCCTGACCCACTTCAAGAGCGTGCCGGTCGCGGTCGCGCTGCCGCAGACGACGGAGGAGGTCCAGGAAGTCGTCCGCGCGTGCGTGCGCCTAGGGGTGCCGTTCACGCCGCGCGGCGCCGGGACGGGTCTTTCCGGCGGGGCGATTCCCGCACCCGGTGGCATCGTCATCGAGCTGTCGCTGATGAAGTCGATCCTCGTCGTCGACGTCGAGAACCGGCTGGCGGTCGTGCAGCCGGGCGTCGTGAACGCGCACCTTTCCACCGAGGTCGGTGAACACGGGCTCGCCTACGCACCCGACCCATCGAGTCAGATCGTGTGCACCCTGGGTGGGAACGTCGCGGAGAACTCGGGCGGCCCGCACTGCCTGAAGCACGGCGCGACCACCAATCACATCCTCGCCATGCGATGCGTGATGCCCGACGGCGAGATCATGGACCTCGGGTCGCCAGTGGCAGGTGGCAGCGCCGGCCTGGACCTTCGAGGAGTGATGCTCGGCAGCGAAGGCACGCTCGGTATCGTGACCGAGATCACCTGCCGTCTCGTGCCCATGCCGGAACGCGTCGAGACGTTGCTCGCGACGTTCGACACCATGGCCGCCGCGTGCTCCTCCGTCTCGAAGATCATCGCGGCCGGGATCATCCCTTCCGCGTTGGAAGCACTCGACGACCGGACCATCGCCGCGGTCGAAGCGAGCGTGTTTCGGGCGGGCTACCCTGCCGACGCCACCGCGGTCATCCTCGTTGAGCTCGATGGACACCCTGCCCAGGTCGCCGCCGAGCGCCGCCGCATCGAAGCCATCTTCCAGGACGTCGGCGCGATCGGGATCGAAGCCGCGAAGGACGCCGACCATGCCCAGGCCCTCTGGAAGGGGCGCAAGGGCGCGTTCGGGGCGATGGGGCGACTCGCCCCCGACCTCTACGTACAGGACGCCGTCGTGCCGCGCTCCAAGCTCCCCGAGGTGCTGCCGCGCATCGGTGAAATCTGCGACGAGCTCGGCCTGCAGCTCGCCAACGTATTCCACGCCGGCGAAGGCAATCTACACCCCAACATCTCCTACGACGGACGCAACGCACAAGAGGTCGAGCGGGTAGTGGAAGCGGGACGTCGCATCATCGACCTCTGCCTCTCCGTGGGCGGAGCGTTGTCCGGCGAGCACGGCATCGGTCTCGAGAAGCAGGGATTCATGCACCTGGTCTTCTCTGCGGACGACCTCGAGACGATGAGCCGCGTGCGCGCCGCGTTCAATCCCGGTGAGCTGTTGAACCCGGGCAAGGTGCTACCGACACCGGGCGCCTGCGCCGAGGTGAAGCCCCTACACCAACTGCCGGGAGCGCCGTCGTGATCGCCGGTCGGGACACCCGCACCGCATTGCGCAGCCTCGTCGGTGACGAGTACGTCGCCGACGACCTCGCGACGTTCTCGGACGTGCATCCCGCGTCGGCCGTCGTGGTCGCGCCCGCAACGACTGAGGAGGTGCAAGGCGTAATGCGCATCGCCGTGGGAGCGGGCGCCGCGGTCGTGCCCGTCGGCGGAGACGCAGCGCCCCGATGCGGTTCCGACGACTCGCGCCCGACGATCCTGGTCTCGCTCTCCCGCCTCGACGCCATCGTCGAGCACGCCGTCGACGACCTCGTCCTCACCGTGCAGCCGGGCCTGCGGTTCGCTGACGCCCGCGACGCTGTCGGCGAACACGGCCAAGTCGTCCCCTTCTCGCCGCCCCACGCGGAGCGCGCGACCCTCGGCGGCATCGTCGCGTGCGCGGCGGAAGGTGCAGTGCTGTCCGCCTACGGGTCCGTTCGTGATCAGGTGCTCGGCATGGAGGTGGTCCATGGAGACGGCCGCGTCTCCCACTCGGGCGGTCGCGTGGTCAAGAACGTCACCGGGTACGACCTGTGCCGCCTCTACACCGGGTCGCACGGCGTCCTCGGAATCATCACCGAGCTGACGTTGCGACTCCGTCCGGACGAACGGTCGGCCTGCCGCCTGCGCTGGCGGTTCGATCGGCTCGAAGACGCGTGGGAAGCGGCCAGGACGCTCCACCACGCGCAGCCGTATCTCTTCGCGCTGCATGTCGTGAGCTCACTCGGCGAACCCCCGAACGCGGCGGTGGTGGCGACCCTGCGTGGCGAGGAGGACCTGGTCGAAGCGCTCGGCGACGCTTGCTGGGCGCTCGATCTCGCTGCAGGCGAACGCGACGTCCTCGCACCAGACGCCGTCGGGGAGATCGACGACAGCGCTCCGCGCACCGGGACGCACCTCCGACTCGGAGTCCTCCCGGGGGCAGGCGACCATCTGCTCCAAATCCTGCGCCGACGACTCCCACCCGGCGCAGACGTCGTGCTCGACGCGCGCACCGGGATCTGTGACCTGCGTCACGAGGATCCCGCCTGGCTCGACCCCGTCGAGGAGGCTGCGCTCGGTGTCGACCTGGAACCCCTGCACGCGCAGGTAGATCGCCCTTCCGATCCGGGATTCCACGAACGACGGTTGGCGCTGTTCCCGTCCACCCGTCCGGGCGGCGCCAACATCATGCGGACGCTGATGACGGCGCTCGACCCTCATCACGTCCTGAATCCCGGACGCTACGAGGTGACGCGATGAGCTCCGAGACGGCGGCCTACCTCGCGAGCCTCGACTGCGTTCACTGCGGACTCTGCATCGAGCATTGCCCGACCTACCGGCATCTCGGACGCGAGAGCGCCAACCCGCGCGGACGCATCTACCTCATGCGCGCGGTCATGGAAGAGCGCGTCGATGCGTCGCCCGATCTCGTCGAGGACCTCGACCTCTGTCTCGTGTGCCGCGCGTGTGAGTCCGCCTGCCCGTCCGGAGTCCGGTTCGGCGAAGTGATGGCCGAGACGCGGCACAAGCTGCGCCAGCGCGGCTGGTGGCGCCGTCATCTCATGGGGAAGCTGAGCAACCGGGAGAAGCTCCACCGCCTGGCCGGGCTGCTCCGGCTCTGGCAGCGCTCCGGCCTGCGTTTCGTGATGCGGATCGCACCGAAGCGGCTGCGCCGGCTCGAGTCGTACCTGCCCGAGATCCCGCCCGCGTCCGAACGCAGGCCGCTTCCCCGACACCTGGCCGCCCAGGGCTCCCCGCGAGGCACGGTCGCCGTACTCGAAGGCTGTGTCATGTCCGTCCTCTTCCAGGACGTGAACCGGGACACGATGCGACTGCTGTCCGCCGCCGGTTACGACGTCGTCGTCCCCGAGAACCAGACCTGCTGCGGCGCGCTGCATGAACACGATGGCGATCTCGACACCACGCGCACCCTGCTCGCGCGGAACCGCGATGCGTTCGGCGGCCCCGAGATCTCCGCCATCGTCATGAACAGCTCCGGCTGCGCCGCCGGGATGCAGGGAGCGACCCACCTCCTCGAAGAGGGCGGCGCCGTGCTCGCCGACCGCGTCGTCGACATCTCGCGCTTTCTCGTGGACCACGGCGACGCACTGCGGTTCGCGCCGTTCGCCGGCCGCGTGACCTACGACGCGCCTTGCCACCTCCACCACGCCCAGCGAGAGGCGACCGCGCCGCTCGAGCTCCTCCGCCGTGTCGAGGACCTCGACCTCGTCCCGATGGACCTCGCCGATCACTGCTGCGGCGCCGCTGGCATCTACAATCTCGATCACCCGGACCTCTCGGCGCAGATCCTCGACGAGAAGCTGGACGCGCTCGAGCGCACCGGCGCCAGCACGTTGCTGACCGGGAACCCCGGCTGCATCATGCAGTGGCGCACGGGCGTCCGTGAACGCGGCCTCGCCGTGGAAGTCCTCCATCCGGCGACGTTCCTCGCCGCGCAGCTCGCGCCCCTGGACTGACGACCATCGCATGCCGACCCCCGCACCGCTCGACCCCCTCCCCCGCCTTGTCGTCTTCGACATGGACGGCACGCTCTGCGATACCACCCAGATCATCGTCGACACCTGGCACGCGACCCTGATCGAGTGCGGTTTCGGCTCGCCGGGCCACGACGCGATCCGCCACTACGTAGGCTCCGCGATCAAGGCGAGCTTCCCAGCGCTGCGACCCGACTCCGCACCCGGCGACATCGACGTCTTCATGTCGCACTACCGGGACAACTACATCGCCGCGGTGACCCGATCCCACCCGCCGCTGTTCCTCGGTGTTCGCGAGATCCTCGATCGGCTCTTCGAGGCCGGCACCCTGCTCGGTGTCGCGACCAGCAAGAGCCGCGTCGGCCTCGACCGCACACTCGACGCCCTCGATCTACGCCGTTACTTCGTCGCCTTCGCAACCGCCGATCAGGCCCCGTCGAAGCCCCACCCGCAGATGATGCTCGATCTCCTTCGCGACACCCGCACGGATCCACAGGACGCGATCATGATCGGCGACACGACGTTCGACCTCGAGATGGCGCACCATGCTGGAGTCCGGGCGGTCGGCGTGACGTGGGGGGCGCATTCACGAGAGACGCTGGTGAAGGTGAAGCCGTTCGCGGTCGTCGATGGACTGAGCGACCTCCTCCGGGAGCGCGGACCTCCAAGTCCGCGCTGACGGCGGAGCCGGGTCCGGGCGCAGAGCGGACCCGGAGGCTGTGAATCAATCGCAATCCGGGCTGCGCTCGGCCCGAGCGACGCTGGACTCACAGCCTCTGGAGGTCCGCGCTCCCATCAGGGCAGATCGCTTCCCACCCTCTGGTAGTCCGCGCCCGTCCTTCACTCGCTAGGCACCATCGCTCGCCGCGCGGCGGAGGACGTCCCAGAGGCGGCGGTGAAAACGCCACATCGCGTGTTCGAGGTGGGGAGAGTAGCGACCGGCGTCGTAGCCGGACGAGGCGAGTCCGCGTTGAACCGACGCGCAGATGCCATCGTCCTCGTGCTGGACGCGGACACTCTCCTCGATGGCTTCGGCGATGAACTCCTCGGCTTCGGCGCCTTCGGTATCCTCGAACCACCAGTCGAAGATCACGGCGCACTTGTCGGGGGCGAGGGGACTGACGATGTTGACGTCGAGGACAGGGCCGTAGCGATTGACCATGAGGTTCGGCCAGATCCACGCGTAGATGGCGCCGTCGCCGAGCCGGTCGTCGAAACCGCCGCCTCCGCAAGTCTGGATCGAGAAGTCCTCGTACGCGTCGAGTCGATAGGTGTCGAGGTCGAGCTCCGAGGCGAGCTTCGGGTGCAGATGGGCGACGTGGTAGCCACCGTCGAGGTAGTTGTCGACGAAGACCTTCCAGTTGCAGTCGAGGACGAACGTGCGGCGCGCCCACCAGGTGAGGCGATCGGTACCCGTCTTGTCGAGCCGGGCGGTGAGCTCGAGGAGCGCGTCCGCCGGTGGCGCCGCATCGCCCCCGAAGCGGATGAACACGAGCGGCCCCCACGTCGCGATGTCGATTGGTTTCAAACCGACCTGGTCTCGGTCGAATTCCGTGACTCCGGCCATGCGCGGCGCGCTCGAGAGTCGTCCGTCGAGGTCGTACTTCCACCCGTGGTATGGACAGACGAGCTCGGCCAGATTGCCGTCACACTGAACGACCTCCGCGGCATGGTGCGCGCAGACGTTCTTGAACGCGCGCAGACGGCGGTTCTCGCCGAACACGATGACCCACGGCTCGCCCGCGAGGACGCCGGTCACGCAGTCGCCTTCGCGCTCGAACTGATCCGTTCGGGCAACGGCCTGCCAGCTCTCGAGGAACACGGTGCGTTCGAGGTCGTGAAACTCAGGGGTCGTGTACCACGACCCGGGCGGCGTGTGCGCGCGCTCGACCGGAACGTCCGGATCGAAGCGCCAGAGCTGTTTCATCACGTCGGCGTCGTCCATCAACGCCATGTTACATTCCGCCCCCATGATCCGCTCCACCCTGATCGGCGTCGTCCTCTCGCTTTCCGTCGTGGCGCAATCCCGGGAGGTGCTGATCACCGGCGCCCGAGTGCTCGACACCAGCGCCTCGAAGTTCATCGATGACCACGCGGTCTTGGTGCGGGACGGACGGATCGCGCAGATCGCACCCGTCGACGAGTTCGGAGCCACGCTGCGGCGCATCGAGCTGAAGGACCGCTGGCTCGTACCGGGGCTCATCGACCTCCACTCGCACCTGGTGCTGTATCCGTACGACAGGCGCTCGTGGAACGACCAGGTGATGAAGGAGTCGCTCGAGCTGCGGACCATCCGAGGCGTGGTCGCCGCGAACCGGACCCTCGAGGCAGGCTGGACCACGCTGCGGGACCTGGGGACGGAGGGCGCCGGATTCGCAGACGTCGCGATCCGGGACGGCATCCGCGCCGGCCTGATCCGGGGGCCGCGAATCGTCGCCGTCACCCGCGCGATCGTCGCGACGGGTTGCTACGGACCGTCCGGATTCGCGCCGCGGCTGGACATCCCCAAAGGCGCGCAGGTCGCGGACGGCGTCGACGGATGCCGCAAGGCCGTACGCGAGCAGATCGCGGCCGGCGCCGACTGGATCAAGGTGTACGCCGACTACCGCCGTAAGCCAGGCGACCCCTCGACCCCCACGTTCTCGCACACCGAGCTGGTCGCGATCGTCCAGGAGGCGACGAGCGCCGGGGTGAAGGTCTCGGCCCACGCGGTCACGGACGAGGCGATCCGACGCGCGGTTCGGGCCGGGGTAGGCACCATCGAACACGGCTACCTCGCCAGCACCGAGACCTTTCTCCTCATGAAGGCAACAGGCTGCGCGCTCTGCCCGACGCTTGCGGCGTCGGAAGCCATCGCACGCTACAACGGCTGGCGACCCGGCCGACCAGATCACGCTCGGATCAAGACCTCGAAGACGATGTTCCGGCGCGCGCTGAGCTCGGGCGTGCACATCGCGTGCGGGAGCGACGTCGGTGTCTTCGCTCACGGAACCCAGGCCCGGGAACTCGAGTTGATGCACGCCTACGGCATGCCGCTCGCCCGCGTACTGCGATCGGCCACGATCGACGCAGCCGCGGTCCTTGACGACGCAATGCTGGGCCGCATCGCCAAGGGCGGCCACGCCGACCTCATCGCACTGCGCAAGAACCCGCTCGAAGACGTCGCGGCCTACCGCGAGGTCGCGTTCGTCATGAAGGGCGGCGGCGTCTTCGTCAAACCGCACTAGAGAGCAGGAAACACGAAGGAGAGCCCCGGAACCCAGGACGGATCTGTCTCTGCTCCTGGTTTCCCGGGCTCTCCTTGCATTCTTGCTCTCGGTCGCGCCCGGTTCTAGGGCGTGAACACCATCTCGACGGCGTTGCTCCCGAGGACCACCTGCGTGGTGGTCGCGACGGCGAACGCGTGCCAGACGGAAAGGCCGATCAGCGAAGGTGGCAACCCCGATGGCAGCGTGAACGATGCCGTAGCCTGGCCGTTGAGGTCGAGGACCCCGAAGGTGTCCTGATACAGCGGGTTCGGCAGGGCGATGGAGAACGACGTCCACGCGTCCTGGACCAGCGGGATCGTGATCCCGTTGCCGATACTCGTGGCCGGGCTCGTCCCGGACGCCGAACCTGCGAGCAGGTAGCCGAGGTCTCCGTAGCTGGGACCCGCGCTCAGCGTGAACATCTGCGTACCGCCCGTCGCCACCGACATCGTCGCCGGCGATGCGCTCAGTGGCGACATGACGATGGAGTTGTCGCCGTTGCTGATGTCCTCATAGTCCTGGCCGCTATTGTCCTGTCGGACTCGGATGCGCACCTGACTCGAGAACGCGGCGGGAACCGTCCACACGTACGAGTGCACCGCGCCGGAGGAGGTGTTGCCGGCCGGCAGGTCCATGACGATGGGAATCCACGGCCCGTTGGGTCCCGTGGTGGAGTACCACAGGTCCCAGTTCTGGGTGTTGTGGCCGATCTGAACGTGCCAGACGATCGTGTACGTCGTCCCCGCGATCAGGACGACTCCGCCATTCGGACAATCCAAGACAACGTGGGCGACCAGAGGCGCCGTCAGCAGGAGACAGACGACGGCGATTGCAAGGGCTGAAGCGAGGCTGCGGATGGGGCGCAGGGTTCGGACCGACGACATGACGAACTCCAGGTTTCGGGTCCTTTGGGGATTCAGCGCCTTCACTCTAGCGACGCAGCACAAGCCGCGCGAGGGACGATTCGTCACCCCTTCCCCATCGACCGTGAAGCTCTACCTCAGCTGAACGTCACGCAAGGAGTAGTTCAGAACGTTGTTGCGAAAGCCGAAGACGCCCTTCTGCACGAGCATCCCGTGGCGGGGGTAGTAGAGGAAGACCCACGGAACGTCATGTCGGATCAGATCCACCATCTTCGTGATGATCTCCGTCCGCTCGGGTCCCGGATACAGCTTGCTCATCTTGTCGTAGAGCTGGTCGTACTCGGGGTTCTTGTACATGCCGTAGTTGAACGTGCCCGTCGGCGACTCATGGCTGCGGAAGAGGATCAGGAAGTTCTCGGCATCGGGGTAGTCCGCGTACCAACGCGTCCAACCGATCTGGACGTCGCCCTCGCCGACGCGCTTCATGTAGGCATTGAAGTCCTTCTCCTCGCGGAGCTGGACCTTGATGCCGATCTCGGCGAGGTTCGCTTTCACCAGTGCCATCGCCCTACGATCCTTCTCCGCGAGCTCGCCGGGGCAGTCGAACACGAACTCCGGTAGTCCCTTGCCCTCCGGGAATCCCGCGTCCTTCAAGCACTTTCGCGCGCGGCCGGGGGAACGCTTGTCGTAGAGGTACGGCTTGGCATCAACGGGCGCCGACTCCGGGAAGACCCTGGGCAGCGGCGAGTTCGCGAGCTGGTACCCGGGTCCGTCGACGATCTTCGCGAGCGCACGCCGGTCGATGGCGTACGCGAATGCTTCCCGCACTCCCTTCTTGGCGAGGATCTTGTTCTTGAGATTGAAGTAGAAGTACGAGACCTCGAGTGGCGGGGAATACGTGTAGCGGATGCCCTTGCGCCGCAACGCCGTCTGGATCAGTCCGAAGCGGTTCAGGAGCCGGTCCGCGTTGTTCGCCCACACGTCCAGCACGTGGAGGTCGCCGTTGAGGAAGCGAGTCGTGCGCTTGTCGAGATCGTCGACGACCTCGAACCGGACCTCGTCGATGTGCGGCCACCCCTGCATGCGGTAGTCGGTGTTCTTGACCAGTACGACGGTGCCAAGGGCGTCCTTGCTCTTGAACCGGAACGGCCCCGTCCCGATCGGGTGGGCCGTTCCGAACCCGGTGCCGTAGCGCCGAACGGCCTCGGACGGGACGATCGAAGCCCAGGGCTGCGTGAGGAGCGAGATCAGCGTCGGATAAGGAGCGGTCAGCCGCAGCCGGAATACGTCCTTCTCCGCAATGAGGCCCGCGAGCTTCGCGTCATAGTCGGCGACCCCGTGGTCCTGCGCGCGCCGACGCCACGCGTCGAGCCCGGTGATGCGTCCCGCGAGGAATGACTCCCAGTAGACGCTCGGATGGGACGGATCCGCATGCCGCATGAACATGTACCTCAGGTCGGCCGCGGTGACCTGGCGTCCCTTGCCGTCCTTGAAGCACGCATCGGGATGGAATCGAATGCCCTGCTGCACGCGCAACGTGATGGTCAATCCATCCTCGGAGATGATCGGCTTGAAACAGATCCCAGGGCGGATGTCGCAGTGCCCCCGTTCACCGAATCCCATCTCCAGCGGCGACTCGAAGAGCTGGGCGTGATAACGCAGATAGGCGGCGTGGTTGACGAGCTGGGGGTCCAGCGTCGTCGGCGCCCATTGCGTGTACGTGTGAAAGACCTTCTGGGCCGGCAGCGCGACGATCAATAGCGCAAGGACGAGCACGAACCGCATCGCATTCTCTCCGGGTGGGCTAGCCCGGACTATTCACGAACGCGTAGCGAGAAGTGCAGCTCGGTCGTGAGCAGTCTGGGCCAGGGCTCGGGCAGGAGCCGGGGAGTCATCCTAACGGGCGCGGCGGTCCTCAGCGATTCTTCGGCGGCGGCCGCTCGATGTGTGATACGAAGCCGACCCCCCGGGCGTAGGGCCGGGCTCCGAACCACCCCGCCATGAGCCACGACTCGAGGGACGTCGGCGCGGGGTGGCGGTACCGATTCCGGTCCCGGGCCGCCTTCACGAGGGTCGCCGCGCGCTCGAGGTCTTTCTCGACGGTCCGGGCGTAGCGCGCGGCCTCGAGCGGGACCAGGGCCCGCGCGCCAGCGATCGTCTCCGCCTGCTGGTGCAGCGCGTGCACCTTGTCGGTCAACTCCTGTGCCGCGGCGATGCGGGCCTCGAAGAGCACCGGGAGCAGGCGGTCCTGCCAGTACGGCCCGCCGTGCGCGTCCTTCCAGCGGTTCACCGCCGCCAACGCAGCCGACCACCGCCCCCGCTTGATCTCGAGAACGACGGTGAATCCGTGGAGCTTGCGCTCCAGCTGGTCCTCGAAGGCGGTGTCTCCCGAAACGCGCTCGCACCGCGCTCGCCACTTCGCGAGGAGGGAGCGCGCCCGCTCGAACTCCGTCGACGCGAGCCCGTCATCGCGGTCGTCCGGTCCGTCTCCAGTCCCTTTCAGCAGCTGCGAGAGCCCGCGCAGATACGCGACGCCCGCGTTGTCCGGCAGCTCCTTCGCCAGATGCTCCAGATGCGGCCGCGCGAGCTTCGGATCGACGTGGCGCAGCAACAGCGACGCGAGCAGGTAACGCGCCCACGACCGACCGGGCTCGCGTTTCAACACGGCTTCCAGATCGGCCCGACAGGGCCGGATGCCGGCTCGCCGGCGCTTGGCATCGGTGAACCCGGTCGGAATGGAAAGGTACCGGAGATAGGCGCGAACGTGCAGGAAGTTGACGTCAACCTCGTCGGCCTCGTAGTCCCAGTCTTCGAGCAAGGTCGCGACCGCCCGGCCAGGCGGAGGTCGGAGCCGGAAGCGCACCACTTCAGCAGTGGGTGACCAGTCGTCCTGCCGTCCGACGTCCATGACGTCCATGACGTCGCCGGTGTTCATCGAGTGAATCGCATTGTCGATGCGCTCGCCCTTGACGTTCCAATCGAGTCGAAGCTCGAGCCACGCGCGAAACAGCCCGAGCGCATCGGATTCTTCGGCCGACGCCGGCCCGAGCAACGACATGGCGTGCTCGTGCCGCCCGTTCAGAAACGGGATCCAGGCGGCGCGCATGCGAGCATCGAGATCCTGGGGCGCCGCCTGCACGAGCTCCCGCGCCGCCGCATCGAGACCAACGTCGCCTCGGGGACCGATCTCCCGCGGCGCGAGGAACCACGGCGAGACCTCGGCGCGCAGCTCTTCGAGATTGCGGCGCGCAAGCTCCTTCTGTTCCTTCTCCGCGAAGTGATCGAGCACGAACGGGAGGGCCCCAAGCAGGGCGACGACGACGGCCGCAGCCGCCGCGACTCCCCGCCATCGCCGCATGAGAAACCGCCGCCACGGCGCCGCACTCCGCAGCGTCACGGAGTCGGGTAGCGCTCCGCGCGCGAAACGCTCGAGGTCGTCCGCGAACGCCGACATCGTCGGATAGCGGCGGTGTGGCTTGATCGCCATCGCTCGCAAGATGATCGCGGACAGCGCGTGCGGCACGCCCTCGCACGCCCGGCGCGGATCGAGGGGCCCGGTCATGCGGATCTGCGTGAACAGATCAGAGCGGGTCCGCTGAACGAATGCCCGCGTGCCCGTCGCGATCTCGTAGAGGCAGAGTCCGAGCCCGTAGATATCGGTCTGGCGCGTGACCTCGGTGTTCCCGCCCTCGAGCAGCTCCGGTGCCAGGTAGCGCGGCGTGCCCATGAGGCCGTCGCCGGTCATCGTCAGCTCGCCGAGTTCGGGCGCCTGCGCGATACCGAAGTCGATGATCATCGGCTCGCCGAGGCGGTCGATGAGGATGTTGCTGGGCTTGATGTCGCGATGGAGGATGCCGTAGCCATGCACGGCCTCGAACGTCCGCGCGACCCGGGCGAGCAGTCGCGCTCGTTCTTGCATCGGACGGAGCCGCTTGACTCGCGGGTCCTCGTCGCCGTCCGCGATCTGCTCCGACAGGCCACCGAGGGTGGAACCCTCGATCCACTTCATCGCGATCCAGCGGCGCCCGTCGCTTGCACCCATGCCTTCAACGGGCACGACGTTCACGAGGTCCATGTTCTGGACCATGCGCGCCTCGCGCTCGAAGCGCTCGAAGTCGCGGGCATCGGCGTAGGCGACCTCGTCCATCACCTTCAGCGCCACGACGTGCCGGTCGTCATCGTGGCGAGCGCGATACACCGTACCGCCGCCGCCCGTCGCGACCTTCTCGAGAATCTCCCACGGACCGATCCGACGAACGGGCTCGGGCGCGGGGGCGTCGAAGCCGAGCGTGTCCTCGTCGCACTCCGTGGACAGCGGACGCGGCGCGCTCGGATCGGAGAGCAGCACCGCGAGGTCCTCCGCGTACGTGGGATGGCGCGTCATCCAGTCTTCGATCTGCGGGTGCTTTCCTTCCTCCTGTTCGAGGATGAAGGCGCTGAGGAGCTCTTCCAAACGGCTGTCGCGCTCGGTGGGAGAGGTTCGCCCGCCCGGCTGCTCGGACGCGTTCGCGTCGGGTGCGTCGCCCGCGTGATCAGAGCCCGTCATGTGGACTCGTCTCTACGAGCTGACGCATCCGCAAGCGAATGCGCGCGTCGGTTCTCGCGAATCGCATCCGCACGGCACGGTCGGTCATCCCGATGCGAACCGCGATGTCCGACGACGAGCACCCTCGGGCCCGCAGGCGGTAGATCAGGCGATCCTTGCGCTCCATCTCGCGGAGGATGCGGTAGCGGTGGTTCTTCAGGTCCTCGAGCGTCATCCGGGTCATCGGCGTGAGCTCGAGATCGGGGGGATGGAAGTCGTCCGACAGCGGGGTCCGCCGCGCGAGCCACGGGCTTCCGGCCTTGCGCAGGACGACCCGGGTGATGATGCCGCGCAGCCAGCGCGCGAAAGACGTGTTGTCATCCATGCGGAAGGCGCCGATCTTCTGTATCGCCACCTGATACGCGTCGTGGAGAACGTCCCGTGTCTCGTCCAGGGTGCGCAGCGGTTGCCCCAGTCGGCGCCGCGCCCAGCGCAGCATCATGGGCTCGTGGATCTCGATCAGGCGTGACAGCGCCGCCCCGTCGCCGGACTGGGCCTGGACGATCAAGGCGCGGATGCCCTGTAGTGTGCGATCGCCAGGGTCGCCCCGGCGCTCGCGTCCGAGGTCGGTCATGTCGAGCCCAAGTCCTTGTCAGCGGGGATCTTGCATAAGGGAACCCTGCGATTGTAAGGGGGGGCGTCATCCGTGCCAAGCACGGGTCACCTTGGTCCGGGCCCCCTGCCGGGGGTATTCTTGTCGTGTTCCCTCCGTCCCGTTCCGATCCCCCAAAAGTCACAGCTATGCACTCACGCACGCAATGCCAATCGGTTGCGGCGGTCGCCCTGGTCGTGCTGCTCGCGACCAGCGTCTCCGCGCAACCTCCGGGACGGAGCGGCATCATCATCAGCGAGATCCACCACGAGTCGGTGGGTGATGGTCTGCCGACCTACATCGAGCTCGTGAACCTGGACCCCGCCCAGGCGCGGCCCCTGGTCAACGCGACCATCACCCTCGTCGGCTCCGGCGGCCTCCTCACCTCGGCCTTCACCATCGCCGGCGGCGGGATCCCCCTCTACGCGCCCACCGTCAGCACGGCGGGTCTGGCGTCCCCGGGCACCGGGACGGTGGTGGTCTCCGACCAGGGGGGTCCGCCGATCGTAGGGGCCGTCGAGCAGGTCATCACCGTCCCGAGCCTGTTCGGTGCGGGCATCCTCGATCCGCTCCAGGAGTGGGCGGTGTGTCTCCAGATCCCGGCCGTCGCCGGCTTCCCCGCCGTGCAGGACATCGTGTTCCTGAACGGCTTCTCCTCGCCGCCGTGCTCGCCCACGGCGCCGTGGAATGGTCCGGCGGTGGACTTCACGGGTGGCGCGATCATCCGCGGATACCGCGTCGACTCGAACACCGCTTTGGACTGGATCGAGTATCCGAGTATCGGTCCGCCTCCGCTCCCGACCAACCCGAACTACCAAGGGCCGCCGGTGCTGGCGTCTCCGTCGATCGTGAATCCCGAGATGGCGCGAGTCAGCGGGTTCTTCTTCGGGACGACGACCAACAACTTCGAGGACCCGGGGATCCCGTTCTTCACTCCTCCGGTCATCAATCCTGCCCAGCCCGTAAACCAGGTCGGCGGCTTCGGCACCGCCGTCAACGCAGTGTCGGCCACCGTCAGCATCTCGGCGCCGGGTTCGGTCGCGTGGATCGCGTTCGTCGATCACCCGTATCTCGACAAGGTCGAGCAGCGTGACCCGATCTTCGATCCGATCATCATCAACGGCCGACTGGACATGAACACCCAGCTGTTCGGTCGGGACGCGCTCCTCAGCCCCCTCCCCGTGGGACCGGGTGTAGGACCCGTCGCGCCTGCCGGCATGACGTGGGACCTCGTCCTGCCGAACGCCAACCCGGCCAACGACGGCGTCCTCAGCATCGACATGGGTCCGCTCGAGCAGGTGGATATCGGATTCGCGGACTTCGTGCCGCAAGTCGCACCCTCGGGCCAGGAGAAGCTGCTCCGCATCAACCGGGTCCTGTCCGACCTCACGACAGACGGCACGGCGAGCGGCGTGGGCATCCTGAGCGCAGTCCAGATCGACGTCCTTCCGAGCGAAGGCGACGTCTGGTGCGAGCTCATCCTCTATGACGGAAACGGGTTCTCCTATCGCGCCAAGGCCCGGAACTGGCCCAGCGACCCGCTCAACTGCACGACCCCGCAGATCGGCCTCGGCAGCAACGCGACCGACAGCCTCGACATCATCGCCTTCTGTTTCGATCAGAGGGCGGAGCTGTACGTCCTCGGCAGCTTGAGCACCGCGAGCCCGACGGGGAGCGGGCCGTTCTTCGGTCTCGACCCTGATCCGCTCACGTTCGCCATGCTGGGTTCGCCCCTGAACACCGCGCCGGCCCACGTCGTCACGACGGTCGACGGTCTGTATTTCTACAACCTCAGCCTGCCTGGCCTCTCCGGGGCGACGTTCGACGTCTGTGCGGTCCAGTGGGGCGGCCCCAACCTGACCGGGGCCGGGTTCACCCAGTTCGCGCCCCCCGAGGCTGTCACGATCCAGTAGGCCGATCCGTTACCATGCCGGGGTGAAGACCACCGCCCGCATCCTCCTCGTGTTCTCAGCGGCGCTCGGGCCGCTCTCCGCCCAGAAACTGGTCGTAGAGGGCCATGGAATCGAGGACCTCGGACAGGTCCTCCAAGTCGCGGACATCGACGGCGACGGCAAGGCAGAGATCCTCGCTGGCGCGCCCCGCCATCAGCGAGGCGAACGCCATCAGCAGGGACGCCTCTTCATCCTGAAGGGTGGCGACGGCGAAGACCTCGATGATCGTTCCGTGTCTTGGTTCGGCGAGATGGCCGGATCCCGGTTCGGATCGTCATTCGCGATCGGCGACGTCAACGGAGACGGCCTGCCCGACATCCTCGTCGGCGCACCCGGGACGAATGAGTCGCGCGGCTCGTGCCACCTCATTCTCGGCGGCAAGAGAGGCGGGGCGGTCCTCGGCGGGGGCGTCGCCGGCTCCAACACACTCAACCTCTATGGCGAGACGCGCCTGTTCGGGTTCGGCCGAGCGGTGACCCTCGGCGACCTGAACGGCGACAAGCTCGACGACATCATCGTCGCCGAGTCGTACGCCAACGTCGGCACGACCCGGTCCGCGGGCCGGGTATGGGTCTTCAGGGGCCGCAAGCGGTTCAAGAAGAGCAAGGCGAAGGCCGGTGAGAAGGGCATGGAGGCCGACCTGATCATCGTCGGTCGCGAAGCCGAGTCGTTAGGGACGCAGCTGCTCTGCGAGGATCTGGACGGAGACGGCATCGACGATCTCGTCCTGGGCTCTCCCGACCACCGCGACGGGACGGGCACCGTCACGGTGGTGCGTGGCCGCCGCGACCGGTTCAAGAAGAAGGCGACGACGATCCGCCTCGGTCGGGACGATGTCGACCTCGTCATCCGCGGCAACCGCGGCGGCCGGCTGGGCCACGCCCTCACGGGAATGGACCTCGACGACGACGGCACCAAGGACCTCCTGCTCTCGGAGCCGCGGCGCGGCCATCAGCGCAACCGGGAAGTCGGCGCGGTCCACGCCGTCGCCTGGAAGGACACGCAAAAGAAACTCGATCTCGGACGCATGCACGAGAAGCTCAAGACCGTCGCGACACTGCGCGGCCTCATCGCGTTCGAGCAGCAGGGCGCCGCCCTTGCAGCCGGGCGCTTCGGCGGCGGGAAGACGGAGGATCTGCTCGTCGGCTCCCCCGCCATCGGACGCGTCGTGCTCTTCCTCGACCCCCCCGCGTTCGATCCGCCGCCCCGCCCATCGAGAGCCTTCATGCCCGGCGGCTCGGGCACCAAGGGCTTCGGCGCCGCCGTCGGCGCCGGTGATGTCGATGGCGACGGCAAGACCGAGGTCGTCATCGCGGCGCCAGGCGCGAGCAAGATCTTCATCTACGCGCTGAAGAAGGACGCCAAATAGCGTCTCCCGGTCTTCCGCTCAACCGCCGAACGCGTGCCCCGCCGGCGGACGGGAATAGCCGCGCCGAGACCCGGCGTAGAACTCGACGATCGCGATGATCTCCTCCCCGGCATCGGAGATCGGGGTGATCGCGGCGAGCCCGTCAGCCAGCGTCCGCGCCGAGAACAGCTGGCGGTAGGCATCCTTGACCCGTCGGCGCGCCGGGCCGTCCAGCCCAGCCCGCCGCATGCCGACGGAGTTCAGCCCGACGATGTCCGATCGCCCCGCGACGGTCAGGAATGGACCGATATCGCGACCGATCCCCGATAGCCCGGACAGCATTACGAGCCTCCCGACCCGGCAGAACTGATGGATGACGGTGTTGCCCGAGATGAACGCGCGATCTTCGATCTGCACGTGACCGGCGATGAGCGCCGCATTGCAGATCACGACCTCCTCGCCGATCTGACAGTCGTGAGCTACGTGAGCGGCGCCCATGATCAGCGTGCCACGCCCGATGCGGGTCGCGCCGTTCTCCGTCGTCGCGCGGTGAATCGTCGCGTGCTCCCGGACGATCACGCCATCGGCGAGACGCACTCTGGACGGGATCTCCCGTTCGAAAGCGAGGTCCTGGGGATCGTCACCGATCACCGCTCCTGCGTGCAGCCGGCAGTCCTCGCCGATGGTCGCGGAGCCCTTCACGACGACGTGAGCATCGATCGTCGTGCCACGCCCGATCCGGGCCCCGGCCTCGATCACGGCATACGGCCCGACTCTCACGTCGTGCTGAAGCTCGACCCCTCCCGCGATGGCCGCGGTTGGATGAACGATTGTCGATGCCTGTCCGGCCACCGACACATTCTATGAGGGGCGCGGCGGCGGGCAAGAAACGTCCGGGCCCGTCAGTTCCGCATCAACACCACGCGGGACGCCGGGACGATCTGGAGGCTCTCACGTGCGGCGCGGGGCTTCCACGCCGACGGGGTCTGCCAGTGGCCCGAGAGGCCGGACCAGAGGTTGACGTAGAGCTCAGCGTCGAGGCGGCTGGCGTAGCGAGACGGGAACTCCTCTCCACGAGCCGTCGTGGGAAGGGCGACGATCACGTCCGCGCCGGAATCGTTGATCCGATCCAGGAGCCGGCGTCCGCCCTCGGCGTCGCGGAAGTCCGGACCGGGCGCGAAGGCCCCGGCGAGCCGAACGCCCGGGAACCGATAGTGCGCGCGACGCGCCCAGTCGTAGGGAGCACAACCCTCGCCACCGAGGAAGAACACGCTGCGATCGACTTCGCGGGCGACCCGGAGCACGAGGTCGGCGAGATCACCGATCCAGCGTTCCTTCGGGAGCGACTGTCCCGTCAGCCGCGTCCAGGACGCCATCGATTGGCCGGCCGCGATCCCGAGGTCGAGACGCGAGAGAATAGAACGGAAGTGAGGGTCTTTGCGTGCGCGCCATAAGTCGCGCAGCCGCACGGTGCTGACCCGCCGCAAGCGCCCCCCGTCAAAGGTACGGTGGAGTACGCTCTCGAGTTCGATGGTGTCCGGAGTGTGCAACGGGACGCCACCGACGACGACCGACGGGGTGAGCAACTCCGATACGGACCTTGAATCGGCAGTGCTGGGTGGGCTCATGGGCAGCTGATCGGCTAGGCGGCTGCTTCCCGTAAACTGGACCGCGAGTAAGCTTCCGAGGTGAAATCGCCGCTGCTTACGGACGACGGATGGCCCCGGTCGAGCGAGATCGCCGCGCTGGTGCGGCGATTGGCTGCCGTCAACTGGTTCCGGCGGCACCCGCACCCCGATCCGCCGGCCACCCGGATTGGCCACGCCCTCGAGGAACACGCGTCGCGAGTCGGGTTTGACCTCGTCCACGACGTGAACGTCCTCGCCCCGTGGGAAGGCCGATCTGCCCTCCGCGAACACGAAGGTGCCCTCGAGCGGACTCAGTGGGACGCGGCATTGCGCGAGCGGTTCGCGACCCTTCGCAACGCCGTCATCGAGAGCGGCCGCGCCGCCGGACACGCCCTCCTCATGATCTCCGGTGAAGCGCTCCTCATGCGCCCGGAGGCACTCCCGCTGTCCCAAGACGAGCTCTGGACCCGCCTCGAAGGTCCGGCCGACGATCGCCTCCCTACGTCCGTGGTCCGCAAGCTCGTCGACCGGGTTCTCTGGGAAACCGGCATGATGGTCGGCTGGGAACTCGTCGCCGACCTCGTGGGCCCGAACCCGTTCGTCCCCCTGCTCACGATCTACGAGGAGGGTTTCTACCCCCTCGATCTCCGGGACGGAACGGCGTGGCTCTGGGCGCCGGAGTGAGACACTCGACACAGCGGCGGCGGTGAAGCCGAGTCTGCCGGGAGCGCGAACCTCCAAGTCCACGCCGACGGCGGAGCCGGATCCGGACGCAGAGCGGACCTGGAGGTCCGCGCTCCCATCCAGAGCAGATTGCTTCACACGCTCTGGAGGTCCGCACTCCCGCCTGCAGGGCTGGCCACCATGCCGACGGCTAGACCGCGCCGGAGATCTCGACCAGGATGGGGGTGGGATTGCAGCCCGTGACCGGGGAGATCTCGTCGTCCGACACTGCGATGACCACGGTGACAGGACGCTCGCAGTGGAGCACCACGCCGGTTCCAGCCTCGGACGGCGTCGCCATCATGGCGAAGTTGCCTTCCGCATCGACGGTGGTGTAGCGGAAGAGGTGGACCGGATGGAGGGTGGGGAGGTCGGTGAGGCCCTCGGTGGCAAACGCCTCCTTGATCCACTCACGGGTGCCGACTCGCGAACCGTCTTCACCCAGGAAGAGTCCGCGCGAGTCTTTGGACGTCGAAGGCTGCATGAGGTCGTGCTGTCCCACCGCGTCCTCCACGAGCGTGAAGATCGGCTGGTAGCGGTTCGTGTAGAACTTCGACTTCTCCGTCGGGAACAGGCGCCCGACGATCTCCATCGTCACGGACGGATCGAGGTGTTCGCTCGGATCGTCCGAGATGACCGCGAGCAGCTCGCACGCCTGGTGCCCGTCGCGGTCGCGGATCCCCAACATGGTGCCTTCGGGCAAGCGAAAAGCCCGAGCCGTGCCTGGCTCGATGGTGACTTCTTCCATCATGGCGAGATCAACGCTCCCGAGCGGCGATCAGCTGGCGGCTTCGCTTTCCCGCTCGATCGCTTCGATCCGCGTCACCCGGCGAGCGAGCAGGCCCTTGGGACCTTGCACGACTTCGAACTGCACCATCTCTCCGTCGTTGAGCGTGCGAAACCCTTCGCCCTCGATGGCGGTGTAGTGGACAAAAACGTCCTCTCCAGTTTCCTGCTCGACGAAACCGAAGCCTTTCCGGTTGTCGAACCACTTGACGCGACCGGTGGGCATGTGGGCACTCCCCCTGCGGACTGGATCGCGTGCCTCTCGTGACGTCCCCTGGGAAGGGTCACGCCATGGTCTTACCTGGGGAGCACCTTCATGTATCCAAGGTCTGGAGCGCACCTAGCTGAGTGGCGCTTCCCCCCGACGGCAGGATTCCCAATCCGCCCGGAGTATAGGGGAGCCCCAGGGGCCGAGCGACACAAATCCTTGGAAACCAGTGGGTTTCGAAGATCGTGCTGGACGGGCACACAGGGACGTACGTCGGTATGTCGGAAGACACCTCGCGGATGGAGTACATCCGGCGAGGTGCCTCAGGCCGCCAACTAGCGTGCGCTGTTGCTACGACCGCGTGGACGCCGGCGATCGTCGGAACGCGACGACGACGAGCGACCGCGACCATCCCGGTCACCGTCACGATCGCGACCCCGGCCACGATCGTCGCGGTCTCTACCTTCGTCCCGATCACTGCGCTGCGGCCGTTCGTATTCGCGATCATCATCGCCACCAGGGGACGGACGATCGTCGCGATCACGACCACGGGACGGGCGGTCGTCACGGTCACGGCCACGGGACGGGCGATCGTCACGATCACGGCCACGGGACGGGCGATCGTCACGATCACGGCCACGGGACGGGCGGTCGTCGCGATCGCGGCCACGGGACGGGCGGTCGTCACGATCGCGGCCACGGGACGGGCGGTCGTCACGGTCACGACCGCGGCGCGGGCGGTCGTCGCGGTCACGATCGCGCGGCGGGCGGTCGTCGCGGTCACGATCACGCGGCGGACGATCGTCGCGATCACGATCACGGGGCGGGCGGTCGTCGCGGTCACGACCACGGGGCGGGCGGTCGTCGCGGTCACGATCGCGCGGCGGACGATCGTCACGGTCCCGGCCACGGGGTGGGCGGTCGTCGCGATCGCGGCTACGGGGCGGGCGGTCGTCGCGATCGCGGCTACGGGGCGGGCGGTCGTCGCGATCGCGGCCACGGGGCGGGCGGCTCGGACGCTCGTCCTGGCTTTCGCCAGCGCCGTCGTCGGCATCTCCGCTCACCGACCCTCGCGGACCACCGCCGCTGAGCTCTTCCATGGCAACGCGGCGGGAGAGCTTCAGGCGACCCTGCTCGTCGCGCAGGATCACCTTGACGGGAATCATGTCGCCGAGCGACACGACGTCCGACACCTCGCGTACGTGCTCGGAGTCGAGCTCGGACACGTGGCACAGGCCTTCCTGGCCCGGCAGGACCTCCACGAAACAGCCGAAGTCCTTGATGCTGACCACGCGCCCGTCGTAGATGCGGCCCACCTCCACCTCGGCGGTGAGCTGCTCGATCATGCCCTTGGCGGCAAGGGCCGCCTCGGAGCTCTCGCTGGACACGACCGCGATGCCGTCATCGTCGATCTCGACCTTGGCGCCGGTCTCCTCCTGGATCTTCTTGATCATCTTGCCGCCGGGACCGATGACCAGTCCGATCTTCTCGACGGGGATGCGCACCTGCAGGAGGCGCGGTGCGAACTCGGAGATGTCCTCGCGCGGCTTCCCGATCGCCTTGATCATCTCGCGCAGGATGTGGAGCCGGCCCTTGCGAGCCTGCTCGAGCGCTTCCGCCAGGATCTCCCGGGAGAGGCCCTGCATCTTGATGTCCATCTGGACTGCGGTGATCCCGCGACCCGTCCCCGCGACCTTGAAGTCCATGTCGCCGACGTGGTCCTCGGTGCCGAGGATGTCGGACAGGACGACGACATCGCCGTCCTCTTCGACCAGACCCATGGCGATGCCCGCGACGGGCTGCCGGATGGGGACGCCCGCATCCATCATCGAGATCGTCGCGCCACAGACGGACGCCATCGACGAGGAGCCGTTGCTCTCCGTGATGTCGGAGACGATCCGGATGGTGTACGGGAATTCGTCGTCGCTCGGAATCACCGGGGCGACGGCGCGCTCGGCCAGATAGCCGTGGCCGATCTCACGGCGGGAGACGCCGCGGATGGGACGGCACTCGCCGACGCAGTAGGGCGGGAAGTTGTACTGGAGGTCGAAGCGCTTCGAGTACTCCTCCATCAGGCCATCGACGATCTGCTGGTCACGCGGAGTGCCGAGCGTGGTCACGACGAGGGACTGGGTCTCCCCGCGCGTGAACAGCGCGGAGCCATGGGTGCGGGGCAGGATGCCCGGCTCGATGGTGATCTGCCGGATGTCGTCCGGCTTGCGCAGGTCGATGCGCTTCTTCTGCTTGACGATGAGCTGGCGGATCTGCTGGCTCGACAGGGCCCGGTGAGCGGCGCTGACCACCTTCTTCAATGCGGCGGCCTCGACGTCGTCGGCGTCTGCCGGAATGTACTCCGCGCGCATGGCCTCCTTCAGGGAGTCCATCGCGGTGTACCGCTCGTGCTTGCCTTGCACGAGGAGCGCCTCGCTCATCTTCGCCGCCCATCCGTCCTGGATGGCGGCGTGAATCGGGTGCACTTCCACCTCGGGCGCTTTCCAGGTGCACTCGGCGACCTCCACCTTCTCGCGGAGCTCCTCCATCATCTCCAGGATCTGCTGGATGATCTCGTTGCCGAAATCGAGCGCCTCGAGGAAATCAGGCTCGTTGATCTCGACGGACTTGCCTTCGACCATGACGAGCGCGTCCTTCGACGCGACCATCACCAGCTCGAGGTCCCCTTCGTCCAGCTGCTGGATCGTGGGGAACCCGATGAACTCGCCGTCGATGCGACCGATGCGAACGGCTGCGATGGGGCCCCGGAAGGGCAGGGTCGACGCACGCAGCGCCGCGAAGGACGAGTTCATCGCCACCAGGTCGGGGTCGTTTTCTTTGTCGACCGAGACCACGGTGTTCATGATCTGGACTTCGTCCTTGTATCCGTCCGGCCACAACGGGCGCACGGGACGGTCGATGAGGCGCATGGTGAGGATCTCTTTGTCCTTCGGGCGCCCCTCTCGCTTGATGAAGCCGCCGGGGAACTTCCCGGCAGCGTAGGTCTTCTCGCGATAGTCGACGGTCAACGGGAAGAAGTCGAGTCCCGGTCGTGGGTCCGCGGAGCACACCGCGGTGAGGACCATCGAGTCGCCATAGCGGGCCAGCACGGAACCGGCGGCCTGCTTCGCAATGCGCCCTGTCTCGAATGACAGGCTGCGCCCTGCGATGGTGCGTTCTACCTTTGCGTATTGCATGTACTTTTCAATGTCAATGGGGGGCGTGCGTCGGATTGTCAGCGACGCAGGCCCAGTCGCGCGATCAGCGTCGCGTAGCGCTCAGGATTGGTCTTCCTGAGATAGCGCAGAGTCGTCGTGCGCTTGCCGACCATCATCAAGAGGCCGCGACGAGAGGCGTGATCCTTCTTGTGAATCTTCAGGTGCTCCGTCAGCTCACGAATCTTCGTCGTGAGAAGAGCCACCTGGACCTCGGGCGACCCGGTGTCGCCGTCCTTGGTCTTGTACTCCTCGATAATCGAGGTCTTCTGCTCCTTCGGAAGTCTCATCGGAACGTCGTTTCCTTCTACCCAAGGGCCCCCTGCGATCGGATCCGACGAACCCCGTGTCCGTCTTCCACGACCCGGTACAGGGCCGGCCTTGCGGAGCTGTCCACCCGATCTCCAGTCCCGGCCAAAAAGAGCGGCTCAGACCAGACGAAGGGCACCCTTGGCTCCGCCGGCGACCGCGCGCATGTGCGCATAAGAACTTCAAAAGAAGTGAGTTACGGCCGCCCACTGGATGGGGATGTACCTTTGGCTCAGCGAACTTAGCGCCGGGTCAGAGGCGTGCCAAGTGCGGGCGTGAGCGGGGTTTGACCCCGAACCCAGCGTCCGCTAGTCGCAGGGCCCGTGTTCCATCCACGTCTTGAGGATCAGCACGGCCGCTGCGCGATCTCGGAGCATCCGCCGCTTGCGGGTGTTCTTGGGATACGTCTCGCGGAGGCCTTCTTCGGCCTCCTGGCTCGTGTAACGCTCGTCCACCCACTCGCAGGGCAGCCCGAGCGCCTCCGCGAGCTTGCCTCCCCACTCGCGCGCAGTCTTCGCCATCGGCCCCTCCGTGCCGTCCGCGTTGAACGGGACGCCGACGACCATCAGATCGACGCCGTCATCGCCCACGATCGCGCGGAGCGCAGCGAGATCGTCCTCGGGCGTCGTACGGGTCAGGGTATCGCGCGGGAAGACGTAGCGCCGATCGGAGTCGGTGACCGCGACACCCACACGCTTCGTGCCATAGTCCAGCGCGAGGACCGCGCCCATCAGAGCCGGTCCTCGTGCCCCCGGGATTCGAGCTCGCGAACGACGTCCTTCACGTTTTCGGCCTGCGAGCGGGGCATGACGAGTACGGCGTCTCCGGTGCGCACCACGAGGACGTCGTCGAGACCCTGCACGACCACGAGTCCCTCGGCGTCGTTGTCGACGAGGACCCCGGTACAACCGAGGAACATCGCGTCTCCGCGGCCGAGGTTGCCGTCACCGTGCTTCTCGGCGTGCCGCGCCACGGCCTCGAACGTTCCGAGATCGTCCCACTGGTACCTCGCCTCGACACAGAGCCGTCCTTCGGCATGCTCCAGAACGCCGTAGTCGATCGAAATGCCCTCGATGTCCGGGTAGATTTCGGCGAGCTCGTCGGCGCTACGTGGATCACCCAAGTTGCTGAGCTGCGCGTGGAGTTCCGGGAGATGCTCGGCGATCGCGTCGAGCATCGTCTGCGCCGAGAACGCGAGGTTGCCACTGTTCCAGAGATAGCTGCCGTCCAGGACGAATCGACGGGCCGTTTCGAGATCCGGCTTCTCCCGAAACCGGACGACCTTGTGAGCCGTGGGCTCCTCATCGTCGACTCGTTCGCCGACCTCGATGTATCCGTAGCCCGTCGCCGGGCGATCGGGCCGCAATCCCATGGTGACGATCGATCCGGAATCTGCCGCGAGCGCCGCCGCCCGTTGGATCGACTCGCGGAACGCCGCCTCGGGCGAGATCAGGTGGTCCGCCGCGAGGACGACGACGACCGCGTCCTCACGGAGAGCGCGCGCCGCAAGCGTGCCGACGCCGATGCACGGCGCCGTATCGCGGCCGAACGGCTCACCGATCACGTTCTCCCGGGGCACACCAGCTTCGGCGCAGGCCAGGTCGACGTGCTCAGAGCCCGTGATGATCAGGACGCGATCCCGTGGCACCAGCCCGTCGAGCCGGGCGACCGTCCGGGCAAGCAGCGAGCCCTCACCGTCGAAGGCGAGGAACTGCTTGGGACGCGCCCGCCGCGACCGGGGCCAGAACCGGGTACCGCCACCGCCGGCCATGACGAGAGCGATGATGCGTTCGGGGTCGAGAGGCATGACCTCTTATAGCTTCTTCTTCGCGGGCTTCATCCTGGGCTTGCGCCCACGGCTGGTCCCCGGCTCGTCCGACCCCAGCCCGAGCGAGCGCGCCTCGACCTTCGGGTCCTCGAGCGGGCCCTCCACGACGACTCCGTCGAGGATCAGCGAAGGGAGGAACGCGAGGAGCTCTGAGAGTCCCGGGATGAAGCCGCCATGTTTCGCGTTGAGGCGGGCCGAAATGATGCCGCCGAAGGTGATATGACCGCTCATCAGCTCGAGTTTGACCCCCTCGCCGGTAAGCCATCCGCCCTTCTTCAGCGTGAGAAGGCTGTCCGCGATGTCGAACCCGAAGTGAAGACGGGTCCGTCGGCCAGAGGCGATCCACGTCGTCACGTCGATCGCCTTGAGGATGTTGAGGAAGAACGGGAGCTGAACGACGTTGGCGGCCTCAGCGCTGACCCAGCCGCTCCCCTTCCACGTCGCGAGATCCGCGATATCGCCGCTGAGCCGGAGACGCGTGGATAGCATCCCGCGCACCTTGCCCGGGTTCCCTCCGAAGCTCTTCACCGCCGATCCGATGTTCACGTCGCGCACGTGCGCATCCAGGTTGAACGTGCCGCCCCACGTGACGGACAGCCGTGTGTCCTCGCCCCAGAGGACTCCCAGGCTGCGCGCACCGCGTTTGCGTTCGATCACGTGGCGGAGCTGATCTTCGTCCATCCGCCCGGCCCGCCACCGCCCCAGGTAGCCCCTCTCTTGGACGTGATCGCGCAACTGGTCGAGGTTGGCATGACGGTAGTCGAACCCCTCCTTGCTCTCGATCAGCGCGCGGAGCTGGGCGTCGGAGCGTTTCACAGCGTCCTCGCTCGACACGTATCGGGCGGCGCGCCGGCGCAGCTCGGTCGGGGTCGCGGTCTCGAGGTCGAACGCGTCGTACTCGAACCCGAACACGACCCCGTCGATCTCCGTCAGCGCTGCGCCGAGACGGTCGCCATGGAGACGCGCCTCGAGCCGTGGGATCGGCACGCCGAAGATGCGGAAGTTGTTCGCGACGAACTCGGTCCGATCGCCGCCGAACTCGACTTCCCCGCGGTCGTTCATCACGAGGTCGACGTTCTTGAGCGTCCCATCCTGGAGATACAACTCGCCGTCCGCGCCCAGGTTCACTCCGAACAGCTCGGCGTGGCCTCCGTTCAGCACGACGCGATCGGTGCCGAGGTTGGCAGACGTGAAGCGCAGGTTCATGACCCCCGCCAGCGGCGGGACCTTCAATGCCGCGCGCTCCTTGCGCGACATCCCGAGGATGTCGAGGACCCACGGCTCGAGGGGAACGTTCTTCAACTCCACATCGCTCATGCCGATGCGGACGCGATCTCCATGGAAGAAGATCCCACCGCTCGGCATGTGGACGAAGATCGCCGGATCGGTCTGGAAGCGCTGGTTCCCCCCACTGGAATCTCCCGACGGCCGGATGCGGGCGAGCGGCAGCGGGGGCAGCGTCCTGGGCCGCGGGATGCGCGCGGCGAAATCGCGCACGTGCATCCCCTCGCCGTCGACCCGGATCATGCACTGGATGCCGTCCAGCCACGTCTCGGTCCACGTCGGCGGTTGCGCGTACATGTCTCTCGTGGAGATGATCGCGACCGCTTGCGCACCGTCCCCCGTATCCGTGATGGTGACGTCCGCAGTGGCCCGCCCCTTCAGCTTCGGGCGCACGGCTTTGTTCTTCAGGATCGGCAACAACCCCTGCAGGGCGTCGAGCAACTCGTCGTCGACCTGGAAGTCCTTGGCGTTGAGCTTCAACACCCAGTCGCGTCCCGGACGGAAGCGGCCTTCGCCGGACAACGCCTCCCCCGCGAAGCGCCCGGACGCGCCCCGACGGATGGCGATCTCCTTGCGACGCTGGCCATGCCAGATGTCGACCACGGCGTCGATACTGGTGACCGTCACCCCGGGGTCTTTGGGCGCGAGGCCGATGTCGTGGAGATACAGCGTCGCGTCGATCTCCGGATCGCGGCGCTTCGGGTCCCCCTTGATCGCCACCGACAGCCGCCGGATGGCGCCCGACGGCCTCAGATCACGGATTGTCTTGGCAACGTCCGGAGCCAGCACGTCGAGCCCGCGGAGCAGATCCTCGTCCACGGCGACGTTCTCGCCGAAGACCTCGCCGTCCAGCTGACCGTCGTTGGGGCCGATCCCGATCGTGCCATGGGCGCTCAGGCGGGTCGTCCCGTGGCGGACAGAGAGTCCGTCGATGGAGATGCGATGGTCCCGTCCGATGACAACCTCTCCCCGCACGTCCTCGAGGCGGTAGGGGAACCGCTCAGGCGTGAGCGCGATACCCCCAAGCGTGATGATGATCTCCGGAGCGATGCCGACCGGATCCGCTGGCGTCCGGCGCGCGATGACCTGGACGTCGACCGAGCCTCTCGCGCGCAGATCGCGCAGCAACCCCGCCGTATCGGCATCAAGTGCGCTGAACAGATGGTCGTCGATCCGCAGCCCAGTGGTCCACACGTGGGCCTGGTAGGTCGTGTCATCGGAACGAGAGTAGTCGACCGTCCCGCGGGCCTGGAGACTGAGGGGGCCCTGGGTCGCCCGTAGCGACGAGAACGCGAGACCACGATCGTCGAGTTCGATCTGCCCGCGCAGGTGCTCGAGCGGATACGGGAACCCCTCGCGGACCCCGGATTCCTGGCTGACCGCTCCCTGGAACTTCAGCTTGCAGTCCTTGAGGTGCACCACGATGTGCGGGACCAGCCGCAACTCCTCGCCGATCTGCGGACGCTGGGTCAGTGAGAAGTCGATGTCCGCCGGTCCGCGAACCGCCCACTGATACAGCTGCTCTTTCACCTCGGGACCGGGGTGCGGCAGGTGCGCGAGATCATCCACGAACGCATCGGTGATCCGCAGATCCAGCAGCTGACCCCGGATGCTGATGTCGGGAGCGCCGCCGGTCAGATCAACGTGGCCCCCGAACCACAACGGCGCGTCCGCAAACGACCCCGTGATGCGCTCGGCCTCGAGCCGACCGTCCTTGTAGATGACGATGCCCCGGAGGTTTCGGAGCTGCTGCGGCCAGTCCCGCGCGCGGAGCGTCACGCCATCGAGGTTGATCTGCACCTGAAAGCGCGCATCGCCCGGGGATCCTCCGTCATCCGCCGGGACCGTCTCGAGCTCCGCCAGGATCTCCAGATCGCCGTCGACATGAAACCGCGAAAGCAGGTCCGCGACGTCGGGCTGGACGAGGTCCTTCATGCGCTCCGTGACGACGAACCCCTTTCGGGAGAGCTCGATGTCTACGGCCGTCTCGGAAAACAGCCCGTGGGCCCTCAGGTCGCCGAACTGGTCGTCCCCGATCGCGGCCTCGAACTGATAGAGCCACTTCTCGCCGCGGTATGGGATGAGGGCGACCTCGAAGTTCGGGAGCTGGATGTCGACATCGCCGCGCGCGAGGTACGGCGAGTGAAGCAGCTTGAGCCGGAGGCCTTCGACGGAGATGCGGGGCAGGCCTTTCGACGGCCCGGCGCGGGTCTCCGCCAGCGGCGACGGGATCTCCAGGCGCCCGTGCTCGTTCCACTCCAGCGTCATCGACGGGTTCACGAGCCGGACCTCGTCGACGGGAGCGCCGCCGAACGCGACACCGGTCCAGTCGACGACGATGCGCACCTTCTCGATCGCGACGAGGACTTCGCGCGGCCGGTCGGGGTCCATGACGCGGACGTCGCGCAACGTGATGCGGCCAGGCCAACCGCCCTCGAACGCTCCGTACGTCACCCGCGACCGGAACACCTCCGCCAGCGCCTGATCGACGTGATGCCGCAGGCTCTCCGTTCGCAGGAGCAACGCCGCGTCGGCGACGCAGAGCACCGCGATCCACGCCGTGCCCAGAAAGACCGCCATGCGCCGACTCATGACGCCAACACCTGTTCCGACGTCGGGATACGAACCACGCGCCGGCCGAGGCCGCACAGAACGGCGTACGGGATCGTCCCCGCGCGCCGCGCGACCTCCTCGACCGTGATGCGCTCCGATGCGCCATCCGCGCCGATCACGGTCACCGTGTCACCGACCCGCGCGCCGGGCACGTCGGTGATGTCTAGCGTCGTGTAGTCCATGGACACCGCCCCCGCGATTGGCGCCCGGCGTCCGTGCACGAGCACCTCGCCGCCGTTTCCCAGTCCCAGGGGCATCCCATCATCGTAACCGAGCGGGATCACCGCCAAACGCGTCGGACGCGACGCGCGAAAACGCCCGCCATAGCCCACCGGGGCCCCGGGCTCGACGTCCTTCAGGAAGACGATCTGGGATCTCAACGTGAGCACCGGCTGCAGCCCTTCCGGCAGTCGCTCGCCGTCGGGGGAGAATCCGTACAGGGCGGCGCCCGCCCGCGTGAGCGTCTCGCTCTTCGAGTGCAGCGCGGTGTCCAGCACCCCCGACGTCGCGCGCAGGTGAACCTGTGGTGGCACGAGGTTCACGGTCGCGAGCTCCTGCATCAGGAGATCGAAACATCGCACCTGGGCCCGGTTCCCCGGGTCGCCGGCGTTTCCGGAGAGATGGCTCATCAGTCCCTCGAAGCGGAGGTGCGCCGATCGCACGACGGCGCGGGCGGCCTGCGGGACGACCTTCGGATGCATCCCGAGTCGGCCCATTCCCGTATCGACCTTCAGGTGTACGGGGAGGATGCGATCCTGCCGCCGTGCTTCTTCTTCCAGATCCTGAAGACGCCCCGTCGAGTGGACCACCGGCGTAATCCCGGACGCGACGACGAGGGGAATCTCGGACGGAACCAGCGCCCCCAGAATGAGGATCGGCGCGCCCAGGCCGGCGTGACGCAACTCGAGCGCTTCAGTGGAATCGCCGACTCCCAACGCCACCGCTCCAGCGGTCCGAGCGACGGAAGCCAACGTCCGGGCGCCGTGCCCGTAGGCGTCGGCTTTCAGCACGGCCAGCAGACATCCGTGGGCGGAGCGTGATCGGATGATCTCGACGTTCGTCCGAAAGGCCGCCAGATCGATTTCGGCCCAAGACCGCGGCCGGCCTTCCGCCGCCCCGGCTCCCCTAACCCCGCTCATGGTCAGAGTCTATCACCAGGGCCTCGCCCGGCCCCGTCCCCCCCTCCCGGAGCGGCACCTCACGAGCCGGTCCCGCGGACGTTCATAGAGGTGTTGTCGAGCCCACCGGCAGTCACCCAACACATCGCTCATCGGGACACACGAACGGAAAGCCATGTGATGATCAACACCCTGCCGACCCCCACCGAGATGGTGGCCTGGCTCGATCGCGTCGTGATCGGGCAGGAAACAGCAAAGCGAGACCTGGCCACTGCGGTCTACAGCCACTATCTCGCTCTGGCCGCACGAGATGCCGGAGACGACGACCCCGGCCCCAGACTGCGTGAGAACATCCTTGCCATCGGTCCGACCGGCTGCGGCAAGACGCTGATGATCAAGACGCTCGCAGAGATGCTCGATGTACCGGTCTCGTACGGCGTGGCGACACGCTTCTCGGAGACGGGATATGTCGGCGACGGCGTCGAGAGCCTCATCGCAAACCTGGTCGCCCGCGCCGGCGGCGACCTCGACCGCGCTCGGCGCGGGATCATCTACATCGACGAGATCGACAAGATCGCCCGCCGCGAGACCCGGGGCCGCGACGTCTCGGGGGAGGGAGTCCAGCACGGACTGCTGTCGCTCATCGAGGGCAGCCCGATCATGGTCAAGGTCGAACGTGGCGAGGTAGAGGTCGACACGACGGACCTGCTGTTCATCTGCACCGGCGCGTTCTCGTCGCTCGAGCGAATCGTGTCGCAACGAGCGCAGAAGGAACGTGCCCGCGGTCTCGGGTTTGCGGCGACCGCGGAGGAACCCGACGCGACCGATCCCGCGGGGTTCCTCGGACAGCTCGAGACCGAGGACCTGGTGACCTACGGGTTCATCCCGGAGCTGATCGGGAGGTTCTCCGTGGTGACCCTGGTCCAAGCGCTGAGCGAGCACGACCTGGAGACGATCCTCGCCCGGTCGGAAGCGTCGCCCCTCCTGCACCAGCGCAAGCTCTTCTCCATTCACGGCATCGAGCTGACACTCACGAAGGACGCCCTGCGACTGATCGCGGCGGAAGCCATGGCCAAGGGCGTCGGGGCGCGCGGGTTGGCGCGAGTCCTGCTGGCCCATCTCGCCGAGCTGCGCTTCCAGCTCCCGGAGCTGGCCCGCAAGGGCATCCGCAAGATCGTCATCGGCCGGAGCGTCATCACCGACGGCGCGGCCCCCCGACTCACCCGGACCCACACCACGGCCGAGCCGGCACCCGACATGGTCGAGGTCCTCCGTCGGACCGCGTTTGGATTCCCGGATGAAGACGAGGGCGAGGCCGAGTCGCAGCAGAACGAGGCGGCACGGAATAGCCAATTCTCCGACACCTCGGGCTGGACGACGGAGGAGATCGATCGCGTCCTGCAGGACGTCAAGGCCCGCCTCGGATTCCAACGCCTCGGCCAGCGTGAACGCGAATGGTGGGAGCGGTTCGAGAACGACCTCGGCGAATGCAAGGAGACCGCGCTTCGAGTCGGGGAAGAACTGGTGTCGCGCGACGCCAGCCTCTCGGAGTTCTTCGTCGCCTGCGCCTACAGCGGAACCGAGAGCATTCAGGCCAACCTGCATTTCCTCGATTACTACCGGTTGAAGAAGCGCGAGGCGGCGACCGCGAAAACTGATCACCGGTCGAAGCGGGACGACGAGGGCGACGAGTAGCAACCGGGGCAGGAGGAAGAGCCGAAGGAGAACCCTGGAACCCTGGAGCAGAAGCAGGGGTTCTCCTTGGCATTCCAGCTCTTCTCCGACTCGAGCCTCTAACGCTCCGGCGATGAGGGCTGCAGGTACAGCGGCTCCAGGGCCCGGGGGTCGTCGAACGGCCCGCCGGCCCGCGCCCGCCGCACAGCGAGGACGCCCAGAGTCGAGGCGCGGACACGAAGCAGCTCGGCCGCTACGACCGGGACCCGACCTGCGGCACGGATGAGTTCCGCGTGGTCTGCTACCGCGTTGCCGACGATCGGCGTCCCCTCCGGCAGCTCGGCCACGAACCCCGCAGGGTCACGGAGGTCGGGCTCGTGATGGACGCGCGGTAGCGACTCGGCCATGTCGTACGCTGCGGCATAGCATCGGGTCTTGTGCCCCGGCTCCATGACCGCGACGAGCGCACGAGCATCACCCGAGGTGCGCGCATCGTCCGCGAGCGCGAGCAGTCCGGACAGCCCGACCAGCGGACGCCCGAGCATCGTCGCGAGCGTCTTTGCGAACGTCACCCCGATGCGGATGCCCGTGTACGACCCCGGGCCGATGCCGACCGCGATGAGCTCGAGATCGCTGGCCTCCTTGCCAGCATCGGCGAGGAGGGCACGGCCGGCCGGGCCCAGCGCGTCCCCATGCCGCCGCCGTTCGGCCAGGACCGTCTCGCCCACCAGATGCTCGCCATCGACGAGCGCGACCGATCCCAGGTGGCCCGACGTCTCCACGGCGAGAGCGAGCATGGGATCAGCCGACCCCGATCGCGTGTTCCGCGGCGGCGACCATCGCATCCACGTGGCGCTGGACCTTCTCGATGTCCTTGCCCTCGACCATGACGCGGAGCAAGGGCTCGGTACCCGAGTACCGCAGGACCACGCGCCCCTCGTCACCGAGGTCGGCCTCCGCAGTCTTCTGCGCGGCCACCAGGTCCGGCACGGCATCCGTGGGCGGCTTCTCGCGAACCCGCACGTTGACGAGGATCTGCGGGTACTTCTCGACTCCATGGCAGAGTTCGGAGAGCGGCTGCCCGGCCCGACGCACGACCTCGAGCACGCGCAGCGCCGTGTAGAGGCCGTCGCCGAACCAGCGGTCGGCGTCGCGGAAGATGACGTGACCGGACTGCTCGCCCCCGAGCGCGGAGGCGGACTCGTCCATGCGGGCCGCGACGAAACGGTCGCCGACCGGCGTCATCTCGCACGCGATGTCGTGTCCGCTCAGAAACACCTTCAAGCCGAGGTTCGCCATTACGGTGGTGATGAGGCGGTCACCGGGCAAGTT